>NZ_JBWAVA010000011.1:0-207946 GCF_056121505.1 Paenibacillus sp. LS-5 | reverse complement strand
GAGCTCGCTACCTTTTTCAAGTACCCGCCTGAGATCCGAAAACTCATCTACACCACCAATATGATTGAGAGTTACCATCGTCAGCTTCGTAAAGTAACAAAGGGAAAGAGCATCTTTCCTACCGATGAAGCTCTGCTTAAAATGCTCTATCTGGCCACCGTCGATGTCACTCAAAAATGGACAGGGCGAGTCCAAAACTGGGGGCAAATGCTGCTCCAGCTTTCGGTCTTTTTCCCCGATCGGGTCGGTCAACACTTGCGTTAAAATCGCGACTTCCCCCTCGGGGGAAACTATGCTTCAAAGAGTTTACACAAAATTATTGACAGACCCAAATTGTTATTCGTCTCCTTCTCCTTCCCCTTTTCAGGTAGTGGTACTGTAATATAAACCGGTTCTTCTGTAGATGTTTTCTTTCTTTCGTAATAGTATATCATCCCTGGATCTGTTGAATAATGTGTTTCAAGTACAATTTCTTTGGTTGGATCATATGGATGTTTTAATCTGACCTTATCGGGGTTCCATAAAACACCTCTCACAGCAGGTTTCCCCTCTAAGTTCAAACCATTTACATACTTGCTTAGTTGCGCTTTCCCATCAATATTCCTCTGGGCATTTTTATAATATGTGATAGGTTTCAATTCATAAACTTGGAGTGTTCCTTGTGTATTAATCACAAAGTCTGCGTAACCGTAAGTTCCATCTACATAGTTCACTTTGTAATTATATTGAAAAGCGTTGGGTCCTAATAACCCATTCATAATAGGTTGAAATGTATTCTTTACTTGCATATGAATTGCAGTACCATAGACTGGATCCCCAAACTTAGGTGTACTATCAATATCCTTATGTCCACTTGGATCCATATATCTTAATGGATTATTCCTTACATACGTATACAAATGCAAACTCTGCGGATTATCAATCTGCCCTTCATACGTATCCTCATTTATAAACCGCCCCACACTCGAGTCAAAATCCCGCGCCTGCGCATGGGAGTAGCCGCTGTAGTAATCATAGCCCAGGCTGGTGTAGCCGAACAGGTTGTCCGGGCCGGACCAGTTCAGGTCGAATTTCTTAGGTTTCTCGGTCTCTCCGAATTCGTCGTAGCGGTACCGTGCTGAGATACTGCCGTCCTGGCCTTCCAGCCCTATGACGCTGCCTTGGGCATCGCTCAGATAGTAGAGTGTCTTCAGTGCTGAACCTGACGCACTTGCTCCGCTAGCTCCAGGTGTTGGCTCCCAATCGTTGTCCGGGTCTCCACTGGCTAGGTAGCTCATGCTGATCCGCTCTTCACCGGCTCCGTACGTATAGGACTGCTTCCAGTTCTGTCCGTCTGCTCCGCTTGCGGTCAAAGGCTGCGGAATGCTCATGGTGATGTCATTGGTAAAATAAAGGTCTACCTGCTGCTTCTTGTACTGCGGTTCCCAGCCGTCGCGGTTACCGGCAGGATTGCCCGGCAGGTACGTATCCTGAATTGCACCGTCTCCGATCGTGGTCCGCATGCTGACCCGGTTGCCGTCACCGTCGTATTGGTACTGGGTGAAGTCACCGGACATATTGGTGTTCCCGATCAGGCGGTTCGAGGCATCCCACTCATTACTCTCCAGCACCTGCGGGCCTGAGGCCTTCGCTGCCTTCAAGAGCATCTCAGGACTCTTCGCTCCGTCTGCCCCATAGACGTCTGCGGTGACTCCCGTCCCAGGATTAACATTCGCTCCACCCAGTGCCGAGGCTGGATCTGCAATCAGCGATAACGGATCTAACAAGCCAGGCAACGAATTCGCATTTGCATCCACGCTTGCCCCTAGTCCGCTTGCATTCACATCGGAATAGACACTACCCTGCACCGCCATTCTCGGCGCGCTCGTCTTTGCTCTGAGCATTCTCAGCACCGCTTCGCTGTCAATCCCGGTGACTTCCAGCAGATTGCCGCGCGGGTCGTAGGTGTAGTCCTTGTAGTCGTTGCCTTTTTCGAAATGGGTCAGCTTGTTCGCCGCATCGTAGGTATAGCTCTCCAGGGTGGTGATACCCGCCTCTGTTTCCTCTTTACCCAGACGGTTACCGACTGCGTCGTAGGAATAGACCACAGTGGAGCCATTCTGCTTCTGCACTTGTACCAGCTGGTTCAGCGCATCGTAAGCGTAGTCTGAGATATCTGCCGGGCGCTGTGCACCGCTCGGGTTATCTTCATCGCTGCCGCCTTCCAGGCGCTCCGTGCGTGTTTTGTTGCCCGCCGGGTCATAGACATAGGTCAGTTGTTCCAACAGCCCGCCGCCTGGAGCCATATGCTTCATCTTCAGCAGTTGTCCCACGCCATCATAGCTGTAGGTGCTCTTCCCGCTGTTCGGTAGCAACTTCTCTATCAAGCGTCCGCCTGCATCATATTGGTAGCTGGTGATCTGGTGCTGTGCATCCGTAACCTGCTTGATCCGGTCCAGCTTGTCGTAATCATAACTGACCACGGTGTTATCCGGGTAGATGATCCGGCTGCGTTGTCCGGTTGCGGTCCATTCATAACGCACGTTGTTGCCGCGCGGATCAATGACCGAGGTTGGACGGTTCAGCGCGTCATAGGTATATCTGGTGTCTCCAGTGCTGTCCGTCATCGTCTGGCGGCGGCCCGCGAGGTCATATTTATATTTTACCGTGAGATTGGTGCCGTACTTAATCTGCTCCACTTGGTTGCCCTTATTATAGGCATATACGGTTGTGTTATTATCCGGTTCAGTGACCTTCTGCAGATTGCCGTTCTCATCGTAGGCGAGGGTGGTCTTCTCCTGCAGCGGATTCACCGATTCAATGACCCGGCCCAGTGCATCGTACTGGTAGGAAGTCACTGCTCCCAGTGCATTGGTCTTGTCCAGCAGATTGCCGGAGGCATCGTACGAATAATGGGTGGTGCTTCCCTCCGCATTCTTCACATCCGTCAATCGGCCCAGTGGATCATAGGTAAAGTTCGTCTCATGATGATTCGCATCCGTGATCTTCTCTACATTACCCCGGGCATCGTAGATGTAGGAGGTCTCATACCCAAGCGCATTGCGCACCCGTGTATTCCGTCCCAGCGCATCGTATTCGTAAGAAGTCTTTTGTCCTGCCGCATCTGTGAATTCAGTCATTAGTCCGCGGCCATTGCGGGTGACTGTAGTTTCCTCATTCAGCGGATTAAGGGTTCCCGCATCCAGACCACGGCTGTCGTATTTGGTTGTCCACACCGAATGGTTGGGATCAATCACCGCCACCTGGTTGCCGTTCTTGTCATACTGGTATTCAGTGACTGCACCAAGTGCATCGGTTACCTTCACCAGTTGTCCAAGCGCATTGTAGTCATAGTAGGTGCTGTTGCCTAGCGCATCCGTCTCTTTGATGGTATTGCCTGCCGCATCGTAGCGGTATCGCGTCTTGGCTCCAAGAGGATCGGTTACACTCAGCAGTTCATTGCGCTTGCTGTACGTGTAAGAGGTAATATTGCCTTTAGCATCTGTCTGGGTGAGCCTATTTCCGTTATCGTCATAGGTATATGTGCTCGTCTGACCTGCAGCATTCGTTACTTCCTTCAATTGGCCCACATTGTCGTAACTGTAAGAAGTAACTGCTCCGGCTTCGTCCTTCTCTTCTATGACGCGGCCAAGCGCATCATAAGTTTGGCTGGTGCTGTGCTGAAGTGCGTCTTCTGTGCCGTTTATCCGGTACACCTCGTAATTGCTAACGGTCTTTGTGCCAGCTTCATCGGTCTGCTCCACCGGATTGCCATTGGCATCATAGGTGACACTGCGGGTCTGGTCCAGCGCATTGGTGACAGCAACTGCACGGTCTTTCTTGTCATAACCGACGGCCTGCAGCTTGCCGTCCGCATCCTTGACCTGAGTGGTCCGGTGCAGGGTATCACGATCAATAATTGTCGTATATCCGCTTGGGTCTTTGATCTCCTTGGCGAATCCGTCGGCATCATTGGTGTAAGCCGTGGTATGGCCTTCCGCATCGGTCATGGAGACAGGAACTCCCTTGCTGTCCCTGATAATGGCGACTGTGCTGCCGAGGGCATCCGTACTTTTGACAAGGTTGCCTGCTGTATCATATTCATAGGCAGAACGGTTGCCTAAAGCATCAATCTCTTCAACCGGTCTGTTCAACGCATTATAGCGGGTAAGTGAGGAGTATCCACTCCCGTCCGTCATCTGCGTCTGATTCCCGCGCTCGTCATAGGCTAATCTGCTTTTGTTGCCGTTAGCGTCCGTAATTGCGGTTACGCGGTCGCTGCTGTCATAGCTGTATTTTACAATAGAGCCATTGGCTGCCCGCCGCTGAGCAACCTGGAAGTGATTATTCCACACATAGGCCGTATCCTGATGAAGCGCATTGGTCCATGTGGTCTTATTCGCGGTGGTGGCAATCGAGGAAGCCAATCCGGCAGCACTCACCGCTCTAGCATGGCTGGAACCCGCAACGCCGGCACCACTTTGGGAATAGGTCAAAATCGTCTTGCCTGCCCCTACTCCCGTATGGACGATAGGTGTCTGGTTCGGAGTCATATCTCCGCCAAGAACGAACAGGCCGCCGGTCTGTACATTCAGATTATTGTTGACACTTACGTTGTCACGAACGAACAGATCCCCACCGGTTACTGTCAAATTCGCCGTCTGGTTATTGGATACAATCCCGCCAACGACCATTTCCTGGGCAATGTTCATCTCTACACGAGTGTTGATCGATAAATCTCCGGCAATCAGGATCCGCTGGGCATCAATCGTAAGCCCCCCGCTGTTGTAGGTCAGACTGCCCGTCTGCAGCGTATCTCCCACCTTGACGGAAGAATCATTGTTGAGATGAATCGTTCCCCCGGACCACAGATTACCGTATAAGCCTTGAACCTTCTGCACATCCAGCGCCAGCTTAGTATTGGCATTCAGTCCCTGCTTCAGGATCAATGTGCCGTATACCCGCACGGTGATATCCTTATTCGTATTCATCCCGTCCACGATCAGGACTACAGGCTTGCTGGGCGATCCGAAGGTAACACTATCTTCCACATTCAGCTGGCCCGAACTGACCACTGCCGGTGAAGCACTGCTGGCCGCAATCGCACTTTGAATGTCAGCAATCCCGCCTGGAGCCGCAACCGCAGAGGCAATATAAGCATTCCGCTTGCTCTCAATCGTTCCGATACTGCCAGCCAAATAGCCGGCTATGAGCGGTTTCAGTCCTTCAACAATCTTGTATGCCGGTGCATGGGCGAGATTGTTCATCGTCCCGGATAGAATCACTTCATCCGAGTCGGGAATATCATGCCCGTTCGCAGGGTCAATCCCTGTCACACCTTCATCAGGCTCTTCTCCCCGGACCACTGGAGCCACTCGCCCTTCATAGCTGGAAGAACTCGCATTCCCATAAAAGTCGGTAAAGCTGGTCACACGCTGATGATCATCATAGGCTACGCTCATCGCCGCAGTCCCTTTGGGGTCTGTTACGCTGAGTACGTGATGGCTGCCATCATAGGTTAGATGGGTCGTGGCACCATCCACATCTGTAATGGAGATCAGGTCTCCACTTGCCGGACTGTAATGGAAGGACATCTGCCGGCTGGCCATATCCGTTACAGCGGTCAGCTTCCCTGCTCCATCATAACTTAAGCTCAGAGAGGCCCCGGCGGTACTGACCGTTTCCAGCTTCGTTCCCTGATAGGCAAGAGTAATAGTATTCCCGTTCAAATCCGTGACCGATTGCAGCAGCCCCTCCGTGTTGAACCGGTACCGATCACCTTGAGGCGATGTGAGGGTGTAGGCACCTGCAGATGGCGCACTTAGCGTCCAGTCGGTCCCGCGCGGGGTCAGATAATCTCCTCCGGACAAAGGCACATATTCAAAAAGCGAACCGTCCGGACTCCTAACCTCCACCTTACCGCTGCTCAGCGGGTTCAGCTTCCATTCGTAGCTATGATGCCATCCCAGGCCACTGACACCTGTGAACGGATCACGGCTCAGATAGCTCAGTCCGAATTGCAGCGGCATCAATGCCTGCAGCCGGATCGAATCACTCGAGTAGACAAAATCTCCCCGGGCCGGATCAACCGGCGCCTGTCCCGACGGGTTCACAATCCGCAGCCGGTCCCGGATGGCCGCTTCCGTAAATTGTGACAGATCCCCGCTGGAGATAACCCGGGTCGTCTGGGGATCAGTCAGCAAAATGGAGGTTAATCCGCTGATTGTTCCCGCTGAGGTCGCAGACAGGTTCAATACGGCAATGTCCTGCGCCTTTTCCTGCATGGCCTGAACCGTATCCAGCTTATAATAATAAGCCGCCAGAGCTTCCCAGCTGATTGAAAAAGCAGGGGCCGGCGCTCGCAATACCGCAAGCGGCTCCGAATACCCTGAGACCTCACCGGCTTTCTTCGCTCTCGCCGTGATATGCGCGGCTTCCCCCAGCTTGATCCCGATCTGCTGGCTCCATTGTCCTGCGCTGTTGACTGCAATATTGGAGAACAGCTTGTCCTCTCTAGTGGATGGGTAGTAGAGTTCCACTTCAAGCAGAGATCCTGGCTCAGCAGTCCCGGATACTACAGATTGACCGGAGACAGCTGGTTTGATCTGCAATGCTGCCGGAGGCGCTACTTCGTCGCCGCCAAGAATTTCAAAGCTGGCAATTTGCCCGTAATATACGCCAACTCCATTATATTCAGCAGGGGAGATGCAGACGTTGTAGCGCCCTTCATCCAGGGGCACGCCTCCGATCTTGCCATCCCACTCATATTTGTGAACGATGTATTCCCCGTTCAGCTTCGTGTCATATACACCGCTCGTAATCAGATCCCCGAGGATCGGGGCTGAGCCGTCTTTTTGCGGAGTACACAGGTTAATCTTCGTCTCATGTTTGTCTTGACCGTTATCCGCAGCATTAAAGCTGAAGGAGATGACCGCTTTATTCCCAGATTCCGGGTTAAGCTCACTCGGTTCAATCCGCATATTCGTTGCGGCAAAGACTGAGGATGTGAGGTTGGTAAGTCCCGGAAGAACCGGGAGATATGAGAGGACCAGCAGCAGCGCAAGCATGAGGTTCACTCGCGCCTTCAAGCTGCCGCTGCGCCACTTCCTTGTTATCGTTCGAAATATCATAGACTGATCTCCTATCCGTTATAAGTTATAGTAATTTCAGCTCGGCCAGCAGCTTGTACATAATAACTGCCGCTTCGGCTCGCGTAGATGAATCCTTAGGCTTCAAAAGCTGTCCGCTGCCCTGCACCAGCTTCTTCCCGACCGCAGCCGCTACGGATTCCCGTGCCCATGCGCTAATATTGCCATTGTCCTTGAATCCGGCGAGTCCAGCCTCACGCTTATCCAAATCCGCAGTAGCGGCCAGGCTTCCCGTAGTGCTGTCAATCGCCCGCATCAGCATCACCATCATCTGTTCACGGGTCAGCGGATCATTGCCCTGAAAAAGTCTGGCTTCTCCGGTTACGATTCCGGCCTTTGCTGCCGCCTCCACATACGCATAGGACCAGTTCGCAGCTGAAACATCACGGAAGGTCGCTGTATCCGGCTTCACCGGCTGTAATTGAAGCGCTGCTGCCAGCAGTTTGGTGAATTCAGCCCGGGTCAGGATGCCTTTTGGCGCATACACGGCTCCATTCATTCCATTCACAATTCCTCTGGCCGCCAGGACCTCTACGGCTTGCTGTGCCCAGTGGCCTGACAGATCCGTGAACCCAATGTCGCGCAGCATAACCGCATACAGTCCGGAGGCTGTAATCTTGGCCTGCACATAGCCTTCCTCTGCCGCAGTTACACCGCCAATATAGCTCCAGCTTCCCTTTGCCGGATCATAGCTGTAGATTCCAAGCTTCTCCTGCGCTGTCGTCCAAGGCTCTTCGTGCGGATATCTTACCGCCAGCTTTGCCGGGATGTGGAATGGGCTACTGGCTTGCACTTCCCAGACGGAACCTGCTTTTTGCAGTTTTTTGCCGTTTGCGTCGAGCAGTACCTTCGTATCCAGCTCTGCTTGAGCCAAGCTTACCGTGGTAGGATCCGGGAACGTTCCTGCTGAAATCTCCAGCCGCGCCCAGCCTTCCAATACAGACAAGGTACCTCCAGCACTGCCGATCACTTGACTGTCCTTGGCTCCGGTGACTACCGGGGTCTTCACTTCCGTAGCCGAACCCGTACCGGTGTTTGGAGTTGTTCCCGGACCGGTCGTGGTTGACCCTTGTAAATCAACCGATCCTATATAGTTATCACTCCTGCTGTACAGCAGCTTATCGCCGCTTATGCCGATCAGCTTAGCCCCTGTCTCTATCGCCGGCAGCCGTTCTACCGCATAGGTTGAGAGGTTTACTTGATGAAGTGTAGCCGTACCGTTCATGTCTTCCTGAAAAACAGCCCGCTTCTCACCTATGGACATAAAGGCATAATCTGTTCCTCCGGATTTCATCTCTGTGAGATCCACAGGCTGAGCCGTCAGATCGTTGATATTCAGCAGCACAACCTTGTTCCCGGAGGTGCTGTTCTTTTGCTTGAAGAGCACATAATTTCCGTTAAAAACAAACCAGTCCACGTAATTCGCTCCGCCCAGACTAACCAGCGCGCGTGTAACTCCACTGCTTAAATCCAGCAGACTAAGGCCCCCGTCACGGGCATTCTTATACACCACATTCCCATCAGCCAGTACCGGAAAGCGTCCCTCACCTAAGTCGGCTTCAAGGCCCGTAGCCAGATCATGATAGATCATGCTGCCGTAATTGTTGCGCTCATACCAGACCACGCCGACACCATCCGTAGTCGGATTCCCATAGGGGCCGGACTGCTTGTTAAGCTTGATACGGGTGCCTGTTGCAAGATCCGCAGTGTAGATATCCCAGTTGAGCGAGGATTCCGGCTCCGTTCCCTTGTCCGCCCACACGGCTGTGTTGCCGCCCACAGAAGGCGCATCCTTGGCAGATGAACCGGTCGTAAGCACTTTACTTGTTCCGCTGGCTTGACTTAGCACGTGCACCTGTTTGACCCCGTTCGCATCTGCTTCCAGCCACACAATCCGGTCACCGGATACACTGTAGTCCGTTCTGCCCGGGTCTGTCCCGGCTGCCGAAGCCAGCTTCGTGCCAAGCCCCCCGCTTAACAGGCCGCCAAGCATGCATACCACCGCCACTGCGGCCACCATGTACCGCGACAACTTCATTTCCCTTGCAAACCTCATTCACTTCTCTCCCCCAGCGCTATTTATAGGCACGCCAAAAAACCAAGTGCCTTGAGCGGCCCGGCTGCCCTAACATCCTTCCCGGATGAAGTAGGCCCGTGGCTTTGCGTCTCCGACTTTCGTACGGGTTTGCCTTTGTTCCAAACTCGGTTTTCTGTCCCTTTATCCTTATGTATTTGTGACTTTAGATGTATAGGACTCTATAATTATCGGAATTTATTCCTGTAAAATTAAGATATTCTATTCCTTCCTTATTTAGGGATACGGATATAGAAAAAAACCACATGGGGAGTAGTGCCCGCATGTGGTTCATGTCAGCTCCTATACTTGTTGAAGGGCCATACTGCTTCAGGTGAGGATGGCTATAGGGACCTTTATCAGGTCCAGGCCCACAGGAATCCGTCGCGGTCCCAGGCAATTCTTCCGGCATGCAGCTTGCGGAAGGCCTTCTTCACATCCTTGGACAACGAGGCATTCCCGTTCTCATTCACATACACAAACTGCTCGCCAAAATTGGCCTTCACATATTCTATCGCGGCGGTCTGGTGCAGGGTTCCCGTAAAACGGATCTCCTTGACCATCCACTCCGCTACATCTTGTGCGGTTGCTTCCATTAAGGTACTGCTCCTTCCTGTACATCCCTCTGTAACGCCTACTCATTGTACCATGAATAGGGCCCGCCGCGCGGCACGGGACTTGACGGGTAATGGACGAGGCAGCGGGCGGGCGATGGGCGGGGCGGGCGGGGCGACCATTACCTACCTCTCACGCCCCCTCCTGCTCCAGATGCAGCAGTTGGGAAGGATCCAGCAGAAGAGTTACAGAATCCCCTTCCTGTACCCGCAGCCAGCGGCCGTCATTGAGCAGGTCTACGGTCAGGCTAATACCCTCGGCCACGACAGTGGCGCGGATAATATTGCCCAGAACCGACACCGATATAACATGTCCGCGGACATCGGACATGCCGTCCGCATCATCCTGAATTGCTTCACCCTCCGGCAGCAGAATGACAGCCTCGGGACGGATCGCAAAACGGTCGGAACGGCTGTCAATTCTGCGGAACAGCGCGAGTGCCTCCGCCCGGCTGAGTACGTTATAGCTGCCCATGAACCGGGCAGCGAATTCTGTGCGGGGCGCCTTGTACAGCTGCTCCGGGGAGCCTTCCTGCACCACGCGACCCTGGTTCATGATGCAGATCCGGTCCGAGAGGATCAGCGCTTCCTCCTGGTCGTGGGTGACGAACAGCGTCGTCATCCCGAGCCGCCGCTGAATATCGCGGATTTCCGCCCGCAGATTCTTGCGGATTTTGGCGTCTAGCGCGCTGAGCGGTTCGTCCAGCAGCAGCAGCCTCGGCTGGACGGCCAGCGAGCGGGCCAGCGCCACCCGCTGCTGCTGTCCGCCGGACAGCGCCTGCGGATAGACATCCCGCTTGTCTTCGAGATCGACCAGCGCCAGCAGCTCTTCGCACCGGCTGCGCCGCGCCGCCGGAGCAACGCCGCGCATGCGCATCCCATATTCCACATTCTGACTGACGGTCAGATTGGGGAACAGCGCATAGGATTGGAACACCATGCCCACATCCCTGCTGCGCGGCGGCAGCTTCGTCAGCTCCTTGTCCGAGAGCCGGATGCTGCCGCTATCCAGCTCGGTCAGCCCGGCGATGCAGCGCAGGAGCGTGCTTTTGCCGCATCCGGAAGGACCCAGCAGCGTGACCAGCTCCCCCTCTGCAATGTTAAGATCCACGCCGGCTAATACTGGCGAATCGCCGAAGCTTTTGCGGACCCCCTGCAGCTTCAAAAAATCGTTCATTCCCCGATCCCTCCTTATTGTGGGCCTTCAGCCGCTAGGTCTTATTTCGCCTGGCTTTTGATCTTCATTCCAAGCTTCATCAGCACGGCCGACAGCAGCAGAATAAACACAAAATAGGAAATGGCTATCGCGCTGGCCAGATGTCCGCTTTCACCCACACGCTGGTACAAATAGACCTGAATCGTCTGGATATGGCCGCCCACCAGCATATTTGTCAACACGAACTCCCCGAACAGCACGGAGAAGGACAGCAGCGCGGAGACCATGACTCCAGGCCAGATATTCGGCAGAATCACATTCACAAAAGCCTTACGTCTCGGGGCCCCAAGCAGTTCGGCGGCATTCAGCAGCTCTACGGCAGATACGCTCAGCAGACTGTTGCGGATGCCCTGATACATATACGGCAGGATGACCACGAAATAAGCCCCAACCAGCAAATAAGCGGTACCCGAAATGTCGAACGGGCCGGAGGAATAGGTGCGGATCAGACCTACAGCCGCCACGACTCCCGGCACGGCGTAAGGCAGTACAACAATCCCCTTCATGAAGCTTTCCCAGCGCGGAAAATAAACCGTAATGACAAAAACAGCCGGCAGCATCACGGCAAGGCTGAGCAGAACGCTGATGATGCACAAATACAGCGAGGTCCACAGCGCCTTCAGAAAACGGATATCCTGAAACATGTCACCGAACCAGTTCATTGTCCAGCTCCGGGGCAGCAGTGTATTCTGCCAATCCTGGGCAAAAGCGTACAATCCCGTTGCCAGCAGCGGCAATAGCAAGTAGGCCATGAGCAGGAACATGAAGGTGCGCGGGGCAAAGCCCGCCTTACGGGTATTCATGATCCCGCCTCCTCACGGACTGCAGATAGGCGCCGTCTGGATAATCCGCTGCTGCGCTCCCGCCGCGCGGCGCTTTTGCCGCTGAATCCTTCCATCCGCCGCACCATCCGCTGATTGAGGAACACAGCCAGCAGCGTGCTTAGTGCCAGCAGAACCGCGAGTGTGCTGCCCATCTCCGGCTGGGTCACCACATCGCCGGCGACCAAAGAGCCGATGCGGACAGCGAGCAGATTGTAGTTCCCGCCAACCAGCGCATAGGCCGTGGCATACGCCCCCATTGCATTGGCGAAGAGAATGCCAAGTGTGCCGAAGATCGCTGGAGACAATACCGGCAGACCGACCGTTTTCCAAAATTGCCAGGGTCCTGCCCCGAGCAGGGCTGCTGCCTCTTTCCACTGCTCCCGGATGCCATAGAACGCCGGATATAGCAGCAATAAGGCCAGCGGAATCTGGAAATAGACGTACACCAGAATCAGACCAGACCAGCTGTACAGGTTAAATCCGTCAAATACGCTCCAGCCCCACTGCTTGAACAGCAGCGTGAACACACCGTTATTGCCCAGCAGAATAATGTAGGCAAAAGCCAGCGGAACCCCGGCAAAGTTCGAGGTCATGTTGGACAGCATCAGCAGCCGGTCCCGTACCGCAGGCGCAAAGCGGGTAATACAGTATGCACATAGAAGCCCTGCCCCCACCCCGATCAGGCTGGAGAGGACGGAGATCAGCAGGCTGTTCTTGATTGCCTGCATATAGTAGGCGCTGCTCAGCGCATGCCGGTAGTTACCCAGTGTGAAGCCTGCTCCGTCCGCGCTGTGGAAGCTGCCCGACAGCATGGAGAAGACGGGCACCACCTGAAATGCCAGCACCATCAGCACAAACGGAGCCAGGGCCAGTATCAGGCCGCGTTGTCTCTGTCTCATCCTGCACGCTCCTCTCGTTAAGAATAAGCAAACGGGCGCCTTAGGCATACAAGCTCAGGCGCCCCCGGTTTTTTTATGATGAAGCGGTTAGTTCAAATGCACAAGCACGCGTTCCTGCCACAGCTGCGGCAGGCTCTTCGCAGTTTCTTCCCACACTTTGTAGTCGCCAACCGGCTTCACATTCGTATATTCCTCTTGAGGCAGCAGCTTCGCAGCAACATCCTCCGGCAGCTTCACGCTGTCGCGGATCGGACGGGCATAGCCTTTGGCCAGATTGATCTGCCCTTCGTCGCTGAGAATATATTCACGCGTCAGCTTGGCTGCATTGGGATGCGGAGCCCATTTGTTGATGACCGTCGCATAACCGCTTACCACACTGCCTTCCTTCGGAATCGCAACGTTGAAGCCGTTCTTGTCGATCTGATCCTTATAGTTCAGCGCATTGAAATCCCACAGCAGCGTCACTTCCACTTCACCCTTCTCGATGTTGGCAAGTGAAGCTTCAGCATTGGAGAGCCGCCCTTTTTTGGCCAAGTCCTCGAAGAAGGCAATGCCCGGTTCAATGTTCGACTCATCTCCGCCAAAAGCAATCGCTGCAGCAAGCACAGCCATTTGTGCCTGGGCTGCTTTGGTCACATCACCTACAATGATTTTATAGTTGCCGTTCTTCAGGTCCTCCCAGCTTTGGGGCGGATCCGCTACCAGCTTCGTATTGGTCAGAAAAGCGATACTACCTTGATAACCCACAACCCAGTTGCCGTCCTTATCCTTGGCCCAATCCGGGATTTCGTCCCAGTGGGAAGTTTTATAAGGCTGGGTTACCCCTTTATCTGCTGCAACCGGACCGAAGGCGATGCCCACGTCGCCAATATCGGCTGTCGGTTTATCCTTTTCAGCTTCGAACTTGGCGATCTCCTCCGCACTCGACATATCTGTATCGGTATGTGTAATTTCATACTTGGCCGTAATATCATTCCAGGTATCCTTCCAGTTGGCCCACGAATCCGGCATGCCTACACTGACTACAGCGCCTTCCTTGGTAGCTTCAGCTTCGATTTCACTTAAGCTAAGCTCTTTGGCTCCGGCATTGCCGTTTCCTTCATCTGCTTTGGCTTCCGAGTTGGCACAAGCGGCAAGTAACAGGACGAGCAAGGACAACAGCAGACCCATGGATAAAAGTGCTTCGAATCTTTTCTTCATGATTTCCCTATCACTCCTATTTCTGATTTGCGGGCTCCCTCTCTGATCCAAGCTTATTCGTTGCCCAACTGAAGTATAGGTGGGCACTATTCGCCAGACATTAAGCTGAATAACAGCATTTGTAAAAACAACAGAAGTGCAATGCAAAAAGAGCCGTGCGCTAACACGACTCTCCATAGAAGATTTAAGACAGTCTTACAACATACGTAATGAACTGGTACGCATTATCCCTCAGGACCGCCACGGATGCCAGCAGTTTCTTGCCCGAAGAACTCCAGCGCAGCTGGTCAGCCACCTCAATGTCATTCAGCACAGGCGTCTGCTCTCCAGTCTCCACCTCGGTGATGAACAGACCATCCTGGTCATCCGCCGCACTTGCGGCAGTGGTTGCATAAGCCAGCTTGCTGCCGTCCGGCGACCAGCTGGTTCCGAAGATCTGCTGGGCTGCGGCAAGCCGGGTCTGCTCGCTGCCTTCACTGTCGCAGAGCAGCAGCACCATCTCTCCAGGCTTTGTCCGCTCGACAATAGCCAGTCTGCTCCCGTCCGGTGACGGGACGGCCCACATTACATTCTTTTTCAGCACCTTAGTTTGCCTGGTTTCTGTATCATAGGCACACAGCTGGCTGTCTTCACCTGTGACGTAGAGAATACGGCTGCCCGTCTGAATCACCTCATGGACAAAAGGTATCCCCGTCTTCAGCACTATCTCCTGCTTGCCGTCCACGCCTGCTTTAATAATATTGCCCTCCATATCCGGGTAAAGCACATGCTCGTTGTCGGCCCAAGCCCCTTCCTCACTCCGAAACTCCGCATCGCCCGCCTTTACCGAAATACCCGTAGCCAGATTCATAATGTAGCCGAGGCCGGTAGCGTCATAGAGTTCTTTGTAAAAAAGCTGGCTTTTGTCCGGAGACAGCTGTGCCGCGCCATAATTCTTCTCACCCTCCTGCAGCGGCGTTTCTGCACCTGAAGAGAGCGTACGGAGATAGAGATTATGCGGATACCGTTCCTGGCCTTCCACCGTCTGCGGAGGAAGACTGCGGTTTTCATGGTCCACCACTATCGCCTCTTCACTGGCAAAATCCGTCCCGCGAATCCCCTCCATCTTATCAATGCCCTCCAGCTTCAGCTTGGTGTAGACCGATTCGCTGGTGTTGTCCATGACCGTGATCTTTTGGCCGGATTCCTCTACGGTCTGACGTGTTTCAGTATTCTCCCTGCTGCAGGCAGCCATGGATAGAAAAACAGCACTGTACAGCAGAATCTGCAGGGCTTTGCCTGGCCTGAAGTGCTTGCGCGGATTCATAGTGGTTCCCCCTTGATTGTGTTGCTCCCAGCATACCGGAAACTTATTTCCAAACTGCTCACCAAATGTTTCCAAGTTGTAACTTAATCTCTTCAATCCATGACGGGAAAAGACAGCTCGAACGCCGTACCCTTCCCGTCCGGCTCCAGCAAGGTAATCGTTCCGTTCTGCTTCTCTACCAGATTGCGGACCAGGGACAAACCTAGTCCTGTCCCGCCCGACTGTCTGGAGCGGTCACGGTTAACTGTATAGAAAGGCTCGAAGATCTTATCTCTGGCCTCCGCAGGAATCCCAATCCCGGAATCCCTGACCGTGATCCAGACCCTGTGGTCCCGGACCCTGCTATGAAGATGAACCGTCCCTTGCGGGACATTATATTTGATCGCATTATCCAGCAGATTGATAAAAATATGCATGAAGCTTTCCTTATCGATCCAGATAGATGCCGGTTCTACGTCCAGCGTGAGGGTGAGCCCATACCGCTCTGCCTTGCCTTTCATACGGCTGCAAATATCCTGCAGTGCATCTGCTACCTCCAGCAGCTCCGCCTGGGATTCAAAATCATATTTCTCCAGCGCTGTCAGCTGCAGCACCTTCTCTACCATTTCATAGAGCCGCTGGGTCTCCTTAGCAATACTGAGCTTGGCATCCGACAGCAGCTTGGGATCATCGTCGTACATGTTCAGGAGGTCAACATAGGCCTTGATCGAGGTCAGCGGCGTCTTGAATTCGTGACTGATATTGCCGATGTACTGCTTCTGCTGCTGCTCCAGCGCCTGCAGCTTCTGCACGGCAAGCTGCAGCTTGCGCTGCTCCTCATCCTTCGCGGCAATGCTGCTGTCAATCTCCCGGCTCATGAAATAAATGCCCTCCGCCAGCTCACCCAGCTCGTCTGCGCGCTTAACTGGAGGAGCGGAGATGTACTCGCCGCGGCGGATGGATTCCGCCGCCTTCTTCAGCCGGCCGATGGCCGCGGCAGCCTTGTTGAAATACAGGTAACCACCAATGAAGCTTAAGACCAGAACCACAGCACCTGTGGTCAGGAAGAGATTCAGCAGCGTCCGCCGGAAGCTCTGGGCTTCCTGCAGCGGATACTCCAGTCCGATCACTCCCATCTGTTGATCCGGCCCCTGAAGCGGCGCCAGATAGAGCATGGTATCACCTGTGCTCTGGTAGGCGATTTTGTTCTGCAGCGCATAGGCTAGTGCAGGTTCAGGTTTCTGCCCGACCGCCGGATCTTCCTCCTGCCGGGATGTCCCTACCTGCTCCCCCTCTGCATCGTACAGTGTCACCTGCAATCCGGTGAACCCGGCCAGCTCTGCGGCCAGCGCTTTTCCCCGCTGCTGCATGAATGCCTGCGGGGCTAGCCGCGTGCCGGTATAATAGGTCTGTTTGACGCGCAAATTCACCGTTTTGACATGCTGGGCAAGTACGCTCTCGATCTGCGCCTGCTGGTTACGCCCGACACCTTGCAGTACGAAATAGCTCAGGATGCTGATCGACAGAATCAGCAGCACCGCCAGAAACAGGCTGAACTTCAGCTTGATGCTGATCCTCATGCGAAGCTCCCTGCCGGAACCGCTTTATAGCCAACTCCATAGACAGTCTGCAGAATATTCTGATACGGCTCACCCAGTTTTTTGCGCAGCCGCTGGATGTGAATGTCCACTGTGCGCGTGCCGCCGGCATAGTCCATCTCCCAGACCTGCTCCAGAAGTTCTTCACGCATATAGACCCGCTGCGGATGGGAGAGCAGCAGGTGCAGAAGATCGAACTCCTTCGGTGTTAGCTCCAGAAGTTCCTCCCCAAGCTGGGCAGTTCTCCGGTCTGCCTGAACCCGAAGCGCACCATATTCGATCAGCTCACTCCGGACCTCAGCCGTATTCTTCTCCAGCCTGCGCAGCAGCGCCTTCACCCGGGCCAGCAGTTCCCGGATCTCAAACGGCTTGGTCATATAATCATCCGCACCCAGCTCCAGGCCGACGATTTTATCGACAATATCATTTTTGACGGTGAGCAGGATAATCCCGATGTCATCCCGGTCCTCCAGCTTGCGGCATACATCATACCCGTTCAGCTTCGGCATCATCACATCAAGCACCATCACGTTCGGATGGAAAATCCGTGCTTTGGCAAGCGCCTCCTCACCGTCTCCGGCGGTATCTACCTCATAGCCTTCACGTCTCAGCGCATAGGCAATCGCGTTCACAATGCCTGGCTCGTCATCGACTACCAGCACTTTTTGGTTCATTTGAGGTTCACCTCTCTTCTTTGCGGTTATTTATTTCATGGCCCGGCCTGGCTCATTCGTAACCTTGCCCTTGATTTCCACCTATCTCACTGACGGACAGCGTGCAGAAAAGTTACCATTAACTCAAAATACGGTGACCCGCATGATAACACGAAATATCCGCCAGAGGTTCATTCTTTAGGTTATCTTAAAGAAGAGTTAAGCTTAACCTCAGCTTTGCCGGCTACAATGAAATTAAGCATAAAAGTATCCAAGCCGACAAAACTAATAACCCCATGCCGATATAATATAACTTGAAAAGAGGATAATTTATATGAATATAAAACGAGTGATGATTGTCGGGAGCATGATTGTAGCTATCTCATTTAGTGGAACCACCTGGGGCAAGCCCGTCGCAAGTGCGAGTCCTGTCGCCAAATGGTCCGTCACCAATGTAGCCGAGAAGGATGAGCTGCTGGAGGCGCTGAACCAATCTTCGGACGAGGAGTTGTATGACGCGTTGTATGACGGCAAGTCGCTCAAGGATATCGCTGCCGAGAATGGCGGAAATATTGGAAGCGTCATTAACTTGCAGGTGAAGCAGCTTACACAGCAGCTCGATCAGCGCCTCGCCAGCGGCAGCATTACCCCGCAGCAATATACCGCGCAAAAAGCCGAATTACAAGAGATCGTGACGCAAAGTGTTATGACTTCATTCGGCTGACAAAGGTACATATTCTCTATATAGTCTGAAGAAACAGGCAGTCTCCTAAGCAGTATTTTTCTGCGGAGAGAGCCTGTTTTTTTATTTTGTGCGCAGATGTGCCATTGAATCCCTGTCCGCTCTTTAAATAGAACGAAAGCCACCTTATCTAGAGTAGAAATCCCCCTACTCTTACATCCAAGACTAGTGCTGGTTCTTGCTGTACCCCATGTTCACGACTTCTACTAATCTACTCTATTGACCATTGGAATATTATCACATATTATTGCAATAATAAAAAATTAATCCTAAATAACGGCATTTAGTCAGGTGGTGTTTCCATTGGAGTCTACAACCACGATTCGCGATCAATTAGCGGCTTATCTAGCTCAGCAAGGCATGTCCATTAATCAATTTGCTCTCCAATCCAGAATTAATTCCGGGACACTCAGTCGTGTGATTAGCAACAGGCAGCCGATTGCCATGAATCATCTGGAGCGGATCACACAGGGGATGGGGCTGCAGGAGGATTATTTCTTTAGTTTATATGTGGATGAATGTTTTCTTCACTCGGCACCGACCTGGCGGCGGTTACGCCCATTTCTGATACGTTCTGCGGAGCTCGGCCGCCTTGATTGCATTGAGCAAGTGGTTCTGAATCTGCTCGACAATCTGATCTATGCTCCCATGCTATTTGAAGTGGCTGAAGGACTGTATCAGCAGGGGCAATGGCAAGCTGCGGCGTTACTCTACAAGAATGTGAGTGCCAGTGAGAAATATCAGAACTCGGAGCGGCTGGCGGTATGCCAGTACCGGCTATTTAGAATTGCTCTAGGGGACGATCAGAGCATTAATTTGCGGGAGGCAATCCTCTTTGAATGTTACATAGATCGGTTGGATGAGGCTGAACAATTAGATGGAATAATAGATCTGCTGCATGTCTACTATTCCTTACAGCATTGGCCTAAAGTGGAGGAACTCGCACAGAAAATGCTCCGGCTGGCCACACTACGTTATAATCTACAGCACCATTCGAGTCGTAAACAGGTCAACGGCAAAATGCCTCAAAGACCGCTGTATCTATATATTCTGAACGCCCATCTCTTCCTATCAAGTATTTACATGGAATATGGAGACTATAAATCTGCTCTAGAGCGTGTGCCACTCTATATGGATGGAAGCTGGATACAAGAGGATAATGAAGAAGTTCAAAAGACTTTAACCCAGTTTCGGGAGTGGGGGACGGCGAACATCTATTTGTACCGCGTACTGGACGGACAGATGGATGTTCTGGCTGATTATGTGGAATATATCTCAACGCAAACGGACGAGATATTTACGGCGGTGTACCATATCATCAAATCGGCTAACCGGTACGAGTGGAATGTAGATCACATTCTGGATCGCTTCTCTGCCCACATCCCATACCGTTCCTACAGATCGGAATTTGGTGAATACAATCAGCAGATTATGGCAGACAAACACGCCAGGTTTCTTGCTGAGCTGGCGGCTTATTACTTACATAATCAACGAAATGAAGGAATTAACTTCATACTGCAAAGTTTGGAATCATCTGCTAGAATTAACAACGAGAGCATAGCAATCACTTGTGTCGACCTGTTTGAACAATATCGGTACGCAGCAGGAGAAGACCAAATGGAGAGATACAAACTTCTGATCAGAGAGGTGCGGAATTCAAATGCCAAGAAAATTTATCAAGCTTCTAGTTTTATGTAGTTTAGTCGCTGTAGCTGTCATTGTTCTCCCTGCAGGAAACACTGTAATCGTGGCAGATAGTACTCCATCGTTGATCCAGCCTATGTCACATGGTATTGGCGGTAGTTGAGTCTCTTCCCCCCAAAAGTCCGCTGACTAACCAAGCGACGCTCCCGATTAATTTCGGGAGCGTTTTTTATTTGCCTTATCTAAAAAAAAAAGCAACATTCCCCCTGCGGTCAGCAGAAATGTCACTTTTGTTGTATACCGGTTGATTTTGGATCCAGGAGGACTTACACCTTAGGTTTATCCCGGGTAACCTCCAGAATATCAAGGAAGAAGACGAAAATAGGAATCCCGAGGATCAGCCCCCATACACCGATATAATGCTCGGAGAACAGCAGCACAATGAAGGTGTAGAACATGGGCAGGTTCATTTTGGAAGACATCAGCTTCGGATTCAGGAAGTAGCCTTCCATGAAATGCAGCACGGCAATCAGTCCCAGCACATACAGCGTCATTACGAGACCACCGATATTGTAGCCGATGATACACAAGGGGATAAGTGAAATCACAAACCCAACCACCGGAATTAAGCTTAACAGGAAGATCATGATCGCCAGGGCGAAAAGGTACGGGAACGGCTCAAAAAAGAAACCCATAATCCATAAGCCCACCACAGTGAACAGGGTATTGAAAAGAGCAATGAGAATTTGCGCTTCAATGACCTTGCCGAACGAAGAGATGAATTTCTTGCCGAAGTATTCCAGTTCCACATAGAACCAGGAAATCTTGCTGTCTCTCAGGCGGGAGGTGAAATTGACAATGCGGTTTTTCTCAAGAATGAAGACAAAGCTCAGAATAGTTGCTAATACGAAGGTAGTTCCCCAGTTGCTGATTTTGAGCACATATCCAATGCCATGGGTCATATAGGATTCATAATTCAAATCCTTCAATTGATTGAACAGATACTGTGTAATTTCATTCTGCGGGAGATCTTCAGAGGTTAGAGTGGTTAAAAAATCGGTCAACTGCTTAATCTGCGTGTATACCTTGGGCAGGTATTTGACGAGCGTTAGGACGATCATCGTGATTAGAGCGAGGTATAATATAACAATAATAACCTTGCTGTTCACCTTGACGAATTTGCCGATCCGCCTCGACAGCAGCACCTGAAAGCTATTCATTACGTAAGCAATCAAAAACGTCAGAAGCACCAAATTGAGCATATCCCGGATACTGTACAGCAGCAGTGCAATCAGCGCCAGAATCAAAAAGCGCCGGACTGTTAAATTCGCATAATAACGCTTAAATACATCCATCGTTCCTCTGTTCCTCTCCATTCACTTGCAATTAGTCCTTACTATATAGTCTACAGTACCGAAATCACTTATAGCAACTGAACACCCCTTCAAATATGCGAAAACACAAACTTTATGTCGGATTATCGGAGGCAGTCTGCCGTATGCTATAATATATGGAAAAAAGCTGGAGGCTGAATCCTTTATGGGTAAAATTATCTGCATCACCGGTGCATCATCCGGAATAGGGCTGTCTTCTGCTCTGAAATTCGCGAGCGAGGGCTGGACCGTCTATGCGGGAACCCGCAACCTGGAACGGGATCAGGAGCGGTTCAGCGAAGTGGCCAATCTGAAATTTGTAGAGATGGAAGTCACTGAGCCTGACAGCATCCAGCGGGTAATGGATCATATTGAGCAGGAGCAAGGCCGCCTTGATGTGCTGTTCTGCAACGCCGGCTTCGGCTACCTCAGGGCGCTTGGACAAGCGCCGATAGAAGATATTCACCGCGTATTCGACACCAATGTCTATGGAGTCATGCATACGATCCGTGCGGCGCTTCCCCTGCTGCGCAAGACCGGATACGGGCATATTGTCGCGACCTCCAGCGTGGGCGGGCTGGTGGGCCAGCCGATGAACGAGATCTACTGTGCCAGCAAGTTCGCCCTGGAAGGCTTGCTGGAAAGTATGGCTACCTATTACAAACCACAGTTCAACATTGACATCTCTTTGCTTGAGCCCGGTGCGATCGCTACGGAGTTCAACAAAACTGTACTTGGGCATGTAGCCAAAACCGGCGGCATTCTGGAAGACGAATATAAGCCGATTCTGGATGCCTACACCGGGACGTTCCTCCAGCGCAACGTAGAACCCCAGACGGCGGACTCTGTAGCCGAAGTCATGTGGGACTTGGTGCACATGGACCCCAAGCCGCTCCGAATCCGCACTTCGGAACGGGCGGAAGAATTCGTCGCCCGCAAAGTAAGCACAGATCCTACAGGCCTGGAGGGCGTGCTTAGCACCCGCCGGATCCAGCTGAATATGTAAGGTCCTTCGAATGAACCGGCGGTTCAGGCGGTTCCAGTGATTCCGGCCAGCTCCCGCTCCATCAGCTCCTGATTGCTGCGGTGAAATTTGCGCATATTGCGGGGGAAGGTGCAGCCTGCAATGAGCCGATCCACTCCCCCCTGATCTCCGGCAGCTACAGCTGCCCGCAGGCTGCGGATATAGCCCAGTCCGGCTAACCTGCGGCACTCAATGTCCAGCAGACTATCCGCTGCCTCCCCATGTCCGGGGATCAGCAGCGGAACAGGATGCCTGGTTATGATCTGTTCCAACTTGGAGAGTGTAGCTTCGTAGGCAGTACTGCTGTCATAGATATAAGGAAACTCCACATCAGACAAATAATCCCCGGCTATAAGCAATTGAGATCCATTAACCACCGTGAACAGGCCGTCATTAGTATGACCCGGTGCAGTATACCCCGTTAACTGCAGCTCCCCGAATGCCATCGTCTGCCCCTCCTGCTCCATAATATGATTCACAACCGGATAAATAATCTCATACGGTCTTTTGAGATAGTAATCATCGTCAAAAGCCCGGATCTCCTCCAGAATCGTTTCCCGCTCTTCCCGGCTTTTCTCCGCAAAAGCTCTGCTTGCGATAACCTCAGCCTCGGGGAAGGCACCATACCCGATAATATGATCAAAATCGGAATGCGTGAACAGTAACAGCAACCTTCTTCCGCCAAGGATACCGCTGACATACTGACGAATCTCCTCCACCTCCCGCGGCAGCCAGCAGGGGTCAACGACCAGCACAGCATCGGTACTCTCTACCACCAGCGAGTTCGTCTCATAAAGATCACTCTGGAACAAGGTGATCTCTCCGCGCTTCCACTTCAGCATTTGGTCTCCTCCTTAACAATGAACTGCTGACCCTGACAAGAGCCATAGGTTTCTTATCATACGTCCATTGTACAGTGTGCGTTTCAGATGCTTAACTGACTAACACAGGAGTAGCACAACCCAGATTGCTTCACCTTACCGAAGCACAGCAACTATGCTATGACACACTAAGACTATGTACACCTTCCCCTACGTACAGCTGCCCCGCTGGCACATGGTCAGCGGGGCAGTTGATTTTCATATTCTACTATCTCTGGATCGGTTCAATCCGGTAGACTCCGGTACCCGAAGGCTCGTCTGTAATCCGCCAGCCGAAAGAGAGCGCGGTTTCCAATCTGTTTTTCTCGGCTTCGGTCAAAGCTACTTCCGCCGCTTCCTTGCCTTCCTCCAGCTCCAGCTTGGCCTGCTTGCCAAGAGCAACGGAAATCCAGCTGCGTATGCCGCGAATGGTATTATATTTGATCTGGTAGCTGCCGGTTACCGCCTGTCGGAATTCCTCCGGCTGCTCATCTGCCAGAGTGGTCAGCCGGGCATAATCAAATTCATATTCACTCTTATCCACCGGCAAATCGCCCGCCTCTACTCTGCGCAGCAGCTCCTCATCGGACCAGCCGAAGGATCGCAGTGATTCCAGCAGCAGGGCATCCCATTGCGACAGCTTTACTTTTATATTGGTCTCTGTCATCTCATCGCCTCCCGTTATCATTGTAGATTAGTGCTGGACTCAGTCAAGAGCCACATAGTGGCCCGGACTTACTTCGCGTAATATTGCCTGTGCCGTTGCTTTCTCTTCTCCAGAGTAACCTTCCAGCCTGATTCTCTGGCTACCCTTACGCGGGTCTGTCTCCAGAATGGAAGACATCAGTGCCTTAGTATAGGGATGGAGCGGGTTGTCATACAATTCATCACTATCCGCTACCTCAACCAGCCGTCCGCCGTACATGACGCCGATGCGGTCTGAAATATGCCGGACCATTGACAGGTCATGGGCAATGAACAGATAGGTCAGACCGAACTCGGACTGCAGATCCTCCAGCATATTGACGACCTGGGCCTGCACAGAAACGTCCAGCGCCGAAATCGGCTCGTCGCAGACAACAAATTCAGGCCGGACCGACAACGCCCGTGCAATAGAGATGCGCTGCCGCTGTCCGCCGCTGAACTCATGGGGAAAGCGGTACAGATGCTCCCGCTTGAGCCCTACCCGTTCTAGAAGTCCGGCAACTGCTTCCTTGCGCTCCCCACCCTGATAAATTCCATGAATCTTCATCGGCTCACTGATCAGCTCGAGCACATTCAGGCTCGGATTCAGTGAGGAATACGGGTCCTGAAAGATCGACTGAATACGGCGGCGGAAAGGCTTAAGCCCCTTCTCTCCCAGCTTGCCAAGCGGCTGTCCATCAAAGAACACCTCGCCACCGGTATAATCGTACAGCCGGAGCAGACAGCGTCCCACTGTGGACTTGCCGCTGCCCGATTCGCCCACCAGCCCGAAAGTTTCCCCCTGGCGGATCTGAAAACTCACGCCATCGACAGCCTTTAGCACAGCTGTATCGCGCCCGCGCATATCCTTGCCTTTAGAGAAGTGCTTGTGAAGGTTATTCACATCCACCAATACTTTACTCTCACTCAACGGAATTCCTCCCCTCGGCATAAGCTGCCGTCTGACCCTGCGTATCCTTCGCCAGCCAGCACATTGAGCGGTGACCCGCAGCAAGTTCTACTGTAGGCGGACGTTCGCTGCAGCGGGCAAAAGCATGAGGGCAGCGCTCCATGAACGGGCAGCCCGGAGGTGGGTCGAGCAAATCCGGCGGTGTGCCTTCAATCGGAATCAGACGCTCGCGTGAACCACCTCCGCGCTTCGGAATCGAGCGCAGCAGCCCCTCCGTGTACGGATGCTGGGGACGGTAAAAGATATCCTCTACCGTCCCTTCCTCCATAATCAACCCGCCATACATCACAATCACGCGGGTGCAGACCTGTGCAACCACACCCAGATCATGCGTAATCAGTGCAATGGCCGTATCAGAATTTTCTTTGAGCTCCTTGAATAGATCCAGAATCTGCGCTTGTATCGTCACATCCAGCGCTGTTGTCGGCTCATCGGCAATCAGCAGCTCGGGCTGACAGGACAGCGCCATGGCGATCATCACCCGCTGCCGCATTCCGCCGCTGAATTCATGCGGATACTGCTTCAGCCGCTGCTCCGGATTCTGGATGCCGACCTGGAGCAGCATCCTGGCTGCTTCAGCATACGCTTCTTCTTTATTCAGTCTACGGTGCCTGCGGATGACCTCCGTCAGTTGCTGGCCGATTTTTTTCACCGGATTCAGGGAGGTCATCGGGTCTTGAAAGACCATCGCGATCCGGTTCCCCCGCAGACTCCGCCATTCTTTCTCTGAAAGTCTGCTCAGACGCTCGCCGCGAAACTCGATATTCCCGGCCGTTATGCGGCCCGGAGGAGCGATCAGTGACATAATCGCTTTGGCCGTGACACTTTTGCCGCTGCCGGATTCCCCGACAATCCCTACCGTTTCACCAGCATCTATATGAAAGCTGACCCCCCGGACGGCCTGATTCTCCCCATCCCGGGTAGCGAACGAAACCTGTAAATCTTCAACAGACAGCAGCCGTGTCGTCATGATGTCTTCACTCTCCCTATCTCCGCATCAGCTTCGGTTCAAAGCCGACACGCAAAATATCACCCAGCACATTAAAGCTCAGTACAGTCAGCAGGATCAAAAGACCCGGAAACAGCGCGAGATAAGGCGCCTGGGCAATATAGCCCTGTGCGCTGTTCAGCATGCTGCCCCAGGTTGCATTCGGCGGCTGTACCCCAAAGCCGAGAAAGCTCAGCGACGATTCCATCATAATCGCCGAAGCGATATTGTTCGTCGCACCTACGATAATAACCGGCACCAGACCAGGAAGAATATGACGCCAGATAATACCTGAGGCACTCTGACCTGAAGCTTTGGCATAGAGCACATATTCACGTTCCTTGATCGTCATCGTCTCCGCCCGGACAACCCGCGCCACGTTCATCCACATCAAGAGGGCAATAATAATGATAATGTTGCCGACACTTGGCTTCAAATACACGCTGAGCAGCAGCAGAATCAGAAAGGACGGGATCGACATGATTACATCCAGCAGCCGCATCAGCAGATTATCCAGCCAGCCGCCAAAGTAGCCGCTGATTACACCTATGGTGGCCCCGATGCCGGTTGCCACAATCATCGAAGCGAAACCGACCAAGAGAGAGATGCGCCCGCCGTATAGCGCTCTCGCCAGATAATCGCGGCCATAGTCGTCCGTCCCGAACCAATGGCCGGCACCCGGTGGCGTAAGCCTAGCCATGGCGTCCATAGCATTGGGGTCATAGCCGGACAGAAAGGCAAATACTGCCCCAAGCGTGAACACAATCAGAATCAGCAAGGCGGCGACACCCAGACCGTTCGCAAACAGTTCGTCCTTTATATTTTTCCATTTACTGCGATTCATGAGGTCACCCCTTTAGTTGGATTCGTGGGTCCACGAAGCTGTAGAGTATATCTGCCACCAGATTGCCAAAGATCAGCATCAGGGAGGAGAACAGGGTAATCCCCATGATTACCGGATAATCCATTCCCTTAACTGCTGTCATGCCCAGCGAGCCAATACCTGGCCAGGAAAAAACCGTTTCCGTCACGATGGCACCCGCCACCAGATCGCCCATAGACATCCCGAGCAGCGTAATCACCGGCAGCAGCACATGCTTCATGACATGACGGAACAATATCGTCGACTTCTTCGAGCCGAAGGCATACTGAATCTGCACATACTCCTCCTTCAGCTGTCCAATGGTGCTTGAGCGGATATAACGCACATAACCGGCAAGAAAACCAAAGGCCAGCACGGAGCAGGGTAAAATCCCATGTTTGAGCACATCCGCCGCGGATTCCACCCCAATGGTGCGCATGCCCATGCTCGGAAGCAGGTGCAGCTTGATCGCGAACAGGTACATCAGCAGAATGGCCAGCCAGAATAATGGAATGGAGATGCCGATATAGGAAATGAAGTTAATCACCTTGTCGGCCCAGCGATTCCGGTTCGCTCCGGCAATTAGGCCAAGCGGAATCGAGAGCAGTACAGCCAGCGCAATCGCGCTGCCCATCAGACCGGCCGTTGCCGGCAGGCGCTCCAGAATCTGCCCAAGTACGGGCTGGTGATTAATCAGGGAATACCCGAAGTTCCCCTGCACCATTTCTTTGATCCAGATGAAATATTGAATATAGGCCGGTTTGTCCAGTCCCAGGTTATGACGGATACGCTCAATGTCATCCGCATGCATGTTGGGTGTAACAAAAGACAGCACCGGATCTCCCGGAGCCAGCTTGATCATGGTAAAGCACACGACCGATACAAAGAACAGCATCGGCAGTGTTTGCAGTAATCTTCTTACGATGAGTTGTCTCATACGCAGCTTCTCCCGCTCCCCACCGGCAAAAAAATAAGCTGGGCGGCCCAGCTTATTTTTTCCCGCACTTATTTTCTCCGCTCTTATTTCTGATAAATCTTGGACAGGTCTTCGAAAATAACAACAGGCTTCAGTACTGCTTCTTCAAGACCACCGTAGTTCTTGGATATAGCAACAACAGTTTTGGTATAAGCGATTGGATAGATCGGCGCATCCTCGGCGACGAGCTCTTGCGCTTTTTTGTAAATATCCGCACGTTTGGCTGTATCAGCTTCGCCTGCACCATCATTCAGCAGCTTGTCGACTTCCGGATTCGCATAATGCGAATAGTTCGAAGACGCTCCAGAGGTGAAGAGAATGCGGTACGCATCCGGATCATAGCCCATAATATAACCGGTCAGGGCCAGCTCGAAATCGGTAGACTTCAGATCGATGAACTTCTGCACCCAGGCAGAGGAATCCATGTTCTGCAGTTCAACTTCCACACCGACGGCCTTCAGCTTCTGCTGCACATAAAGCGAGATAGCTTCCTGCGCTTTGTTGCCGCTCTGTACGATGAATCTCAGCTTCAGATTGCTTACTCCTGCTGCTTGAAGCATCTCCTTAGCCTTCGCTGTATCGTTATCGAAGGTAGGTACATCATTGGTGAAGTACAGCGCGTCCGGAGTCAGGAAAGACTTAGCAGGATCGGCATATTCACTTGAAGTGTAGGCTGTCTGGATAATCTCATCACGACTGAGCGCGAGTGACAGGGCTTGACGGACTTCTTTCTTCGCCAGGGCGCCGGTATCGCTGTTCGCATTGAACATCAGATACGACAAGCGTCCTTCGGCGTAAGGCAGGATTTCAAAATTATTGGTCGCCTGAATCGTGCTTACATCCTTCGGATCCAGGTACTGTACATTAATCTCGCCATTCTGCAGGGCCAGGTTCGCAGCATTCGCATCCTTGGCAATCCGGTAGGTGACCGAATCCAGGTGCGGCTTGCCCCCGAAATAGTTGTCGAACCGTTCCAGCGTCAGATATTCGCCTGCCTTGTATTCTTTGAACTTGAAAGGACCGGAGCCTACTGGAGCAGCATTTTTGGTGCTCTTCTCAATGTCTGTTTCATTCTCAAAAATATGCTTTGGAATAGGAGTTACCTGCACGAGTGTAGCTTCAAACGCCGGGCTGACCTGAGGCAGCTTGAATTCCACAGTCAAATCATCCACTTTCGTGACAGTGATCGGTTTGTCATTAATCAGGAAGTTGGCCCGCAGAAAGCTGTTCTGCTTCTCATCCAGAATCTTCTCAATAGTGAACACCACGTCATCGGCTGTAAGCTTCTCCCCGTCATGCCAGGTAAGTCCGCTCTTCAGCTTCAGGGTATAGGTTAAATTATCGGCAGAAGGTGTCAGGCTATCCGCAAGATAAAAGGTTTTCTCACCGTTGTTGACTTGGAACAGCGGCGCATACAGCGCCTGGTCGATCGTCAGGCTGACACGGTCGCCCGCATAGTTTGGATTAAGCACTACCGGATCGGAAGCTACTCCGATAATCAGGTTCCCTCCATCTTTCGGCCCTTCGCCCGCAGCAGGCTGCTGAGATTCCGCAGGTGTCCCGCTTGCTGCCGGTGATGCGGCGTTGTTGCCCCCGGAGCACGCACTAATCAAAAAAGTTAACAATATTATAGCTACAACCCCAGATAATCCTTTGCGCATATCTTTCTCTCCTCCATGGTCTGTGAGCATGCCCACTCTTTATTTTCAGAATTATACATCGGAATACTAGGAATTACAATGGATTTGAATTTACATAAATGTAGCATGAATGGAAAATACACTACTAGCTGCCTCCCCCGTAAAAAATGAGGGTTAATCCAGTAATCCTGCAAATATATTAAATACATATAATCCATACATCTATCGATACTGGAGTGGACAATGATGAGTGAGAGCAAAATGCGGGTACTGCTTGGCAGCCCGGTTCACCAAAAGCCCCATATTCTGCAGGAATTCCTGAATTCACTACAGCGCTTGCGGCGGGTTAATATCGAGCTGGATTTCTATCTGATCGACGACAATGAGGACAGGGCGTCCAGCCGCCTGCTTGAAGCCTTTGCAGCTAGCGAGAATGAAGTATTCCTGCAAGCCTCCGGCTGTCATGATGCCTATATCCGAAATGAAACAACCCATTACTGGAACTTCAGCCTCGTCTGGAAGGTGGCGGGCTTCAAGAACCTGATGATCCGGCGGGCTGAAGCCTTCGGTTATGATTATCTGTTTCTGGTCGATTCCGATCTGATTCTGCACCCGGACACCCTGCTGCAACTAATCCGGGCAGACAGGGACATTATTTCCGAGATCTTCTGGACGCAGTGGCATCCAGGCACTCCGCAGCAGCCACAGGTCTGGATGCATGATGAATATAACCAATGGGAAGGTGAGCCGGGCGAGCAGCCCAGCCAGGAAGAAATCAGCCGCAGATTTCATCTGTTTCTGGCCAAGCTGCAGCAGCCTGGCATCTATGAGGTTGGCGGACTGGGCGCCTGCACCCTGATCAGCCGTAAGGCAATTGCTGCAGGCGCCAGTTTTGACAGAGTACGCAATATCTCCTACTGGGGCGAGGACCGCCACTTCTGTATCCGTGCTGCCGCCCTGGACATTCCACTCTATGTGGATACTTGCTATCCCGCACTGCACGTGTACAGAGACAGCGACCTTGATAAGGTGGCAGATTTCATCCGGCGTAGCACGGTGGTGCCGAAGATGTTTACTTTTACAAGTAGGGATAGTAACGAAGTTGAAGCTCCAGCCGGGACGCAAGCGGTGAATACTGCCGGGGCTGAATCGTCTGCCCAGTCCGCCGGCCAGGACAGCGACAAGCTTTGGACGGAGTCGGAGGCTTTGCAGCAGCTACGCAAGGAGCCGTTGTCGGCAGAGGAAACAGACAGCGGCAAGGCCGCCCGTGCGGCGGCTGAATTTGCTGCATCTTTTGAAAGACGGGCTGGGCTGGACAGACCCAAGCTGACCCTGACCATGGTGGTCAAGAACGAAGGCCGGCGCTTTCTGCGGCAGGCACTGCAGTCGCACCGCTTGTACATTGACGAGGCAGTCATTATCGACGACGGAAGCACCGATGATACGGCTGACATCTGCCGCGAGGTTCTTCAGGGGATTCCGCTTCACCTAGTGCGCAACAGCATCTCCAAGTTCAATAATGAATCCGCACTGCGCAAGCAGCAGTGGGACGAGGTTGTGAAGACCGAACCCGAATGGATACTCAGTCTGGATGCGGATGAGATTTTTGAAGAGCGGTTTGCAGAGGACATCGACAGCCTGCTGCGCGAGGACAGCTGCGATTTGTTCTGCTTTCGACCATATGATTTCTGGGATGACCAGCATTACCGGGAAGATAAGTATTGGCGCTCCCATCTCAGCTACCGGCCCTTTCTGCTCCGCTACCGCAAGGATTTCAGCTATGCGTGGAATGACCTTCCCCAGCAATGCGACCGGCTGCCGGAGAATGTTTTTGAGCTTCCTCATCTGCTGAGCAATCTGCGGCTGAAACACCTGGGCTGGTCCAGGGCAGAATTCCGGCTGGAGAAATATCAGCGCTATATGCTGCTAGACCCCGACGGCCAGTACGGCTGGAAAGAGCAGTATATGTCTATTCTTGACCAGCATCCACATCTGGTTCCTTGGATAGAGTGAGCGGTGGTATAATGAACCTCATGCGGTTAGAACCCTAGACCGGCCAATCTTAACCCCAGGAGGTACATCTTGAAAGCTGATCCGGCACTCCATTCCGCTTCATCCAAACGCAATTATACGCTTCAACTGCTGACGGTATTCGTCGGCTATCTGATCTTCGGCTTTTCTGAAAATATCAAAGGCCCCGCTATCCCGCGTATCCAGAGCGATCTGCGGCTGGATGAGATGCAGCTCGGCACTCTTTTGTCGCTGAACTCTCTCGGGTATCTGCTGGCCTGTACCTTTACAGCTCTGCTGATCCGCAAGATTGGTATCAAAGCAGTCAGCTTGCTCGCCTTCGGCTCCATGGCCGTCTCGGGAGTATTCATTTTCCTCTCCCATAGTTACCCGGCGCTGTCAGGCTCTTTTTTCCTGATGTATATCGGCAACGGGATGCTGGAAATCGGGCTAGCTGTGCTGGGGGCAAGAATCTTTGTGAAGAATACCGGGACGATGATGAATCTGTCGCATTTCTTCTATGGGTTAAGCTCGACCGTGGCTCCGCTGATCTCCTCCGGACTGATGACGGTGACGATATTCGGCCATATGCTGGATTGGCGCGGAGTGTATCTGATTATATTGATGCTGTCCCTGATCCCTATGATTCCAGCGTTTCTGGGCAAGTTCCCCGAAGATGCTACGCTTACTGAGGACCGGATTCCCCTCTCCGCGATTTCCCGGGATCCGGTCATTTGGCTGCTGGTCGCTGTGCTTTCGTTCGGCGTTATCTCAGAGCTGGCTGTCGGCGGCTGGCTGGTTAATTTCCTGGAAAAAGCCTACGGCTGGTCAACCCCGGCTGCTGCCGGCATGCTGTCCGCATTCTTCCTCTGCTTCACGCTGGCGCGGCTTGTGCTGGGACCCTTGACGGACAAGATCGGCTTCGCATTGTCGCTGATTGTGTTCTCTGCCTTCACGGGCATCTGCACGTTTGCTGCTATTGTGTCGGGGGAACCCGGTGCTATTCTGTTCGCCATCGCCGGCCTTGGGGTCGCTCCCATCTACCCGACAGTTATGGCGCTGATCGCGGACCGCTACCGCAACGGAAGCGATACGGCAATCACCTTCGTCGTCACCCTCATCGGTGTAGCCAGCGTACTGGGCAACTACTTCATCGGGGCGATCACCGAAGGGATCAAGGAAATGTTCTCCTCCGGACAAGAGGAAGGAATAGGACTGCTGCGCGGACTGCAGGCGGGTTACGGCTTCATTGGACTGTGTGCACTGCTGTGCTCTTTTTCGGCATATCTGCTGTATCGTCACTTGAAAACAAAAGGGCAGCTGATGTAAAAGGACTTGTCTGGTGCGTTAGGTGTGTTAGGTGCATCTGGTGCTCTGGTTGGCGTCTGCATCGTAACCGATACAAAAAACAAGCGTCCAAGCCTTTACGGCTGTGGGCGCTTGTTGGCGTGGAACATCAGGTACACTATAAAAATCTGCTAAATATATACAAAGAAGCAGCCAGATTTACGGCGGATGCAACCAGCAACATCACATAATTGGCATACTTGCGTGACCCTGCACCTGCCTGTGCCGCCCTGATCTCAAAAGCCTGAAATAAACACAGTATACTCAGGCTGAAACTCATCAAAGGCAACCACACATTTTCATTAGGCTTAATAAATACAAGGATTGCAAAAATAAGGACTGCCACCGAGAAAAAATAACGAACTCCTTTTAACCATGATATTTTCCTGATTTTCTCACCCCCGCTGGGTTCATGCGGCCAACTGTTATCAAGCTAAACCGCCTTGACTCTACAGCCACTACATCTATTGTACAAAAGTAATATGGAACAAAATAGGATAAAATGCGCTTTCCTCAGTAAAATTGGACGGCACCGCGGATTTCCCTGGTTTAATAAAAATAGCTGCACAACATACCGTTCAACATCCGCGATGAAATCCGCGGCCTGTTAAATTGTACGAAGTGCAGCTACGCTGTCTTTTTGATTGTCGAAGCGGGCTTCCAGCCTCTTCATTATTTAGAGTGAAGCGCCTCTGCCGGCTTCGGATGGCTGATCGATACGGACAGTTCGCCACCCGCTTCGCCTACCTCCATCACCGACCCTTCCTCTGCCTCACCGGCAATCAGTGCACGCGCCACACGGGTCTCCAGACTCCGCTGGATGAACCGTTTGAGCGGTCTTGCACCATATACCGGATCAAAACCTTCTCTTGCGATAAACCGTACCGCTGATTCGCTAAGCACAAGACCAACGCCGCGGTCTGCCAGACGCAGGCGGAGTCCATCTACCAATTTGACCACAATCTGCTCAATCTCAGCCAACTGAAGCGGCTTGAACATCACAATATCGTCTACACGATTCAGGAACTCTGGCCGGAAATGGCCGCTCAGCTCCTTCATGACCCGGTCCTTAACCGCATTCGTAAGCTCCCCGTTGTCATCGGTGCCCTGAATAAGATGCGGCGAACCGATGTTGGAGGTCATGATGATAATCGTATTCTTGAAATCCACCATCCGGCCCTGTGAATCGGTCAGCCGTCCGTCATCCAGCAGCTGCAGCAGGATGTTGAATACATCGGGATGGGCCTTTTCCACCTCATCTAGCAAGACTACCGTGTATGGCTGTCGGCGCACCGCTTCGGTAAGCTGGCCGCCTTCCTCATAACCGACATACCCTGGAGGCGCACCCACGAGACGGGAGACGCTATGCTTCTCCATATACTCCGACATGTCGATGCGGATCATGCCGTCTTCGCGGTCGAACAGCGACACCGCCAGCGCTTTGGCCAGCTCAGTCTTGCCCACACCCGTCGGCCCGAGGAACAGGAAGGAACCAATCGGCCGGTTCGGATCTTTGATGCCTGCTCTGGCACGGAGAACCGCATCCGCCACCAGCCGGACGGCCTCCTCCTGTCCAACTACCCGCTCATGCAGCGTATCCTCCAGCCGCAGCAGCTTATCCCGTTCACCTTCAACCAATCTGGTCACCGGGACGCCTGTCCAGCGCGATACGATATCGGCAATCTCCTCTTCGGTCACGGCTTCACGGAGCAGCCGGCTCTCCTGATCCTGCGAAGCCGCCTCCTCCGCTGCCTTCAACTGCCGTTCCAGGTCGGGAATGATCCCATAGCTCAGCTCCGCAGACTTGTTAAGATCGTAGACCTCCTGCGCATCCACCAGGTCTTTCCGGGCTTGCTCCAGCTTTTTCTTCAGTTCGCGCAGTCCCTGAATGGCCGACTTCTCCTTCTCCCAGCGGGCCGTCATGCCCAGATGCTTCTCCTTGAGATCGGCCAGCTCACGCTGCAGGGTTTCGAGGCGGCGCTTACTGGCGTCGTCGGTTTCTTTTTTGAGCGCCGCTTCTTCAATCTCCATCTGCATCAGACGGCGGGTGACCTCGTCCATCTCTCCCGGCATGGAATCAATTTCTGTGCGGATCATCGCACAGGCTTCGTCCACCAGGTCGATGGCCTTATCCGGCAGAAAACGGTCCGTAATATACCGGTTCGACAGAACGCCCGCAGCTACCAACGCGCTGTCATGGATTTTGACCCCGTGATGGACTTCGAAGCGTTCCTTCAGTCCGCGCAGAATGGAAATGGTGTCCTCCACATCCGGCTCGTTGACCAGCACTTGCTGGAAACGGCGTTCCAGCGCGGGGTCCTTTTCAATATATTTGCGGTATTCATCCAGCGTCGTTGCCCCGATACAGTGCAGCTCGCCGCGCGCCAGCATCGGCTTTAGCATGTTGCCGGCGTCCATCGCACCTTCAGTCTTACCCGCACCGACAATCGTATGCAGCTCATCGATAAACAGAATGATCCGTCCGTCACTCTCGCGGATCTCCTTCAGCACCGCTTGCAGCCGCTCCTCGAACTCTCCCCGGTACTTAGCCCCGGCGATCAGCGCGCTCATATCAAGCGAGAAGATCGTCTTGTCCTTCAATCCCTCCGGTACATCCTTGCGGACAATCCGGTGGGCCAGCCCTTCCACAATCGCCGTCTTTCCGACGCCCGGCTCACCAATCAGCACCGGATTGTTCTTGGTTTTGCGGGAGAGAATGCGGATGACCCGGCGAATCTCCCCGTCACGCCCGATCACAGGGTCCACCTTGCCTGCCCGCACCTCAGCCACCAGATCGCGCCCGTATTTCTCCAGCACCTCATAAGTAGCTTCCGGCTCCCGGCTCGTCACCCGCTGATGCCCGCGGATCTCCGCCAGCACCTCCAGCAGCTTGTCGCGCGTCAGTCCGCGGCTCGTGAACAGCCCGCGCAGCTCCCGGTTCCCGCTGCTGGAGTCGGACACCATCGCAAGTACGGCGTGCTCCACCGCCACGAACTCATCCTGCATCTGAGCAGCCTCCTTCTCAGCCTGCTCCAGCACGGCGATCAGCGACGGCGATGCATACCGCCGCATCGTTCCTGCCCCGGAGCCGCTGACGCTGGGCTTACGCTGCAGCAGCTCCTCCGTACCCTGCATCAGCCCGGGTACGGGAATATTCATCTTCTGCAGCAGGCGCGGCAGAAGACCCTCATGCTGCTGGAGCAGCGCCTTGAGCAGATGGAGATTATCAATCTCCTGATGCCCCGCGGACGCTGCCAGCGACTGCGCTGCGGCAACCGCCTCCTGCAGCTTCTGTGTTAACTTGTTGAAGTCCATTTTCCTTCATCACCTTTCTGTGAATTGTACGCTCGCCCGGCCATCGCCCGCGCCGCCCGGCGCTTAGCCCATCGCGGCTTTGCGCCGCGCTGCGCCCGGGCCCTGCCGCTTGGGCCCGGCCTGAAAGCTGCCAGCTTCAGCCAGCTGGCGGTACAGCTTCTTCTCCGCCTCCGACAGGTCGGCGGGAATCACGATCTCCACCGCGAACAGAATATCACCGTTCGCACCATCCGGCCGCTTCAGGCCCTTGCCGGAGAGGCGCAGCGTCTGGCCGCCGGCCATCCCGGCCGGGATCTTCAGCTTCACGCTGCTGCCGTCCGGCAGCGGAACCCTGGCTTCGCCGCCGAGCACAGCCTGCCATGGGGCAATTTTTACGGAGCCGTACAGGTCTCCGCCCTCCGGCTCATAGATTTCATGCGGCAGCAGATGCAGCGAGATCAGCAGATCACCGCCTTGTACCGCCGCATTCCCCCCGCCACCGGGAATCCGGATAACAGTGTCCTCAGCGGCACGTGCCGGAATGGTGACATTCACATCTTTGCCGCCGACTTGAACTCTGATGTTCCCGCCTTTGTAAGCCTGCTCCAGTGTGATCTCAAGCTGCGCCTGCATCGTGCTGCGTCTCTCGCTGAAGGGACTGCCGGCGCCGCCGCTGCTGGAGAAAAAATCAAATCCCGCCCGGTCCGCAGCCCCCCGGCTCCCAAAAAACATACCAAACAAATCCTCTTCAGGAATACCGCCCCCGGAGGAGGAGTAGCCCCCGCTCCATCCCGTTCCAAAAGGCGAGTCACCATACCCTGGCGATGAAGCACCACCCCGCCGCGTCCCGCCTCCGGCTGCACCGCCAAAACCATAGCGGAGCTCCTCATCATAGGTTTTTCTTTTCTCCTCATTGCCCAGCACCTCATATGCTTCTGCCGCTTCCTTGAACTTGGCTTCCGCCTCCGGTGCTTTGTTGACATCGGGATGCCACTTTTTGGCCAGCTTCTGGTATGCCTTTTTGATCTCCTGCTTCGAGGCCTTTTCTCCAACGCCCAATGCTTCGTAATAGTTTGCCGCCAAGGGTACCTCCTCCTTTCTTGCGATTGAGCCGCGCTCCTTGTCTACCTTTTATTACCCTATTTCCTATGGTGGTGCTGTAGAATCTACAGCTAATCTATTTCGTGAAAAGGCGCACCATAGCCGGAATCCCCACTACAATGCGCCTTATGATAGTGCTATATGAAAAGCCCGGTGAACCGGCTGTTCCTGCAGGGATCTTAGGGGAACGGCACTGGCCGCCGGCCCGGGACACCCTTTATACCAGCCTATCCGGCCGGACTTGAACGTCTGCTTCCTTCAACATTTGCGAACACTAGCACATTCGCAGCATGCTCCGCTTCCCTCAGATGCCTGCTGCATGCCCAATGCCAACTTGCTGATTATTGAAGCTGCTCTCCGGAAGAGCCGCTGTCCTGGATCTCAATGCGTTTGCCCAGCGGCTTTTGCCGTTTCGGTACCGACAGGGTCAGCAGACCGTCCTTCAGCGAAGCGCGGATCTCATCCTCGGCAATATCCTGCACGTAGAAACGGCGGACGTACTCGCCATATCGGCGTTCTCTGCGCACCACCTGATGGTCTTTGTTTTCCTCACTGTTTTCTTCCTTGCGTACTGCCTTAATCGTCAAATAAGGGCTGGCATAATCAATGTCGATTTCATCTTTTTTGAAGCCGGGCAGTTCCGCCTCAATCAGATACGCCTGCTCACTCTCGCGGATATCTGTACGGAAGGACAGGGTGGAGCTTTTCATCGGTGCAAAAAAATCATCATTAAACACTTCATTCAGGGACTTGGCCAGCACACCAAAAGCATCATCTCTCCGTTTACCAAAAGGAACCAAATCAAACATCTCTCATTCTCCTCTCTTTGACTTTGACTTTATTTGACCTATGGCTTTATTATAGTCCCCTTTGCGGGGGAAGACAAAACTTGTATAAGCCGAAAAACCGGGGAAATCCGGCATTTCAGCTCATTTTCATAACCAAAATTTAGTGTTATTGCTTATTTGACCTTATTTGACCTTCGTGGCTGGATAACGCTCTTGGTACTCATTCTCCAGCATCTCATCATCACCGCATTATGGTACTCCTGGTTATAGAAAAACGTCTGGCACCGCGCGATTATTATATGCGTAAGCCTCGAGTTCAATCCGTCATTGTCTACCTCTAATCCGTTTAATCGCATCCTCAGTCACCGGCTCGAAGAGGTTAAGAAGGTTGCCATCGGGATCGCGGAACAGCATAGAATGGTTCCCCCACGGCATTGTGGTCGGTTCCTTTACCCAATTCTCGACAAATGGCTTCAAGCGCACGTATTCGGCTTCAACATCGTCGACGAGGAACTCAATAATGACAGTTCGATTATTGGCCCCCACTACGGAATCAGCGCCGAATAGCTGCGCCGTCTGGGAGTGGCCGATTGCAAGGGTGCATGATGGCACAACGAGTTCGGCAAATACAGGCGCAGGCCGCTCCGCCGAAACCCCCAGGACTTTCTCATAGAACTCAACGAGACGATCCACGTCGTCAGTAATGATGCGTACAGAAGCGAAATTCACAAGATATCATCCTTCCTAATTTTACTTATATATTTCCTTTACATTTACAGGTCCAATTATAAAAAAACGCTACTGACAACGTTATGTCAGTAGCGTTTTAGAATTCTTTGGGTTATCACACGAATCCGATTTCGGAATGATACGGGAATTCGAATCATTAGTCCAGTTCGACAAAATGGCGGATGTCTTGGTGTAGATCACACTGTAATTCTTTTCGGAATAATGAAATCTGATCGAGATTATCCTTTTCGTTTGACGAAGCTGCATTTATGATACGCTCCTACGTACCAAGTGCTGTACAACCGTCTTAAGTAAAAAAGATGCAACAAGACTTTTTAAGAACTTAATGAGCTATCGTGCGAATCACCCTCAACAGCGATAGGTTTATTCTATTAACTTTTGAGGCTAATGACATATTCTATCTTTGATAGATACTATTTAAAGACCATTTCTTGAATAATCCTCTTTAATACATAAATCATCATTAATTTTAATAACTATGATAATAAAAAGCTTCAAAATCAAATAATAATCAGTCTTATACTGGTTCTCATCGCTTCCATTAGTTCCATGCAAATATCTATTTCGAATATCAAACCCATTAGTAAATTTAGATTTATTCAGATAATAATCCAGATAATTTTGTTCATTTCGTGATAGCAGTGTACTTTCAAAGGTCACATAATTCTTCTTTTCAAAATCATCTATTACACTTCTAATCTCTTCAGGGCAATGCCAATAACTTAATACATCCTCATAATATAATTCTTTTAGGATGTAAACAGTCTTAAAATCCACAATTTTAATATAGCCATTATCATTTTCGAAAATCAGTTCATTATCAAATAACCATTGCATTCGCAAAAGCTGGTGTTCAAGAAAATCGCTTTTTTTAACAGAATCTTTGACTACTAAATTGATGAAATTCTTATATTTTTCTTTTTTATTTGGCAAATAAAAAATACCACTTTGATCAGAAAACAATAAGTATGCTGCAGTTTTATACCAACCATCCAACGGATACACATATTTGTTGGTATTGAATGATTTGATTTCATTATTTTTAAAGCTAGAAGAAGAGAGTTGAATTAACTCTTGGTCAATTTCCCCATCTTCTACTAATGCGTTGTACTGTTTAAACACTCTATCTATTTCCGGTAGAATCGACCTGCATTTTTCAAAGTATGGTGTAACATCAGCTGGCATCTTTACTACGAAATTTTCTTTCGAAAATTCATCTTTTATATACTCCATAAAAAACCATTCAATCATATCCTCAATTCTTATATTAAAGGTATTCATCACCAGTATATAGCTATTCACTTCAGCATTAGCTATCATCTCCAGAAAATTAAATCCAAATGATGTTCTATATAAATGACTTCCTGATGGACTGAACGCCGACTCCAAAGCACTCATACTATTTATTTTGGATACTAAAGTTAATCTAAATTTATCATCTACTATATTGAATAAGTGTATAAAATTATTCCAAAGTGTAGGGAAATCTTGATTCTCTTCAATCCACTTTCTACTCACCTTAATATCCACCGTTGTACCTGTTTTAGCAATAATTATTTCCTCATTAAGGTCTGTCGGATATAAAATTGAAACACTTGATTCAATTCCTGCTCCGTTACTGAATATTTTTTCGTTTTCAATAATTTCTTTTCTTTTTGCGTGTAATTTCACTTTGTCTGGAATAATAATTCCCCGATTTGTTGGAAACGTAATAATACTTCTGAGATAATTGATGTTTACCTCTTGAGAATTAATATATCTATCAATTAATTCTACTACTTCATCACTTGACAATGAAGGTGGCAAGGACAGTCTCGTCTCACCAAGATATTTTGAAATAACTGTCTCAGCATTTCTATGGTCACTAAGAATTTTCTCTTTGATAAGAGAATCATAACATTCAGTTAGTTGTTTAAATTCAAGCACCATATAAATGTGAACATATTCTTTATTCAGTAACTCTTTGAAATCCACTTCGTCAATTTTTTCATATAATTTATACTTCTCAATTATCTCTAAAAAATCCTCGGTTTCAATAAAGTCAATCTCATCATACAATTTAGCATAATTTGAACCAGATACTCCTAAAAATTGTCCAATTTTTTTGCGCAATTCTTTCTCTAATATTTTACAATCACTATGAGTTAATTCTTCAATGTAGTCAGAAAACCTCTTTATTTCAAGATACTTAAGGATATTATGAAATTCGATTATGTCAGAAATTTTGCAATCCTTATCAAAAGCACTTGCATTGATTTTATCAGCAATTTTGCTTAGTTCTATACCACAAACCATATCATGTTCAGAATAAAACTTAACCATATCCAAAAAATCCACCTCAATTCTTTAGCAAAGGTTTACAAATCATTCTAGTCCACTCTTTCCGACAGCGTTGTGTTTTCAATGGTTCAAAAAAACGGTTGTACCTACTTGAGGTAAGGTTCCTCGCATCACAGTCAAAAAAAGATAAAAACAAAGTAACATTACACCCTTTCCTGTGTGCCAGACAATCTTCCTTCTGAAATCTTCTTCATTGCTGCACTAATTATATTTCGCCAGCATACCGACAAGTAGCTCCTTCACCAATTTAGTTAGTTCTTGCGGCTGCTGTATCTCTGCTCCATTGCACAGACCGATCACGAACCGGGCAAAGAATTGCAGGTCTTTATGCGGGATCTCTCCTTCCAGCCAGCCGGTGCCGTTCTCACGGATATGCAGCAAGGGCGCCGACCAAAGCTCGGCTTCACAGGCTTGTACACCTTCATCTGTCAGCTCTATATGTATCCGTACCTGCTCTTTCTTCTGGTTAGACTCCTGGTCCCGGAGCACACTCATCTCCTGCAGTGAGTCTTGTTGCTGATCTATGTTCCCTGCCGGTTCCAGTTTGTTGTAAGCCTCTCTATTTCCCAGATGAACATGCCGCAAATCCAGGGGGGCAGGCCCGGACACCGCATATTTAGCTGTATGAATCCGGTCACATCGAAACACGCGGACGCCGCCGCGCAGGAAACAATAGGCGGGGCAATACCATAATCCGCTGCTGGCATAAATGCCAATGGGTTGGATTGGACGCTCCATACGCTTGCTCCTGGTTTCATATTCAATATTCAGTACTTTCTGCCCTGTTGCCGCTTCCAGCAGTATGGATAGATAAGGAAACTCTGCCTGGCGCCCTGGGGTTACAAAATCAATCCGGTTCTTCATCTCGTCAATACGGTCACGGACATCTCCGGACATATAATGATAGAACTTATGCAATGCGGATACAGACTCTTCCTTGAAGGGCAGGTACTTGTAGTGGCGCAGGGCATGGCTGGCAAAAAAGATCGCCACCGCTTCCTCCTCCGTGAACGCAATCGGCGGGAGGATTCTCTCGTTCAGCACCTGGTAACCGCCGTGCGGCCCCACTTCGGAATATAGCGGAACACCCAGCTCCCCAAGTTCCTGCAAATCCCGCAGTATCGTTCTTGAGGATACGCCATATTCATCCGCCAGTTCTTTAACAGTAAATTTCCGCTTGCGGTTAACGGTCATCATCAGGTCAAGCAGCCGTTTGGATTTTGACATGTCATAGCTCCATTAACTTTTTTATTTGTGACAATACTTGTCACTATTGTACCCTACAATGAACTTATAGCCCAGCTCAAGCGGGCAAATTCAACAGTAGGGAGCGATGGGAACATGTCAATACAGCTGAATCCTTTTATACTGCTTGACGGAAAGGCACGGGAGGCGATTGAATTTTATCAGAAGACGCTGGGGGCAAAGCTACTCTTCAAGCAAACTGCCGGAGAAGGTCCGCAGAATCCCGATAAACCGATGTCAGAGGAAGCTAAAGCACGTATTGCCCATTCAGTTCTGCAGGTGGGGGAGACGGAATTTTTCCTGGCTGATCTGGAGGAAGGACAGGCGCTGCTTCCGGGGAATGGCATTAACATCTGCCTTACCGTAGACAACACTTCAGAGGCTGAGCGGCTGTACCATTCTATCAAGGAAGGCGGTCAAGTTGAGGTGAAGCTGGGGCCCGCTTACTTCAGTCCTGCTTACGGCATGATTACTGATAAGTTCGGGGTAGTGTTCCAGGTATTTACGAAGCGGGGAACCGGAAAGTAACCACAAACGCAGAGCAGCAATTCTCCAGTAACGGGAGAATTGCTGCTCTGTTAGCCTTTTTGCGGTTATAAATGAGAAGGGTCTGTCTCCACTGTCATTTACTTAATGAACCGGTACAGGATCTCTGCGGATTGAGCCCGGGTTGCCTGACTGAGTGGTTCCAGAGTAGTGCTGCTGGTGCCTTTCATCAGACCGAGATTCAGTACGGCATTCAGCGGCGTCTGAGCCCAGTCATGGATTTGGGACTGGTCGGAGAAGACAGCAGTTTGTCCTAAGGATACCGGAGCATCACTGGATTTCAACCGGTAAGCATTATAGATCATGACAGCCATCTCTTCCCTCGTAATGGTCTTCTTCGGAGCGAATTCATCTTGGCTGATCCCTCGGATAATACCAACCTGATACGCCGCAGCTACCGAAGGATAAAACCAGCTGCCTGCGGGTACGTCCTTGAATGGGAGAACGGTATTATCAGCTTGCAACCGCAGGGAACGGACCAGCATTGCAGCAAATTCCGCGCGGGTCACTTGACGATCCGGTGCGAACGCCGTATCCGTTACACCGTTCACGATATGTCCAGCGGATAGAACCTCTACAGCTCTATGTGCCCAGTGTGACTGCACAAGATCCTGATAGGATTTGGTGTAAGTCCATACCCCGTACTTGCTGAAATGGTTAAGCTTCGCAGTCATAGTACCGGTCGCGGTATCGAAGGTCCCGCCTAGATACTCCAGTTTTTGATCTGCTGTTAAATGGTAGATCCCCATCAGCTCCCTGTCCGCCTGGGTGCTGGCTGTGAGACTCAGTCCCACCGGCTGAACAAACGGAGCAGAAAGAACTTGAGCCGTTCCATCTTTGAGGAGCGCCTTAATATTCATATCTACCACGGGCCCTGCTGGGGCAAGCTGTCCTGTCCATGACGAGGCAGCCGCATGAATCCATGTTGCTTGCTCCGATGCAGGGATTGGGGCAATGCTCCACTTAATCGCCTGAAGCTGATCGGCACCCACAGCATTCACCCATTGCTGCAGTGTCTCAAATGGCACTTCCAGCTTGCTGCCATCCTTGACGGAGAACTGTAGCGATATTTTGGCAGCAATAGCCTTCTTCACTTCATCCAATGTTACAGTTACGGCAGAACCGCTAGTATCTGAACCGGACAGGGCGGGAGTAACAGTAACGTTGCCATCATCCTTGCTACCGCTACCACTGTTGGAAGAAATCTTCAAGGGAACGCGGCTCAGCTCCAGACTATGGTCCAGCACAGCAGAAGTAAGCACGATCTCGTAATTTCCGTCCGCAAGCGATTCTGGCAGTACGATCTTCTGGGAGAAGTCGGCTGCACCTTTAACGGACACTGTATCTTGCCAGCGGTATACGCTCTCACTTACGGTTGTATTGAAGACTTCGACGGTCACCGGCAGAACCAGTGCCGGGTTTGTTTCTTTGACATAAGGCGAGACTGGGATGACGTCGGTATAAGCACTGATCCCTTCTTTGGCGGACATTGCATACGTGATCTGGTCTGTCCCATCCGCAGAGCGGGAGAACGACGTTGTGCCGCTCAGTACACTACTGTCCACGTTGGCCGGGGCAAAGTGACGGCTGTGCATCGCAAAGGAGAGGCCGATCGATTTAGTATAGAATGCACTGTCATGCGCTCCGTCCCGAATTTCGGCATAATGCGGTATACCAGCATTCATCAGATACTTGTGCAGTGTATTGACTGCAAGGTCGAACTTGTAGCCGTCCAAGTTACCGGAATCGATGTACAGAGAATAGCGTTTGAGTGCATCAATAGGATACTGGGTCACGATTTTAACCGGATTCTGTCCGGACATCGTAAAGGGGAGGGCCCCCATGTGACTGGCTACGCTGGAGAACAAATTTGGATATTGAAGACCGATAGCGAAGGCACCGAAGCCACCCATCGAGACACCGGATGTGGCTCTGTATCTTGCGTCATCAATCGTTCTATACTGATCATCGATCAGTGAAACCAGATCCTTGGTGACCATGTCCTGCCACTTGACACCATCGGCTCCTTCTCCGTTCACCCACCAGCTCATACCGCTGGAATCTGGAATGACGACGATCATGTCACGGAGTGAGCCGTCTGCAATGCCGTTATCCAGAATCTGGTCAACTTTGTCGATTTCATAAGATTCGCTGTCACTGTTGAACTGGTGCAGCAGGTATACCGACGGATAGCGCTTAGACTGGTCTGCCAGATAGCCAGGAGGCAGGTAGACGCGGTATTTAACCATGCGGTTTGCACTCTTAGAGAAGAACTCTGTAACGTAAAACCGTTTCTGGTCTCCGCTTTCCAGCAGCTTTCCTCCGGTATGTTGATAATACTGGGAGACTTGTCCTTCCTGGATGACAACATCCTGTCCGGCAGTGTCCTTACCGGTCATTCGGATATAGGCCGTATACAGATACTTGCCGTCCAATTCGAATACATATGGACTGGTAATAACGGTCTTAATGGAACTGTAGCTGTTCACCAGCTTGACAGCCTGATCCGCCTTTTGCAGCTTACCATATCCTTTTTCAAAATAACCCGGTGCGAGCGTGTCACGGTAGGCTGCGAAATTTTTGGAGGCAATCGCGCTTATCTGCTTTTCCGCTAATGCCTTTACTTCGGTTGATAGGGACTCTGCCGGTACTTTAGATGGCAGTTTCTTCTCTTTTTGCAGGGCAGCCTTAGTATAAATGCCTACAGGCCCGGCATACCATCCGCCTCCACCATTCTGATTGTAGATCCGGATAGAAATCCGGTTCACTTCGCCCCGTTTCAGGAGGCCCGAAGGGATGCTGTACTCCCGCGATTGTGCCCAGAATGAGGAGGTGTATCCGCCGTTTTTGAATCCTGTTTCTGCGATGAGCTGACCATTAATGTAAGTCTGGTCAGCGTCATCAATCTTGCCGGCCAGCAGCGTAAGATCTTCATCCGGAAAATCCTCCGGCACCCAAAACTCGCGGTAGTACCAGGCAGCTCCATAATAGCTACCCATGTCGCTATAGTTGCCAAAGCCGTTCGTCCACCAATCAAGCCCCGGCTGCACAATCCGCCAGTCACCCTGCTGAAGATCCGGTTTCAGGCCTTCTACTGTGCTGTCTGGAAAGGTGTCTTTGGTAAAGTACCAATCTCCCAGCAGGTCAATTTGGGTATCTTCTGGGGAGCTGCCGATCGGAGTTACCTGGATCAGCGGCTTGGTGCCGAAAGAATAGGAGCTGCCCAGCAGATGCCCTTCTAAGGACACCTTGAAGCTCTTATCCGTTCCCAGCGCCGACACGGGAATCGTGAAGGTGCCGGTAAAGGTGTTTTGGTTAGAGGAAGTTACCACATCGCCCAGATCTGACTGATCACTAAAGCGATCTTCACCTTCTGAAGTTGTGACCTTTAAGCGGGTCAACAAGTGGAAGTCGCTGCTCGCTACATTTCCATACACATACTCGGTTACGAGTGAGCGGTTCAGATTAATTGTATAGTCCACCTGTACTTCAGTCTGGTCCGAGATCGCCTGAGGAGCCGCTGTAAAGCTGCCGGTCACCAGGCTTGAGCCAAAACTATTACTGTGCATGGCGAAAGAACGGTCCAGATAAGTCAGGTAGTAATCTCTCGTATGTCCGCCAGGCCGCATCTGATATTCGTGCCGGATATTTTTACCCCGGAAATAGGCGTGGATATCATTTGTCGATCCATCCGCATAAGTCAAGGAATCTTCTGTGCCCCCGTCCAAGTAGTAATTATATACCCCCAGCTGTCCTACGCTCATAGATTGGAGGAGTGTTAACGGGTTTTGTCCTTGGATCGTTGTGCCGAGTGCACCCATATGGCTTGCGATCGAACGAAACAGATCGGGATGCTTGAGGCCGAGCATGAATGCACCATAGCCGCCCATTGAGATTCCGCTGATGCCCCGGTATTGCGGAGAAGCGATTGTCCGGTAATTGGCATCAATTGAGGGAATGAGATCGCTTACAATAACATCCTCCCAAGGAGCACCGGGCTGGTTGATGAACCAGCTGTCACTGCCTGTATCCGGCATGACGACGATCATCTTCTGCATTTCTCCGTCCGCGATCCATTGATCAAGCCGACCTGCCAGGCCGTCTTCCTCGAATTGCAGACTGGACCCTCCCTCGTCATGAAGCAGATACACTACCGGAAACCGTTGATCTGAATGCTCATAGCCTTCCGGCAAATAAATACGATAACCCAGCTCTTTATTCAAGGTTGCAGAGGAGTATGTTTCTGCATAGAAACGGTCCCCCGTAATTTGCGCCGCAGCCTTTACTGGAAGCGGTTGCAATACTGAAGTAATGACTAAGAGGGCAAGTATAATAGATAAAAACTGACGTGCAATCGGTCTTTTCCGAGTGACCAAATAACATTCCTCCCTAAAATTAGTTATTCTCTGTCTTGCAAAGTAAGTATAAGTATAGAGGCTAATGAAGTTAATGGATTAAGTGCGCTGAATTGGGATAATCTGCGCTTTTTCAGAAGTAGAATGAAGAATCCAGAATATAGCGGAACACCCAGCTCCAGCTCCCCAAGATCGGCATAATGCGCAACAAACCGGGCATCGTTCCGGTCCATACATACATTAACTTTGGATGCAAAGACTCACTTGACATTAGTTTGACGTCAAACTATAATGCAGATATGGAAACTAGAGATGTCATTTCATTGATCTCCAAGATTAGGGAGAAAGTAAACCGGTTCATTGTTGCAGAGATGGTAAAGCAAGGGATAGAAGGTATTGGCACTTCGCATGGCGATATTATCTATGCGCTGTTGAAGCAGCCCAGATTCACGATGGCGGATATTTCTAAGAAAATACATAAGGATAAATCAACAGTCACAGCACTCGTCGACAAGTTAGTCCGGCTTGGGTATGTGGCCAAGGAAAGGGATAGTAAGGACTCGAGGGTTGTGTATGTTGCTCTAACTCCAAAGGGGAGAGAATTGGAACCGGTCTTTGAAGCTATATCTGCGGAATTGCTAGACTTGTTTTACTTGAATATCTCGGATAAAGAAAAGGAAGATTTACTTAGCATTTTAGAAAAAATACATCACAACTTCTAAAAAAATTTTAACCATATAGTTTGATATCAAATAATATAATGAGGAGGAAACCATGTGAGAGATTTTACGAAAGAATTGCCGGAGCATACGGAGAAATACCTGGGGAACAACGATCTATTTCTAGAGATATTCGAGGGGGAACTTCTATCGAAAGCAGCTAACCATAGGCCGCCATTGCTTTTTGTCCACGGTGCCTATACGGGCAGCTGGATGTGGAGTAAATATATCCCTCACTTCATCCGTAATGGATGGACATGTTACGTGATGAATTTGAGGAGCCACTACAAAAGCAGACTCCTGGATATGACAAAGATAACCTTCGAGGATTATTTGGAGGATATTCAAGAGGTCATCGCTGAATGTGGCGTTCCGCCGATTGTTATCGGTTTTAGCATGGGGGGTATTCTGGTCCAGAAGTTGGCCGAATCGGCCGATATTGCCGGACTCGTGTTAATTGATTCAAGCATAAGCAGAGAAGTTCATGATGTCGTACCTTACCAAGATATAATCCCGATGACCCCTGGCATCCTATTGCCAGCCCCAGACCGTGAAGATTCAAGTATAGATGAAACACCGGAAGACAGTCAATTTCAGAGAAAATATCTGAGCATGGAGTCCGCTAAGGCTTTTAGCGCGTTCTCTTTTCATTTCGGAGCAGCAGGCATATCCATAGACAGCCGTTTGATTTCTTGTCCGTGCCTGGTTATCGCTGCAGTAAGCAGTGATGATAGCGACCGCCGGGGCAGAGCGGCAGCAGAGCACCTCCATGCTGAATATAAAGGACTGTGGAACACCACACACACTGGTGTGCTAGTAGGGCAGAGATACAAAGAATCGGTAGATACCATACTGGACTGGCTGCAGAGATTGGAAAAACAACTATAAAAGGCACCCGGCAGACCTGCCGGGTGCAATGAATAAGAGCGCTCAATACAGCGCACGCCACAAATAAAAGGTGGCATAGGCTTCCCATCCGCGCCAGGGCTCCGCCAGCTTCAAAAGCTCCGCCGGGGTCGGCTTCCGGTCCATGCCGATCAGGAATTTGACCGCATTCTGCAGACCCACATCCCCCACCGGGAACGCTGTGGTGTCATCCAGACAACGCATCCTTACATACTGCGAGGTCCATGGGCCGACACCGCGGATCTGGAGCAGCCGCTGCTCGGCAGCAGCAGGGGATGGCAATGCCAGCAGCTCTTCGCGGCTTAAACTGCCGCCGGCAATCAGAGCAGCCACGTCCAGCACGGTCCTCGCTTTGCTGCGGGTCAACTGCAAGGCGCACAGCTCCTCCAGTTGCACATCCGCGAATACCTCCGGGCCGGGAAATTGATAATACATATGCCCTTCCCATTCCAGAGATTCTCCATAGGCGGCAGTCAGCTGCTGCTTCAGCCTGTAGGCAAACGCCAGGTTCACCTGCTGACCCAGAATAGCCCAACACAGCGCTTCGAACAGATCGGGAATACCGACAATCCTCAGGCCTCTGTGCTGCTCCGTAAGCGGCCCAAGCAGCGGGTCCGACTCCGCCAGCCCGTAGAACGGCTGCAGGTCACGGTCCAGATCGAACCATTCCCGAATATATCGGGCCAGCCATGCTACCGCACCTGGGCTAGGCACCTCCCCGTGCAGCAGAGTTACCCGCAGCCCGCTTCCTTCCGGGACCATCAGCCGGATAAGCACCGGCTTGTTGTCCAGATTGAAATAACGGGTCACCCCTTCCTGATCTGTCCTGTACAGGCATTCCAGCGGCGAGCGGTTCAAATACTCCAGACAAACACCGAAATCAAAGAACTCCGGCAGCGGCAGTTCAAAAAGCAAACCGTTCATGCCCCGCCTCCCCCACATGCATAATACCTTCCAGCACCAGCAATTCCTGCTTCAGCTTGAGCCCGCCCCGGTAGCCGGTCAATGTTCCGTTCGTGCCAATGACCCGGTGGCAGGGCAGAATGACAGGCAACGGATTCTGCCCGTTGGCCGTGCCTACCGCGCGCATAGCCTGCGGCCTGCCAATCCTCCCGGCAAGCTCCCGGTAGGTAATGACCTCACCAAATGGGATGGTCGCAAGCCCCTTCCACACCTCCTGCTGAAACGGAGTCCCCCAGATATCCAGAGGAATATCCTTGAAGCTGACTGGTACTCCCGCAAAATAATTTTCCAGCTCACGGATCATTCCCAGCTGGACAAATACAGCCTGATCCTTTTGATAACGGTGCCTTGGAGCATAGGTTTGCAGCCATTTCCCCTCAGGCAGCTTCTCCTCTCTCCCAAAGGACAGACGGATTAAGCCTTTGTCACTGGCCCATAGAGTCCAATCCCTATTCCCCAGGTTCAGGGTATGATGGTAAATCGTGATCTCACTCATGATGAATTCCTCCTCCGTTTTGGCTGCGGTATTCGGTCGGCGGCAAGCCGGTCTTCCGCGTGAACCACGCGGCAAAGTGCGAAGGCCCGCGAAAGCTCACCGCTTGTCCCACCTCGGCAACCGCAAGCTCTGTATCGGCCAGCAGTGCACAGGCTTTCTCCACACGCAGTTGATCTAGCCTCTCCGCGGGCGATCGCCCGGTGACCCGCTTGTAGGTACGCTGCAGATGGAAGGGACTGACCTTCAGCGCTCCGGCAAGGGTCTGCAGAGTGACCTTCTGCCCCAGCTTTGCCTCCAGCAGCTTATCCGTCTCGGCCGCAAGCACCGCATCCGGACGCAGCACGCCGCCTTCTTCCGGGCGGCATCTTTTGCAGGGCCGGAACCCGGCGGCTACCGCCTGCTCCAATGAATTATAAAACACGACATTCCCCGCCTTAGGCGTTCTTGCCCGGCAGGAAGGGCGGCATACAATATGTGTTGTCAGCACCGCTGTATAATACACACCATCATAGGTGGGCTCGCGCCGCACAACGGATTCGTAGATCTGCTCGAATAACGCCTGTTCCATTGTCAATCACCTCATACCGCCAGTATATACGATTCAATTTACCTTATGCAGCCCTTTGGAATAGGAGAGCAAGATTACGACAGTTCAAGAAAAGCAGCATTCTGCGCCATCGTCAACTCATCTGAGCAAATACCATAGGGAATTGTCAGGACCAGTACCGTGCCAGGAAGAACATAATATGGTAATATTAATATAATTTTTTCCATTATTGAAAATGCAGGAGGATCGCTATGCAAAAGCACCAATGGTTATTAAGCACACTCTTTCTTTCCTTTGTGTTAGTTGCAGGTTGCAGCCAGTCCGCATCTAATAACGTACCCGAACCCAGTCCCCCGCCCTCTGAAACTGCGGCTCCAGCACCGGAGAACAATACTTCTCCGCAGGACAGCACAGCCGAAACGGCAGCCGTTCAAGCCGCCACTGAGTATAAAAATTCCGAGTACACGGTCAAGGATTACGCGGATATCCTGTCTGAAGAGAGCATCGAGCAGCGAAACGAAGCGATGAGATCCTATCTGACAGAAGACTTTTATCAAAAAGCAGTCAATACCCGTTACACTGCCCTGCCTTTAATGGTTGTCCAGAAGCAGCACATGTCTGTGCAGCCTGAAAATTTAAAGTTCACACTGACGGATGGAACAAAAAAAGATATCATCGAACTGAAATACAACGTAGACCTGGTCTTGCTGGATCAGGAGGGCAAGGAAAACCAGCGTGTGTCTATGGAGGGAATATTGACTATGTTCAATGTGAACGGACAATGGCTTGTGCAGGGCGACCGTTTTGACCAAGCCGCGTTCAACAAGCTGATCAACTAATCATCGGTTATCGCAAAAAAAAACGCCCCTCCGTGACCGCCATAAACGGCGCTTGGAGGGGCTATATGTGTATATTCCTTTTTCTATATACTGTATATTTTACGTTGTTACAGGAATATATTATATTGCAGCTTTAGGGGCCTGAAGATCCACTGAAGCATCTGTTGCCGGCGGATTCTTCTTTTTCATGTAACCAGAATAGTAAGCAGTAATGATTGGAACGAGTATGGAGGTCACGATAACCGATGCTGCTACGAGTGCGGTTGCTGTCTCAGCGGCTGGCAGAAACTCAGGTTTCATGTTGGCAACCAGCATAGGGTTGGCTACAGCGGCACCGGCAGTACTGGAAGCGGCAAGTCCGGCAGTCCCGTTACCACGGCCAATGTACTTGTCGGCCAGAATCAATGGAACACCTGTAATGATGATAACAACAATACCAAGGAGAATACCGAGCAGGCCTGTATCTACAATGACACCCAGGTCAATGGAGCTACCCAGTGCGAAACCAAAGAACGGAATAAGAGTCTGTGTAGCTTTGCCGAAGTAAGCGCGAAGATCATGGTCCAGGTTACCCAGCAGGAATCCAATCAGGAAAGGAAGCACAGCGCCTACAAATACATGCGGTTCGAATACGGCTACCCCGGTGCTTCCCAGGATCAGCATAGTAACAAGCGGACCGGATTCCAGCGACATCAATACAAAGGCGCCCGATTCTTCTTTGGTGCCATACTGCTGCATAATGGAAGCGTACAAGCCGCCATTGGTCATATCCATTGCGGAGATGATCGCCAGAACGGATAGTCCGGCAAAAAATCCGGTTTGAACGCCGCCCTCAGGCAGGAATTGAATAGCAATCAGGGCTACAACCCAAGCTACAGCGATTTTGGTCAATACGAGGGTACCGGATTTGCGGAGTACCGTTCCGGTTGCTCTAACATCAATAGCAGCACCCATACAGAAGAACCAGACTGCCAAAATAGGTACAGTACCTGTCATCAGGCCTTTGGTGAAGCCTCCGAAATATTCGCCTGCATTCGGAAAAGCGGTGTGAATAATGGCGCCAAGGAACAAAGGAATCAGCATCATGCCGCCAGGAACTTTGTCGATCGTCTGTTTGATTTTCATGTGATTGATCATACCCTTCTCTTAATATGCCTTAAAATTTTGCAAATCTTGATAATTTTGTCTTGCATAGGCGCAGCAAATCAGTCCCCCCAGCCTAACTGTCCGTTACAGTACGCAAACCTGTGATCAGCTGGCTCTGAGGGAAAATTTGCTTGACTACGCTTTCACGTTACTTACGGCTAAGTCCGAGCTCCGGGATCATTTTGGCGAACAAATCGTCGCTTTCTTTTAATTGCCGGGAGAATTCTTTGCCGTCCTTAACCAGCAGTCCAAGTCCATTTTCATTCATATACTCGCGGAATGCCTTGTCTTCGGTTCCCTTGATAAATGCCCCGGCGAGTATATCCGCAATCGCGTCCGGTGTGTCCTTTGGTACAGCAAGTCCTCTCCATGTACTGGTGAAATTCACATGTATTCCGGTCTGCTCCTCCAGAGTGGGAACGCCCGGCAGCGCTTCAGAGCGCTTGTCGGCGTTAACCGCCAGTGTCCGCAGCTTTCCTTCATCCACATACTTTTTCACTTCGGCGGGACTCACAGGCACCGCATCTACAAAACCGTCCATCAAAGCGGAGACGGCGGGCCCAGCACCTTCAAAGGGAATATGTGCAAACTTCACACCTGTTTCCCGTTCCAACGTTATGGCAGCTAAATGCCAAATGCTTCCCGTTCCTGCGTTCCCCATTTTCAATTCACCTGGATGCGCTTTCGCAAAGTCGAGAAATTCATTAACGGTTTGCCACGGCGCGCCTTGCCTTACGGTAATGGCGGAAGGATCAAAATTGGTTTGAGCGATGGGTTTGAACTTCTCATAGGTAATCGGCAACAGGCCCAGATGTGGAAGGATGGTTAACTCGGCCGGCAAAAAAGTCACCGTATATCCGTCACCCTTGGCACTCGCGCCCTCCATCAGTCCGACGGAACCTCCGCCGCCTGTACGGTTGACAACGATAACCGGCTGTCCCAGAAACTTCTCTGTCGCTTTGGCTAATGCCCTTGCTGTTGTATCCGTTCCTCCGCCTGCAGCGTACGGCACAATTAATGTGATCGGCTTCTTGGGGAAATCGTGATCTCCCTTGTTGCTGCGATCGTCCGTTACGCGGTTTCCAATAAGAAGGAGGATGACCACAGCGAGCAGCGATGCCGTCCAGATTCCTATTCGTATTCCCCGTTTCAAAAGCATCCCTCTTCTCTTATTAAAGGATATCGAGCGGCTGGCCGGAACCTACATTCCTGCCGGTTGCTCTCTCGCCTCACCCCCGAATTCTCAAGCATCAGCTAGTGTACTTCGTAGCTGTGAAAGTTTTCTCAAATAGAACTTTATCCTATTCGGGGGTGTCCTACAATCGTATTATCTTATTCGGAATCCTCAGAAACGCTGGAATGGCGCGGTTTTGGCCGATCTGCATACTCGCTGGCATATTTGTTACTCTCCCGGAACTTGCCGGGTGTCGTTGATTTGATTTTACGGAAGGCCCGGATGAAGCTATTCTCATTCTGGTATCCTACCTGGAGGGCAATATCGGCAATTTTCAGTCCGCTGTCCAGCAAAAGCTCACAGGCTTTATCAATTCTCAGGTTGGTGAGGTAGTCATACACGGTTGTTCCCGTCTCTTCTTTGAAGAGGGTACTGACCGAGGATACCCCCATATTGATATGGGCTGCGATATCCTGAAGTCCGATGTTCTCCTGCAAATGACTCTCCATATACGCGATTAGGCTCTGCACCTGCAGATATTCCTTCGATTGCCGGTGTGCGCCCAGCACATTAGCCATATGAACGACGATACGGCACAACATATCTTCAAGCTCGGTAAGATCCATAGTCGTTACCTGATGCCAAGTATAGTCGGCAAGCTCGGCAGGAAGAGGATGTCCACCGGCTGAGGCTATACTTATAATCTCCTCTAACAGATCATTAATGGACCGGAATACCTTTTGCGGTTGAATGCCCTTTTTGCGGGTATCGGCTGCTCCTCTGCGGACCCACTCCTGTCCCGTCTCAGCATCGGAAGAATTCAGCGCGTGCAGCACCTGCTGCCTCCAGGCATCATCGGATGGTCCGACGCCCTCTGTATATTGGTTCTCCATTTCCGTGTATGCATGTACAAGTCCGTAACCTTCATACAGCCGGCAGGATAAGGCCAACATGGATTCGTTGTACGAATGGGCTACCTGTGAAATACCGGATGCGGTACTGCCGATCCCGATGGATACGGATAATTTCAGAACTTCATCCAGAATGCCAACCAGTCTGACCGCTTCCGACTTAAGATCACGTTCTTCCTGCGTCAGGGGCTGAAGCAGCACGGCTATACTATCCTTCTGCGGAGCCGCAGTTACAGCTCTCCAGGAGGGCTCAAAATATTCCAGGATAATGTTATTCATCGCATATTTCAGCAGCATCTGGTCCTCTTCCATAAAAGCCGCCGCCCACTGTGAATGGCGGTCAACCGATATCATCACCAGCTCAAAGGGACCCTCCTGCCAATCGGCAAAATAATGCTCCCACTTCGTCTGTATTTCCTGCGTGCCCATGCTGCGGGCAATTAGATCATTCACATATTTGGAACGCAGCTCCGGCAGGCTCCAATCCGCTACCAGCGATTTGCTCTGGAAATCACCGACCAGCTTGCCGATTACCGGCTCCAGATCATACAGATTGCCATGTCCGGCCGACTCCATATCCGGTGCCAGCAGCTTGTTGATCCGCTTCAGAGGCCGGAAGGCTGCAAAGTTATAATAGTAGATCGCGCAGCAGCCCACAGCGATGGAGATCAGCGACAGCATAATCATCATGTTCCGTGCCGTTGTCACATTTTTGAGCAGCTGCTCCATGGGAACGAGTGAAACCAGCCGCCAGCCGGTCACATTGGAGAAGGTCTGGTTGGCCATATAGGCCTTGCCCTCAATCTTCACATGGGCGAACGGGCTTACATCAATGTCTTTCAGCATCTTGTTCATTTCCGCAAGGGGAAACGGCACGTTCAGCTTCGGATAGATCAGCTCGCCTTCAAGATCGTACACCAATTGATAGCTCGACAGATGACTGTACATTTTGGAGAACAGCATGTCGTAATCCAGATCAATCAGCACAGCTCCCGTCACCTCACCCTTCTGGACAATCGGGCGGGCTAAGGACAGCAGTTCCGTGTTGCTGAGCTGGGGGTCGGTGCCAGTATATACCCTTCTCTTGATGAGCAGAGGCTTATCCTTAATCTCCTCAATCCATGAGGTCCAGGCATGCTCCGGCGCCTCATCCCAGGAGGCTTTGTAGCCGTAGCCGCTGGAAATCACGGAATGATCCTTGAATTTGATCACGCTGATGGCGTGAATGTCCGGCTCTGTCGCGAGCGTTATCAGATAATCCTGCGGCCCGGCGGCGATGCCTGCCTGATCTGCTGAGGCGGAGTCAATATATTGTAGGATTACAGGGTGAAACGACAGATCCACCGCTTTATTGTCCGACTCCCGGAATGCCCGGTTCGTCACATCCAGATTGATCTGCAGCAGCTCTATATTCGGCGTGTTCAGCTCGGTATCCAGTGCGTTCCGGTATTCCCTGTAAGAGAACAGGCCGATCAGTATAATCAGCAGCGATACACTGACGGTCAACATCAGGATCAGCCGGTTTTGTTTGTTGTTCAGCAAATATTTTAACTTGAATCGCAGCATTGGCGTTGCTTCATCCTTCCGCGGGTCTTTTGACCCAGACCATAGAGTAGCATGTTTTTTCTATACTTCAATATGGAGCATATCATACTCTTTAAGATTTTAAACGTTTAGAGTGATGAACATGAACAATGATATAATAGTAGAAGCCAAGGGGAAACGGATTTGCCATTCCTGTAAAGGGACGGCGCCGTTTCTACTCGTGATAAACACGCGGGTTCACAAAGAATTTTGTACAGGAGATTACCTAATGCAGCCTAATTTGATGATCAACGACGCCGAATGGGACAAGCTCATTTCGGATGTGGCCTATTATTTTGAGGATCTGAATCTCAAGCGGGGATTTCAATATTATAAGCAAAACCGTGTCAAGGCTCTCCGGATGATCTCGCCCCGGAGAGTTATGGCCGTAGTCGAGGGCAGAGAGGATTATGCTGTCAGCCTTGAGCTGGACAACTTGACGGAAAGCCATTGTGATTGCCCGGTGCAGGAGCCCTGCAAGCATATGGCGGCGGTGCTGATGAGTGTTGCCGAATCACAGGAGCGGTCTGTGAATATGCTTGCCAATGCCAAGGCTATCATCGACCGCAAGAAGACAGAGGCCTTAGAGGCTTCTGCGGTTACCGGTGTCTCCGGCAGCCGCCGGGAACAGGCGAAGAAGCTCGCCGGGCTGATTCCGGCAGCAACGGTGGGGCAGTGGCGCGAATACATGGCACTGCTCACTGCGCCGCTGGCACAGGCCGTGCGCAATCCGCAGTATTCCGACAGAGCACTGTCCGCCATAATGGAAGCAAAGGCAGATCTGGCCCCTGCCGCTGAATTGCTGTTCCAGCTCAATGCCCGTCTATTCATCCTGGAGAGCCTCATCCAGCCGATCAGCACCACGTATAACGCAGGTCCCCTCTCCTCTTCGAGTTATTCGCTGGGATATTACACGGCTATTGCAGTCTCGGAGCTTAAGGGGTCTGTTGCGAACCTAATGAAGTCCGGCCTGCCGCTGGTTTCAGAGCAGGAAGAGTGGCCCCGGGTGAAGGAAACCCTGGATTACATCCGGCTGGAGATGCTGACGGAATCGCGCGACCGGCTGCGGGAGCAGCCTTATTTCTCTTTCTGCTACGACCGGCTCTGGACGAGCTGGATTGCCCCGAACACTAGTAGCTCCGAGCTGTATCTGGAGGAGCTTGATGCACTTCGGGAGCGTGCAAGCGGACTGGGTGCCGCAGTGAACCGCTCCGCCCTGCAACTGGCGGAGAGCCGGATGTACTTCTACCTAAGTGATGATAAAGCGGCCTGGGAACGGCTGGCTGCTGCATCGGAGCGGCCCGGCCTTCACCCGGACGAGCTGATGGGCTTTCTCGCACCGCTCGCTGAAGCCGGGCATTGGTCCCGCCTTGCGGCCTGGCTCGAAGCCATAGGCCCGCTGCTGAACAGCCGTCTCTATAATCTGCAAGGCTATGCCGGTTATTGGGAGGACGCTGTTCGTCACCTCCCGGAAACTGAGCCTCAAATGTGGAGAACCCTGTCGGGGATGCTTCCGCTCTCACAGGATATCTACGAAGAGAAGCTGCTGGCCGCCGGCAAGTGGCAGGAATGGATGGACTATCAATTAGCCTCTGGTAAAGAACCCTCCGACTTCCGGGTCAGCGACCTGCAGCCGGTAGAGAAGAACGCGCCGGAGCTTCTGCTACCCTTCTACCATCAGGCGGTAGAGCGGTTCGTGCTGGAGAAGAACCGGCACAGCTATAAGGCAGCCGTGAAGCTATTGAAGCGGCTCGCCAAGCTGTACAAGAAATTGAAGCGCGAGGCGCGGTGGGAGGAATTCCTGGATGCCTTCACCGCCCGGCACAGCCGGCTTCGCGCCTTGCAGGAGGAGCTGCGGAAAGGAAAGCTGATCCCATGAATACACAAATGCGAAATATTACCGTTCAGCTAGCCTTGAGCCAATATGGCGATGCCCTGATCTATGGCGTCAATGAGAGGAATGACTACGTCCCAGGCCTACTGCTCAAGCAGCAATTGTTCGCCTGGCATGAGGACTCCTTCTATGGCACGGAATTGACGACCCAGAGCGCCGACGGCGTCGAGCTGGTCATACTTTCCGCTGAGCAGGTGATTCCATTCTTCGCGGAACTTAAGGTGCTTCAGCATATCGGCTGGAGCTGGGCAGGCAACGCGGAGCTGCTAACCGCACTTGCCCCGGTTCTGGCCGTACTGCTGGACGACAAGCAGTACGTTCCCAGCTTCTCCGCCTTCCGCGAAGGCCAGCTGCGCTGGGACTGGGACGGCCAGGCGCTTGCGCGCTTGGCTGCAGGCAATCCAGCCGCAGCGGAGGCGCTGCGCGGGCTGCAGGAGCGCAGCCCACTCGCGGTAGGGCTGCAGGCTGCCTTCTCTGCGGCGGTCTTTCAGCGGTATTACCGCACGGAAGCCGAAGCCGGCGACCTGCGGAGCGAATTCCCGCTGCTGTTCAGCCGCAGCGGGCCCCAGGCCGCCGGGATGGACGCGGACAGCTGGCTGATGTCCATCGGCTGGAAGGCGGACAGCGCGCCGTTCCGCCCTGCCCTGCAGCTGCTGGAGCCGGACGAGGACTCGTCCTCCTGGCGGCTGCAGCTGCTGCTCCAGGACAAGCGCGACGAATCCGCGCTTGTGCCGCTGCGGCTCTCCGATGACGGAGAGCCGCATGGCCGCTGGCCCGCACCGTGGACGGAGCACGTCCACGAGCGGGCGGCCGGGTGGCTGTCGCGCCTGCGGGACAGCCTGCCCGGCGAGCACATCGGCCGCGGGCGCGATGTGCTGGGGGAGCCGCTTAGCGACGAGGTCGCGTGGCGGTTCCTCACGGTCAACAGCCGGCGCCTGCTGGAGGCCGGCTGGCAGGTGCTGCTGCCGGCGTGGTGGGAGGCCGCCAGCCGGAAGAAACCGCGCCTGCGCGCCAAGATCAGCTCCGGCGAGGGCAAGCGCGGCGACGGATCGCTCTTTGGGCTGGATGCGCTGGTCGACTTCGACTGGCGCATCTCCATCGGCGACGCCGACCTCTCCGAGGCGGAATTCGCGGAGCTGGTCGCGCGCGGCGAACGGCTCGTGAAGTTCAGGGGCCAGTGGATTCCCCTGGACCCGGCCCTGCTGGCCCAGATTCAGCGGGCCATGGCTGGAATGGACAAGTCGCAGGGCTTGTCCTTCCAGGATGTGCTTCAGCTGCATCTGCTCGGCAGCAGCGAAGACGATGCGGCTGAAGCCGCCGCGGAACAGGCCGAGGAGGAGGCCGCACGCTTCCGGCTGGAGGTCGAGCTGAACGCGCATCTGGTGAAGCTGATTGGCCAGCTTGGGCAGCGTGAGCAGTGGCCGCAGCCCGCAGTACCTGCCGGGCTGCACGCAGAGCTTCGCAGCTACCAGCACGAAGGGTATGCCTGGCTGGCCTTCCTGCGCCGATTCGGCCTCGGAGCCGTTCTGGCCGATGATATGGGCCTCGGCAAAACCGTGCAGCTCATTGCCTACCTGCTCCATTTGAAGGATCAGCAGGAAGCTGCTGAAGCGGACCCTTCAGCAGGACGATTGCGGCAGACGGACCCGCCCGGCTGGCCTTCCCTGATCATCTGCCCGACGTCAGTACTCGGCAACTGGCAGAAAGAGCTGCAGCGCTTCGCCCCTTCCCTGAATGTGATGCTGCATTATGGAGGCAAACGGCTGGATGCGGGCTACTTCTACGGCGCTGCTTCGCAGGCCGATGTGGTCCTGACCTCTTACGCCACGGCTGCTCTCGACCAGGAGCTGCTGAAGCAATTCACCTGGGCCGCAGTCTGCCTGGATGAAGCGCAGAACATCAAAAATGCCGGGACCAAGCAATCCGTAGCCGTACGCAGCTTTCCCGCACTGCACCGGATCGCGCTGACGGGAACACCTATCGAGAATAGGCTCTCCGAGTTGTGGTCAATCTACGACTTTATCACACCGGGTTACCTGGGCAGCGCCAAGTCCTTCCAGGACCGGTTCGCCAACGCTATAGAGAAGGAACGGGACCCGAAGCGTACGGCCGATCTGCAGCGGATGGTCAAGCCGTTCATGCTTCGCCGCAAGAAAAAAGACCCGGCCATCCAGCTGGATCTTCCTGACAAAAATGAGATGAAAACCTATGTTCACCTCACCGCTGAACAGGCGGCCTTGTATGACCAGAACGTCAACGGGCTCCTGGAACGGATGCAAAATCTGGAAGGCATGGAGCGCAAAGGGGCCATACTGGCCGCGCTGACCAGCCTCAAGCAGCTGTGCGATCATCCGATGCTGCTGAGCAAGGAGGCATTGCCTGAGGCCGATTCCGGGGGCCGCCTCGACACGGCTCCCTTGATTGAACGGTCAGCGAAGCTGGAGCGGCTGCTGGCCATGGTGCGGGAACTGCGTGAGGAGAATGAACGCTGTCTGATCTTCACCCAATATGTAGGCATGGGCAAGATGCTTCAGGCCGTACTGTCACAGGAGCTGCAAGAGCCGGTGCTGTATCTGAACGGAAGTACGCCCAAAAGCGCCCGCGACCATATGATTGAACGGTTTCAGGCCCCCCCGCTTCCGGAGGGAGAATCCTTGCCGGCAGACGGCCAGCTGCAGTCTGACCAGCCGAATGTCTTCATCCTCTCGCTAAAGGCAGGAGGCGTTGGCCTGAACCTGACCGCAGCCAATCATGTCTTTCATTTCGACCGCTGGTGGAATCCGGCTGTCGAGAACCAGGCCACGGACCGTGCCTACCGCATGGGCCAGACCAAAGATGTGCAAGTGCATAAGTTCATCTCGCTGGGGACGCTGGAGGAGAAAATCGATGAAATGCTGGAGAGCAAGCAGCAGCTCAGCGATGATGTAATCGCAAGCTCGGAAGGCTGGATTACCGAGCTGTCCACTGATGCGCTGAAGGACTTGTTCACGTTACGCCGGGAATGGGTTGGTTAACCGGACCTTCCGAAACACCGTTTGTCAGGCTGTCACTCTGGCACTCCCTGAATTGGAGTAAGTTGCCAGCTTTCAGCGGATGTGTTAGAATCAACGTAACTTTTGTAGAACGGAGGGTTGCGTGTGATAGACTATATCCGGATTCGTACTTTACGCGGCTAAGCTAATTATATAGCGCGAAAGCTCTGCCCCGTGCAGAGGACTCAGGATAGGTCTATCCATTTTTGAAGGCAACCCACAGCTTGAACTTTGGTCCGGCAGACAGGAACGGAAGCCGGCACACGCCTTTAGGAATAATTGCATCTTCATACACCATATCAATGAACCGCCGTGGCATACAGGTGGAGCAGCTTGCTGTTCCTTCTGTCCAGTGCTTTTTCAGTACATTCATTGTTGCTATGGGAGATGCTGACGGAGGGACCCGGGAGATCCCCCCTTCCCTCCATCCTATTCTGTTGTCCTCTATTGATACTGTTAGCACAGGCAGCCTGCCTGTGCTTTTTTATTTTACTAATGGAGGTTGAATAAATATATGGAAACTGAAACTGTACAGCAAAAGGCAGTAATCGTCGGTGTTCAGCTGCAGAATGACAAGGATTTCACCTATTCCATGGAAGAGCTGCGCAATCTGGCAGCCGCCTGTGAGCTTGAGGTGGTCGGCGAGCTGAGCCAGAAATCCAGCCGCGTTAACCCGTCGCATTATATCGGGACAGGTAAAATCCTTGAACTGAATGCCCTCTTGGAGGCGTACGATGCACCGGTGGTTATTTTTAATGATGAATTGTCCCCTTCCCAGATCCGTAATCTGGAATCGGCGCTGGATCGCCAGGTTATCGACCGGACCGTGCTGATCCTGAATATTTTTGCCGAACGCGCCAAGACGAAGGAAGCCCAGCTCCAGGTGGAGGTGGCACAGCTGCAGTATATGCTCCCCCGGCTGACCGGGATGCGTGAGTCCTTGGGTAGACAAGGCGGCGGCTCTGGACTGAAGAACCGCGGCGCCGGAGAAACCAAGCTGGAGCTGGACCGGCGCAGAATCGAGGAGCGGATCACGGCGCTGCAGCTTGAGCTGCAGACACAGGTAGCCCGGCGGCAGATCCAGCGCAAGCAGCGGCGCAAAAATGAGGTGCCCGTAGTCTGTCTTGTCGGTTATACCAATACCGGTAAATCCAGTCTTATGAATACACTGGTGGATACCTTTCACCCCGGCTCGGAAAAAGGGGTTTTGGCCAAGGATATGCTGTTCGCCACACTGGAGACCTCGGTACGCAGTATTGAGCTGCCGGACCATAAGACGTTCCTACTGACCGACACGGTCGGTTTTGTCAGCCAGCTGCCCCATCATCTGGTCAAAGCCTTCCGTTCTACGCTCGAAGAAGTGACCGAGGCTGACCTGCTGATTCATGTAGCCGACATTTCCGATCCGCAGGTCAGCCAGCATATGGCCGTAACGGAAGAGACCCTGAAGGCACTGGGTGCAGATGGAATCCCGACCGTAATCGCTTATAACAAAGCCGACCTGACGGAACTGCCATACCCAGTGGTTGCTGAGAATTCCGTTACCCTGTCCGCTAAGCAAAACAGCGGAATCGCCGAGCTGATCGGGCTGATCCGGGGTCAGGTATTTAATGATTATATCCAGTGTGAAATTCTCGTTCCGTTCGACCGTGGCAGCGTGGTGTCCTACTTCAATGACCATGCCGATGTGCAGTCGGTCAGCTATGAAGAAGAGGGCACACGCCTGAAGCTGGAATGCCGGACTGCCGATTATGAACGGTTCAAGGACGATTTTATTACCATTTCACAGTAGAAGCAGATACTGCTTAAATGACTCATTAAACAGACAAAGACTCCGCAGCTGCAGTACTTAGCTGATGCGGAGTCTTTGTGTTTGAGAATTCCTTATTTAAACGAAGCATATCCTTCATCAGCCATAACCACACTGCCGTTGATTGCACTTGCCTCATCCAAGGTAAGCAAATAGACGGAATCGGCTACCTGCTCGGGTGTTGTCAGTTTATTTCCGATGACTTTGGCTTTCATGGATTCGACCAGGCCCTGATCTTTATATCCCTGGATAATAGGTGTATCCACCGCACCCGGTGCAACCGCCACTACCCGTATTCCATAGGGGGACAATTCTAATGCGGCTGATTTTGTCATCATAATGACAGCGCCTTTGGAAGCGTGATAGGCAAAAGTACCCGGAGATGCCAGAAAGCCGAAAACAGATGCTGCATTGATAATCACACCTTTAATGCCGAGCTCTCTCATTTTTTTGCCAGCGGCAATGATACCATAGGCAACACCATGCTGATTGACATTGATTACACTATGATAGTCTTTCAGGTCTTGATCCAGGACGGGTGTATTCCGCCCGATGCCTGCATTATTAAACATCACATCGATTCTGCCAAAGGCTGCAACTGCCTGTCCGATGAGCGCCTCGACCTCTTCATATTTTGACACATCCGTTCTGACGAAAATAGCTTCGCCGCCCGCTGCCTCAATCATTTCAACCGTCTTCTTGCCGCCCTCTTCATTAAAGTCAGCGACAACCACTTGATCGCCTTTACTTGCAAATTTCAAGGCTGTAGCTCTCCCTATTCCGCTTGCCCCGCCTGTGATCACTGCTACTCTTGTGCTGCTCATCAAATTCTCCTCCTCTACGGTGATGTAATAGACTAAAATAGTAATGGGCAATAAATCATCTTCTATTGAAAGTACTTTCATATACAGTGTAACTCTCTCTAAATTTAAATAAAATTTAATTATATTTACTAATAGTTAATCCATACTTAATAAGGATAGCTGACGATGAATCTTGAACAGATTGAATACATTGTAAAGGTTGCGAACAAGGGGTCTTATACCAAAGCTGCTCAGGATTTACATGTCACTTTATCGGCAATCAGCCAATCCATCTCCTTACTGGAAACCGAATTAGGCGTCACCTTATTCACCCGTTCCCGTGGTCTGGGAGCCCTGCCTACCATAGAAGGAAAACAAATCATCAAAAAAGCAAGTGAAGTCCTGGTAAAAGTGAATGAACTAAAGGACGAGGCTAAAAGTTGCAGCAACACTTTGAGTGGGGAATTGAAGATAGCTACCATACCCGGTCCTATGCATTTACTCGTAGATGTTGTTTCAAAATTTAAGGAGGATTATCCTCAGGTCAAGATTGAAATTTTCGAAAAAGGGCCGAAGGAGATCCTACATGATCTGGAGCACAGCAACATTGATATCGGATTAATCGTGTTAGCGGAGGAGTTTATCGAAAAAAGTGAGCATTTGACCTTTGAAAAGCTTTTAGAGGGGAAAATGGTTGTAGGGGTAAGTAAAAATTCGCCGCTGGCCCTTGAAAAGAAAATCACGCCCGAACAATTAGTTGGACAAACGTTGGTGTTATATGATGATGAGGATCTCTGGGACCATACCCAAGCATTAATCTCCATGTTTGGCCAAGCCAATATTCTTTTCACAACAAATAATACGAAGGCCATTCAAAATGCAGTGAATCGCGGGCTCGCCATTACCATCGGACTAGAGTACTCCTTCACAGATATCCTGCCTGAGATGGTCCCTATAGCGTTTGAAATGCCCAGCTTAACTCCTGTTCAATATGGTTGGGTTCTTCATAAGGGTAGACATCCTTCGCAGGTATCTAAAAGATTCATTCAACGGCTGCAGTCGGAATTTCATTGATTTCGCTTTATCGCAGACACAACAAAGAAGGCAGGAAGGAATGTTCCTGTCTTCTTCTGTGTTTTTGAGCAGTTTAACAGGCAGCCCCCGCCTCTGCGGGACCTGGGTTAAGGCAGAGGGAAAAGGCTTCTGCTTCATCCCCGCCGCTGCTTACCCGCAGCTTCCCGTCTGCAACCGTAATCTGCGGGTTGAAGCCTTGTGGTGCCTGCTGAATATCCAGTGAAAAGACCATAGCCGCCTGCCGGAGGGCATTAAGATCTATGCGCTTGCGCGGGCCGGCGTATAGAACCAGCTCCACCAGAAGGTGTTCCGCACTCTTCTGAACCTCCCAAGACCAGTCACGTCTCGAACCTTCATGTCCGGTAAAGGCTGCAAACCAAGTCGTCAGCACACATTCTATTTCTCCAATCCGGATGACCGCCCCTTCTTCCGTAGACTCAGCCAGCACATCTTCCAGCCGCCCCCCGATCTCAAGCCGCAGCCGTAAATCTTCAGCCTCTATGGCACCCCCGGTAGGGTCCAGGTTGGGATGGGTATCCCCGCCATCGGTGATAAAATCAATACCGAACAGCACCTGCCCTTGTTCCTGCTTCGACTTGAAGCGGGCCGAACAAAAATCATAGCCGTCATGCAGACAGCGCAGCTGTATATAGGATGGATAGCCGTTATTATCCGCATAGACCAGCAGCGGCCGTCTCTGATTCCACAAATCACTATTGGTAAATGAACCCACACTCACTTGAGGGGTCATAAAAGTAACGGCCCATTTCCCGCTGCCAGCATCCGTCTTGCTCCCTTCATACAGCTGCCGGATTTCCCTTGTAGCCGGAACGGTGAAAAGTTCCAGATAAGCAGCCGGGCATTCGAACCCGCTTCGATACCATTCTTCTTCATAAGGAAGCTGATCCCAATCAAAAAACATCACTTCGCCCCGGGTCGCCAGCTGCAAAAAAGCCTTACCCTGACTATTCAGGAGCGTCTCGTAACAACGTGAATGCGGCCCGGACCATTGTGCAGTCGCCGGGTGGTAATAGCCGGCCACTGTCCTCCAGCTCAGGTCAATCAGTTCACCGCTGAGCGCCCGCACGCTGTCATCCATAGTCTCGGCACGCAGCTTGGACAGCTCCAGAATGGCAATGTACGTATAGACCGGACTGTTGTATTCCTGAAAAGCACCGCGTTCCATCGTATAATCATACAGCTTCTGCAGACGCTTCAGTCCATATTCTGCGTAATCCTCGTGGCCCAGCTGTTCTCCGGCGACTCGGGTGACGAAAGCTCCCAGGATTGCGATATTCGTATAGTCAGGCCCGACATTCCGCTTGATGATTGCCTCACAGGCGTACTCGATGGATTGGGCCACCGCCGCCCGCAACGGCTGGGGAAACCTGTATCCATGGCGCGAGAGCGCCTGGACCAGCCGGCTACCGCAGAAATCAGCCCAGTTCCAGTCCGGCGGGGCCATCTGTGCCAGCGGTTCTTCGTAGAACCAGGACCAGATACCGAAGGTATCATGGCTGCGGTCGGTGTCCTGAAGAGATACGACCTGAGTGATAATATCGAAGGCCCGTTGCTCATACTCTGGCAACTCCGTATCCAGCAGTCCCAGCGCATATGACAGCGAATCCCGCGTAGAATGGATGAACTCGGCTTCACGCAGCGTGGTATGGTAACCCGGACTGCTGAACGGGGAGCGCAGCAGGTGAAGCTCGGGGTTATACCGGGACTCCAGCGTCTGTATTTTACGGATCAGCAGGCGCTGCTGATCGATGGTCTTATGCTTATTAGCTGAAGCCTCCTTACCCGGTATCTTAGGAGCCATGCTTCCCTCTGCAGTTTTCTTCACAATGACCTTCCTTTCCAGTTCCTGATCTAGTCCCTGATCCAGTGCCTGAGCCAGCAGCTGCATTACAAGCCCTTGCCCGTAGAGTGAAGGATACACTTCAATTGCATTGTAGGCTTCTTCGGAAGGCATGACTGGCGTGCCACCGGATACTCCCTGCACTTCACCGTTCTCCGCAATCAGCGGAAGAATGCCGCTCACGGCCAGCCTGGCGGAGTCCAAATAAGAGGAATCCAGCATGCCATTCTTCACGCCTTTGAAGAAGCCGCAGGCAATACCCGCGCTGCCTGAAGTCTCCTGAACGTAATCGGCTCTGTTCAGGACCGTATGCCACAATCCGTTCACGGCCTGACAAGACCGGAGACCCTCTGCAAGCAAGCGGTACCGGTGGTTCAGCTCTTCCGGAATGCCAGTCACGCCTTGAAGCTCCGTCACAATCTGCGGAACTGCCAAAGTGATCCAGGCATTAGCCCGCGCCCAGCGGACCGCAGACATATGATGGCCCTCACGGCTGTTCCAGCCATGATACATGAGACCCGTAGCCGGGTCCTGCAGCAGCTGCATATGCAGTAGTGTCTGCTGCAATGCAGCATCGGCCAGCCGGGAATTTCCAGTCATCCCGCCCAGGCGAGCCAGGAACAAGACAGCCATATAGACCGTATCTGCCCATACCTGTTCCGGGAAATCCACATTCTCGGTTACGGTATGCTCCAGCGCCCCTTCCCGCGTGACCGGCGCAGTGTTCAGCATCCAGCCGGCGGTGGATATCGCTTTTTGCAGAAACCAGGGGTCTTCGGTCAGACGGTACAGCTCTGGAAAAATCGCGAACGGAGCGAGAGCATTGATGACTTTTACTCCATCAGCCTTGCGTTTATTCCGGTTCACCCACAGCAGTAAGTAATCTAGAACCTTCTCCTCCCCGGAGACTGCCGCATACTCCATCAAAGAAATCACGCCAACGCCCGGAACCCAATCCCAGTGTTCGATGTCCATCCCCCAGTGGCCCTGATGCTCCTCCGAAGTCATGTATTGAAACAGAAGGTCCAGTGTCTCCGCAAGCTTCCGCTCAGTGTTCAAGATGATGAAGCCCCCTTAAACCGATATAATCTCCCTGCCCGCCCGCCTTCACCGGAGACTGTCCCTGAAAGGAAACCTCCCCGAACAGCGCCTTGACCGTAAGCTCCACTGTTTCTTCATGCAGTGAATAGGCATTTACCAGCGCATCCAGAAACGGCATATCCTGCAGCAAATAGGGGGTGGCAAAAGATATTCCAATCGGACTGACCGTCTCCGCATGCTGCATCGCCCATATCGCTTTGGCCGCCTCGCCTACCGGACGGGCCGTGTTCATCATGCCGTGCAGAGGCAGAAAATAGGGTGCAAAAGCAGCATCCCAACGAATCCCCAACAACTCCCATTTCCGGATCGTGCTCAGCGGCTCGAATTCATCCAGAATATCGACCTGTAGCCCTCTGTTTCTTAAAAGATCTACAAAGATATTCATCCGCTCATACTTGCGCCCTTCCGTCACTTTGTTCAACATGATGACCAGCACCCGCCGGGTGGTCTGAGGATTGAGCGGCAGAATCCCGCCATGGTTGCGGACAAGCGTAATACTGCGTTCTGCCAGGGTGCGGCTCAGCCCTCTTGCTTCCAGATCGAGCTGCGGCGGCAACTTGTCGTTCAGCAGCGGAAGCGATTGGGGGTCCCGTCCTTCTTCGTCAGTATTCTGCAGACCCAGCCTGGCCTTGAGCTCCAGAATACGGCGGACACTCGCATCCAGCCGTTCCATGCGGACGGTCCCTTCCCTGACGGCTCGCTCCATCACCCCGAAATAATCTGTACCCGGCCATAACAGCACATCTGTTCCAGCGTTGAAGCAGTCAATTATCCGCTTCTCATAGCTACCCCAGGCCAGGAATCCGCCCATATCCAGCGCATCCGACAGCACTACACCTTCAAAGCCCATACGCTCCCGCAGCAGCTCCGTGGTGATCCGCTCCGATACCGTTGCCGGTACGGGCTTCTCCCCTGGATCACCCTCCATCCAGGGAAGTGCAATATGCCCGGTCATATATGACAGCACACCCTGATCAATCATAGATTGCGACACCTGCCCGTAAGTGGCGAACCACTCTTCCTCGGTCAAGCCGTTAATGGTAGTCACGATATGCTGATCGCGGTAATCCACCCCATCTCCCGGAAAATGCTTCGCACATGCGGCCAGGCCATGATCCTGCATCCCCCGCATGACTGCAACAGCCAGCCTTGCCGCCCGCTTGGGATCATCCCCCAGGCAACGCGTAGTTATGACCGGATTCATCCAGTTCATCAAAAGATCCGTTCCCGGTGCCAGCGCCCAGGTAAAGCCCGCCGCCCGCCCTTCCAGCGCCGTGAATTTCCCATATTCATAGGCCAAGTCCTCATCATCGGCAGCTGCCAGCGCGAGGAGCGGCGGGAATGCGGTTAAGCTTTTGACTGCCGATCCCGCACCAAATTCCAGATCACCGGAGAACAGCAGCGGATATGTGCTGATCCGCTGCAGCTGCTCCGTCCATTCCCGGTACTCCTCCGCCTTGCCCGCCGCCTTCTGAATAACCTCACCGCCGATAAAAAAGCTGCCCACCGGGTACATCTTCAGATAGGCTGCAAGCGACTCGGCATCATTCCCCTTGAAGGGCAGCCGCCCTGCATGGTCCTGCATCGTCTGCCCAATCTTCTCCCGCAGGCTCATGGATGCGAGCGTCCGCTCTACCCACTCCTGCTCTTCCTTTGTTAGCGGCCTTAACATGGTTATACTTCCTCCTGACTGAATTCGATCCCCCTAAATCCCCCTTAGCCAAGGGGGACCCCAAGGGCCCCGGCCCTCTGGACACCCGGATGGCTGGCGTGGGCGGAGGGGTTGCGCTCCCGGCTACTGTGTGCAGAGAGCGCTTCACCCCTACGGGGACGCTTTGGCTGCTGCTCACCTGCGCAAGTGCAAGGGTACGCTTCGCTGCCCCTAACCCGCTAACAGCATGGGTTCGCTCCGCTGCCCCTAAATCTCCAGATTCAAATCACGCAGGTGCCAGATCATTCTGACCCTGCGTGATTTCTTCACTGCTTTAAGTGTATTCCGAGAACGGCAGAGACTAAATAAGACCATCTATAATAAAAGTTCGAAATCCTACACAGTCTCTAGAGGGATAAATATCTAATACATGTAATGTAAAACCTTTAAATACAGTATCCAACCATTGCAGCGCTAGAGTAGCAACCCAACAATGTGGAAGAAGTATCACTAATTCTCGGTTTCCAGTCTATATTCGAGGATTGCACATTCTGCAGGATTTCCAGCCGTTTGGCGGCTCAGTGACACTTATTGTTGCATATTCTGCAGGATTTCCGGCTGACTGGCGTTTCATTGCGTTTTCGGCATAATAATTGATACAAATTCCACTCAGCACTCGCAACAGCATGGATTTCCACAAGTTAGTCAGGAAGATGAAGCTAGACTCTACAGCATCTTCATCTGATTTCACTTGACTTCAATTCAAGCCAATACTTAGCGACTCGCTCAGCTTGTTATTCTCCTTATTCATCTCCTCATATCTCCAGATATCATTCACGAAGAAGCTGACCGTGAAATCGCCGAGGGCCGGGACTGTCCACCTTGGCGTACCTTGGGCGCTGCTGTTGGCGGTCAGCGTGATCTCTTCCCCTGGCTGAATTACTGTATGGTTGGTATCCGACCAGGAGACGACACCGCCGTTGACGGAGAAGGCGCCGCCGGTAATCTGCCCGAGTCCCGTAGAGGGATTCAGCGGGGTCGGGCGTACGCCGATATTCTTCACCTTAGCCCAGAAGATTAAGGAATCGCCGAGCTGCGGTGTGGTGTGGGCGGATGGAGAGCCATCGCTGTTCACAATATTCCAGCCAATATCGGTAACAGTCAGATCCGCGAGTGGTGCTGGAAGTGTAGACTCGTAGCTCTCGAACTCAAACCCATGGACCATGACCAGCCCGTCGGTCCCCTTGATCTCAATCCGGTGCAGCCCGTACTCCAGACCGGCAATCTCATAGACAATCCGGTTCTCTCCCTCAATGCCCGCTTGGGGAAGAACTACCCTCTGCATAAATTGCCCATCGACGTACACGTCGGCGCTGCCCATGTCACTTTTGATATCCGATCTCCAGCGGACTCCAATCCCCTTGAAATTGAACAATGCTGTAGCGTCAGGCGCATAGGTCACGTGAGAGACACTGTTGGAAGCAGTCGCAAATCCGGCATAGTCGATATAAGGATGATCATGTTCTACGGTATACCAGGCCGAGACCGGCACATAGGCGCCTTCCACAAGCTTGAAATAATCAATATTGGCGCCATTCCCGGCAGAGGTGAAGCTGATCATGTTATATCCCGGCTGCAGGGTAATCCCATACTGTCTCGCGGTAAAGTTGCTGTTCCAGCTTCCGGTGGATGGGAGCGTTACGGTCGTTACCTTCTGTCCGTTGACAAGAATATTCTTCTTCGACTCCTGATTGGAAGCGTATGCAATAGTTAAAGTGTAGCTTCCGCCGCTCTCTGAATAGAATCCCTGAATCGTCAACCCCCCGGCATGGGTCTGCTCCACAACCCTTCCCCCGGAAGCGATGCTGTAGTAGCCGATTTTGAGCGGTGGAGCAAAAGACGTGGCTTCCGCTTCGAATTTGGTCGGATCTCCAGGTACATGCGGCGTAATCGGCATCGGCAGTGTGGTTGCTGATACGGCTTCGGTCAGCGGCGAGACATTGCCAAAGTCATCCACTGCCTGAATCCTGTAGCTGTATACGGTCTCAGGGGCTACAGTATAGTCATTGTAAAAGGTAATCCGGCCCGGAATAGTCATTACCGGTTCTGTTCCTCCATCCCGGTATACCTTGTAGCTAACGACTTTATCGTTGTCTGTTGAGGCATTCCAGGTCACCTTCACCTGCTCATGGCTTACCGCCACTGCCGCCGGGCTTACTGGAGCAGTTGGCGCGATAGTCTCCAGTTCATCCAGGATGTACTGAACCGTCTCGCCTGCACCCAGGGTAACCGAGAGCGTAAGGTTCGGCGTTGCCGCAAGCTGGACATTAGAGTGGGCGGCGGCATAGGTATCGCCCGGTCCAAACCGCTCTCCGGCATACTGCCCACTGCCGGGCATGGTTACCCGCACCTGCATCGTCACCGGCTGCGTCTCGAAATTCACAAAATTCAGCAGAATTTTATCTGCCGAAGCCCCTATAGCCGAAGTGCCCAGCGCTGAGGTATCTACTGCGCGGAAATACGCCTTTTTACCATTCAGCGCAGAGGGATTCAGGATCTTATAGCTGAGCGGGCGCCCGTGGGTAGCATACGCAGCGGCCAGCCTGCGGAATGTCTTCAGCCGCGTTTCACCTTGTTCATTCGGATTGGCGGCTACAGCCGCCGTATCCTCGAAGCGGTGTGTATTCCAGTTGATCGCAGAGTTGAATAATCCGAACTCGGTCCCGTCATTGAAGAAGGCTGCATGCTGCATAATGTGGTCAACATAGCCGATATCTCCGCGAAGCTCCCGGTCAAAAGCGGAAGCGAACCTATACGCATACGTGCCGTATTTCGTACTATCGGAATGATTGTCATTGCTGCCGGTTTCACTCATAGCCATCTCTTTGCCGAATCCCTCATCCGCTTCATGGTACACCTGCAGATTCTCATACAGGCTGCCGCCGGGGAGCGGCTGGACGCCGGTTCCGCCATAGCTGTGTCCATTCGTCACATCTGAAAGCGCTTCAATCTCTTCGCGCTGGGCAGCATCCCGCTCCCACCCGTCCGGAATGCCGTTATATGGCCAATAAGCCCAGCCGGGTGCCACAATTTTCAGATAGGGCTGGCTGTTGGTCTGTCGTTCCTCATCCATCAGCTTATGAATCGCCAAGATTGATGAGCGGGACCAGCCGAACAATCCGGGCTCGTTACCTGTCTCCGCGTATTGGTACAAATCCCCGAATTTACTGACAAAAGCCGTATAATAGCTCCTCAAAGCCGTGCTGATCGTCCCGGCCACCAGATCCGCATTGTTCTTCCAGTTGCCTCCGATAATGTTGACCATTGGCGTAAGATTCAGGTCACGCATCGTCTCCAGATAGTTCCGCCCCTGCGGGTCCCAGCCCGCACTAGTATCCGACCAGAAGGAAGCCCGCATCCAATTGCCGCTATAGGCGATGCCCATCCATTTGGTCATGGGCGCCAGATGGCGGATGGCGTTCTCATCATATCTAAAAGTATTCGCGGCAAGCGTGGTCCCCAGATGCACATACCGTCCATGGATCGGCTCTTCCGCCTGCTGAGACAGGGATTTCAGCTTGAAATAGTCCCATTCGAACCATAAATAGGAGTCTCCGGCATACCCGGGAGCCTGAGGGTCCGCATACAACCCGCGGTCAACCACCAGCTTAAGCACATTTAAGCCAACATGCAGCTGCTCTTTGGGAATATACAGCTTGTAAGTTTGTTTCCAGGTATACTCCAGAGGAGTTTCCCCATTATTCAGACCTGTGATCTGAATCAAACCGCTCATGAGGCCATTGGTGAATACGGCAAGCTGGGGTATCGCGGTGCTTGCATCAATCACCTTGAAGCTGAACTCCACTCCGTACCGGGGAACCGCCGCCAGCATAAACGAAAAATTCATCGTTCCATTGACATCGGCCTTCATTCCTTTGGATATCTTATTCCATCTGTACGAAGGCAGTGGCAGTAACACATTGCTGAACACATTATTGTACACTGTAAATTCGGCCGAACTGTCGTCGGGTTCGCCTACCTGCCACAGCAGGCCCGAAGGATTATAGGTGGCGGTTGTGGCATCCACCGGCAGCGAAACTTCAGAAGCCCCGCTGGCGTCAGTATCTAGTTCAGCTGCACTCGGAAAATCCGAATTTTCCTGTTCCTGCTCTATAACATCAAGCCCTGAAGGAGCAGCGGATACCTTACGATCATTTGGAAGCACAACCGCCATCAGCATACAGAACACCAGAAACCATAACGCTATCTTTTTATACATTCGCACATTAACACCCTCTTCTATTTAGAATAGAAACAGGGCCCCCAACTGCTAACTTTTGCGAATAGGAATACCCGACATCCTGGCAAGCGGCCGCTGCAAGCTGACAGTAAGAAATCAGAGGGGTGGCCGAACTTTACCGGATATCGGGTCTGCTAATCATTCAACAACTTATTTGGCGGCCATAAATGCATCCATTTGCGACTGAATTTCGCTTATCACGGCATCCAGTCCAGCGGCCTTCAGCTTGCTGTTCATTTCCTTCAGGATCGGCTCAGGATCTTTTTCCCCGGAATACAAGGTATTCTTATATTGCTTCGTAATATTGATCAGCGCTCCGATCTGCGACTGCACCTTGGTCGAGTCAAAGACAAATCCGATTACCGGGGATACCTTGGAGTTTTTATTCCAGTCGGTATAGAGCTGCACCCGCTTTGGATCTTCATCCTTGTTCAGGTAGTTCAGCAGCACGTTCCCGATCATCCATGAAGATACGGAGTTGTAGCCGCTGTCCGGAATGAATTCAACCGTGTTGTCGCCTACCTTGTTATAATGTTTGCCTTCAATGCCGAAGGTTAACAGGTTATACAGGACGGGATCGGTATGAATCAGGTTCATGAACATCATGGCCCGCTCAGGGTTTTTGGAGGTTCTGGAGATGGCGAGCATGGAGCCCTGCAGACTTTTGGTGCTAACCTGTACCGGCAGCAGAGTTTTGATAATCATGGGTTTCTCGGCGAGACGGGTCCAGTCGTTGGTGGATGTTGGATTCATATTGCCGTAGGTGAACCAGGCCTTGCCGCTTTTCACGGCGTCCTTCAGCTCTGTTTTATCAGTAGCGCCATTCTTGTTGATATATCCCGCTTTGTACCATTCCCGGATTAGCTTCAGACGTGCCAGAATCTCAGGAGTGTCATATTCATTAAAAACCTTCATCGTCTTGTAATCGAGCAGTGTCGGAATTTCATTGCTACCATCGAGGTCCTCGCTGTCCGGGTACACGGTGAACCAGTTCAGGCTGTCGGTATGGTTCATGAACAATGGGGTGATACCCGGTTCTTTTTCCTTAATCGTCTTCAGCATCGGTTCTATATCCTCAAGCTTCTGGATACTGTTCACATCGAACCCATACTTGTCGACAATCGCCTTGTCAAAAGCAAAACCTACCGACTGCCCAAGCTCCTTCTCGGTCGGAATCGCATACAAATGTCCGTTTACGGTAGCAGCTTGCAGGTACGCCGGATTAATCTGTGCCTTGGTTTCCTTGGCATAGGTGTCCAGCAGCTCTTCGAGCGGCAGATAAGCGCCCTTCGCAGCGTTGGTCATAAAGTTCCAAGTATAGACCATGTCGAACACTTCTCCGGACTGGATCATCAGATTCACCTTGTCTGCCGGTTTATCCCAGCTGAGCTGATTGATCTTAATTGTGGCGTTAATCTTATCCTTCAGATATTCATTGATCGCCTGTTCGACGGAAGCCACATCCTTATCCGGTCCGCCAGGCAGATAGAGTGACAGTTCCACCTGCTCCAGCTCATTCGCCTTTTCAGTGGCTGTGGCTGTAGCTGTATCCGAGGCGGCCGGTGCGGTGGTGCTATCCACCTTTGTCCCGGTTGGCTCAGCACCGTTGTTGCTGTTATTGCCGCCGCACCCGCTTAGTGAAAGTCCAATCAGCAGTACAAGTGAAAGCAGTAGACCCGTGCCTTTTTTTCCTGCCATTTCTTGTTTCCTCCCCCTTGATGGTCAATATATGCTAATCGGATGAATCCGAGGTTAGCCTTTAATGGAGCCCAGCGTCAACCCTTTGATAAAATACCGCTGGAAGAATGGATAGGCCAGCACAATCGGACCAATACCGATCAATGCCATAGCCATGCGGATGGTTTCACCCGGAAGTTTTGCAAGCTCCGTCGCCGAGCCTTGAATCAAAGCCCCGTTGCGGCTCAGGTAGTCCGCCTGGGAGATCATTTTGTACATCAGGTACTGCAGGGAATAGAGGTCTGTGTCCGTAATGAAGATCATGCTGTTGAACCAGTCGTTCCAGTAATGCAGGGTGTTGAATAGCCCGATCGTAGCGAACACCGGCAGCGACAGCGGGAACACAATCCGGAAGAACGTCCGCAGCTCACCGGCACCGTCAATCTTGGAGGCTTCAATCAGGGCGGGCGGCACACTCATCTGGAAATAAGTCTTCATAATCAGCACATTGAACGGGGACAGCAGCATGGGAACGATCAGGGACCAGATGGAGTTCTTCAGATCCAGCACCTGGGTGTAGACCATATACCAGGGCACCAGCCCGCCGCCGAACAGCATGGTGAAGAAGATCAGGAAGGCGAAGAAACCTCTGTACCTGAAGTCCGTCCGCGAGATCGGGTACGCATACAGGGAAGAGATAAATACGCTGAGCAGCGTGCCGACAATGGTTACAAAAAAGGACACGCCGTAGGCTTTTACAATGACGGTATAATCTTTGAAGATATAGGCATACGCCTCCAGACTGAACTTCTCCGGGAAAAACTGATACCCGTTCAGCACAATGGAATCGTAGTCCGTAATTGAGATCATGAACACCAGCACAATCGGCAGCAGACAGGTGATCGATAGGATGATGAAAATCATATGGAGTATCACATTCGCCGGCCGGGAGATTTCATTGTTGGTCACCGCTTCCATCCTCCTTTCTTAATTGCATTCCAAAGGTGCTGCTCGTAACTACAGTGAATGTTTGGACTTCCGGCCGCTGTTGTCTTCAGATTTATTCATGAATTATTACCGCGTTAGCGGATAAAATCCGAAGACAAAGGCGGTCGCTAGCGCTCCTCCAGCTCCAAACTTCACCTCCGTTACTCTCACCTTTGGTCATTTTTCAGAAAACGGCCTGGTCCTTGTCGACCTTGCGCACGATCCAGTTGGAGCCCAGGACGAGGAAGAAGCCCACGATGGATTGGTATAGACCCGCAGCGGCGGACATGCCCAGGTTGCCCATATTGATCAAGGCGTTATAGACGTAGGTGTCAATGACGAGCGTGGTCGGATACAGCGCCCCGGAGTTGAGTGTGGTCTGGTAGAACAGTCCGAAGTCAGAGCGGAAAATGCCTCCGATGGCGAGAATGGTAGTGATGATGATGACCGGACGGATGAGCGGGATCGTAATATGCAGAATCTGCTTCCACTTACTGGCTCCATCGATCAGCGCTGCCTCGTAATATTCGTTGTCAATGCCGATAATCGCCGCAAGATAAATGACGCAGCCATAACCCACCCCTTTCCAGAGGTTGATCAGCGGCAGAATAAACGGCCAGTACTTCGGCTCGGAATACCAATTCAGCTCATTCAGCCCAAACATCGCCAGAATACCTTTGTTCATGAAACCGTATTCAACATTCAGAAAAGCGAACACGAGGTAGCTCACCACCACCATCGACAGGAAATACGGAAAGAACATGATACTCTGATAAAATTTTGCGGCCAGCTTATTCCTCAGCTCATTCAGGGCAATTGCGATGGATACGGCGATCACCAGATTGAGAATAATGAACACGAAGTTGTACAGCACCGTATTGCGGGTGATAATCCAGGCATCCGATGTGGCGAACAGGAATTTAAAATTATCCATTCCCACCCATGGGCTTCCGAGAATCCCGTCTACGTAGTTAATATTTTTGAAGGCAATGATGATCCCGAACATCGGCAGGTAGTTGTTAATGAGCAGGAAAATCACACCCGGCAGCAGCATCAGCAGCAGCACCTTGTGCTTCAGCAAATGCCCCAGCATGGAGCTTCTTTTCGGATGGATCCGCACGGGCAACCGCTGCCCGGTGTCCAGCGCGTGTCTTTTCTCATGAGTGATCATCGCCTACGCCTCCTGATTCCTTCAGCACTCTCTCTTCCATGCCTTAAGTGTACCTGGAGAACGGCAGAGGCTAAATAAGGCCATCTATAATAAAAGTTCGATAATCTATAGAGTTTCGTGACCGCTGCTTCCAGACCATTAGAAACGGCTACGCTGCCCTTATAAGGACGGCATCCGTTTCAGCGAGAAAGAGAAGGATAATTTATAGCGAAAAAAAACATATAAATTCTTATCTTTCAAAAAAGAGGCCTTCACCCCATGGATGTCGGCCCCTTCTGGCTGTAATGTAAATTCAGTTCTTCTTACGATAGCATTAGATGAATCTGTGGACGGACCAGATCACGCCCGAGGAGGTGCCTCCCAGATCAAGTGGAACCGTTAAACCATCTGCCTCATAGAAGAGGCAGACCACATCGCCTGCTGTCAGATCAAACTCACCCGTCAAGGTGACTGTCCCGTTGCCCAAGATCGTTCTCAGGGTCAACAGCAGGGCAATGTTCACATTCAGCAGAGGGAACAGTCCGGTTACCAGATCTGTAGTGGCAGGAGAAGTTCTCCGTATAAAAAAAGCCGGGTTGATTCCCGCCCCTAACGCAACCGTAATGGCTGCGGTGGTAGAGTAGTTGATGGTGGCTTCAAAAGAGTACCGGCCCGTAACTGGAACCGTATAATTCCCTGTTGTTTCATTAAACGAGGCGCTGTCGCAATACGATGACGTCACCGTCCAGCCGGTAAGCTGGGTGCTGGCACTAGCCGAAAATGTTGGTAGAAGCGAAGAGAACCCTTCCGCTGCAACATTCTGGCCTGTGGCTCCTGTCACACCTGTAGTTCCAGTGGCTCCCGTTTCACCGGTTGCACCTGTTACGCCCGTAGATTGGCTGACGTACAGATTCCGTACAACACCACTCATATAGTGGCCTTGAATCGAGACCGTAGAAGCCTCTGAATCACTCCGGTTGTCAATTCGGAGTGTCACTGACTGCGTGGTTCTTGCACCACTGACCGCATTGTATTCAATGGGTCCCGTTGATAAAAAGGTCATCTCTTCATTCTCCTTCTCTTTGGATTTCACATCCCTGCTGGTACTGCGTAATGACTTCCAATAATCCTCCCAGGAACTCTAGCAGCACAAAAAGTGATTTATATAGTAATATTCGTACATGCGGTGTGGACGTAAGAACACTGCAAGCTTGCGTACAATCTGGCACCCAACAAACAGAAAACACTGCACTCCTTAACAAAGTATCAGTGCTAACAAGACTGTACCGGCTTTACCTTACACAAAAGGCAACCGAGTAGGCCCCTATCACTGACATGGGCCTCTCATAGATCCGTGCGTGTGGCTTATCACATACGGCATACGGCAACGAATCTTCCGACAGTTATTTCTTTTTTGGGGAACAGCTCGCCTTCCATTCCTCCGCATACTACCTCACGGCCACACTACCGGTTAACGTCAACTATGTACTTCAGCCACCTACAGTGTACTCGGGACCTCCTTCCGTCAGCGCAAAGAGCTGACAAATGCACAAAGGACCGCTCCAAAAAGCACAATGGCTTTTGGAACAGTCCCTTATATATTGCCTTCCCCTTTCAAATCCACTTCTGTTTAAAAGTCAAACAGTTTCGGTTTCATATCCATAGAAATTCAACGTAAATACCACCCGCAGAATTGGACGCTCACGGTTTTCGCAGCTCCGAAAGCCCAATTCTTCTAATCTTATTGGTCGCCTCTTTGGTACTGATAGCGTTCAACTTTTTGAGAATCTGGACAACTTGGTTTTTTACTGTATAAATAGATTTTACTAGTTTCTCTTGAATCTGGACTTGCGTGTACCCATGCATCAAAAGTTCGAATACTTCCCGTTCTGACTTGGATAGGCACAACAGCATTAGTTCTTGTTTCAGCTTGTAATATTGATCTATAAGTATCTCTTGAGGATTGAAGCCGCTGCAAGCAACTCGAATCGCCTCAGGAATTTGGCGAAGCTTTTTCTTGCCTATATAATTAACTGCTCCTGCTGAGAATGTTTGCAGTACCACTTCCTCATCTTCTAACGATGAAAGGAGAATGATCTTACTTTTCGTTCGATTCAGAATTTCGAAAGATAGACAAATAATTTTGTGCAATTGTCGAGTAGAATCTACACCAATTAATACAACATCGTGGCGATTATCTAAAGGCAAAACCTCCAAAGCATCCTTATAATCCTTTATTATGCTTATAATTGTAAATTCAGGTTCTGCATTCAAAAAACACGACAGTGATTGGATGAAAACTTCATCCTGCTCGAAGATGGAAATGTTTATACCCATTTCAGTACTCCTTTTACAAAAACATACAATCACTCACCATTTTAGCATAATCAAATGTCGAAAGATGTTGTTTTGTAGTATGTAAAAAAAATTTTTCGCTCAAAGAGATGCGAAAGTGCGTTTTGATAAATCCATAAAATTCAATTAGTACTATTATTTTTAGTACTTATATAATATTTCAAAAATTTGTATCTTAAAATAGAAATTATTTCACTTAAAAGGAGAGAAGGTATTGAAAAAGAAGATCATTTCCATTGCATTGTCCAGGCTTGTTATCGTTCGTCGTTACGACGTTGAGTACGTCCATTTCATCCGATCATTCAAACCAGCCATTAGCTGAGGCTTCCGGTACTAATCAGGCCGTAACTGCTGATGCATCCGAGGCAACTCCAACGGCGCTTTGGGCAAGCGTTGCCCGTGCTGCTGTTGTTTACGGTACTGCTGCTGCCAAAGAGGCTGTTAAGGGCGTAGCTTATTTGACTAACGCTGGTATGCTGGTAGGCACAGAAGTTCAAGATCAGAACCCTGAAGATACCGATGTGATTTTTGATAAATAGTTGAATCCGTTCTCAAAAGAGGCCGTAGCTTGTTGCGGTCTCTATCATTCATTTTTGGGAGGAGTGACTGTGTCTCGTATCAAAATGAGAATTCAAATACTAAACGCGGTTACAGTGCTGCTGCTTGTCTTCATGCTTTTTCATTTTTCCATTGTTGCTCTTCATGCAGGTCCTGTGAATCCAATATCCGTGAAATTAAAGCCCTATACCGATGCTTATGTCGGAATTCTTTTCCAGCAAAATTGGCATCTGTTCGCACCCGATCCCTTAACGAACAATTATAAACTCTATGTGAGAGTGAAATACACTGAACCCGAGTCCGAACGTGCCTCGGTCGTCACAACCGGGTGGTACGATGCAACTTCACCCATGATTGAAGTAAATAATCGCTCATTGTTCTCACCCTTCAACCGCATGTTACGTATCAGTATGGGACATATGAACGCCTTACATATTGGAGGAAGCGATGATCTTACCATTAAGGTTATTGAGAAGAAGCTCGAAAAGGAAAAGCCTGATCTTGATAAGTTATTTAAAGATCAGACTACTTTTGAGAAGGACAGCTTGTACCGTCTGGCCTTGGCTTATTCTAAAAAAAACTTCCCGAATAAGAACATTCAATCCATACAAATTATGATAAGTGTAACAGAGGCAATTCCTTATTCAAAAAGAAACGATAAGACCTTCCAAAATAAAGAGAAATTCACCACTTTCGACTGGAGGGATGATGTAAAAGATGTTGTCAAAATTCCGTGAATATATGGGACAGGAACGTTTCCTTATTTCAGCCAGCTTGCTTCGAATCGCTCTTGGAATCATTATCCTTTACAATTATTTGATGCATTATGCTCAGAGATTCTTTCTATGGAGTAACGATGGAATTAACACCTATTCCGAGACATTCCTGCATACCAATTTTTCATTATATAACATCTCTAACTCACTGCTTTATTTCGATGTCATCTACCATCTCGGCATTATCGTCTCCCTTATCTATCTTTTGGGCTATAAGGGACGTTTGTTTGCTGTTCTTAATTATTTGTTTTTTTACTCTTTGTATATTCGAACCATGTACATTAGTGATGGCGGTGATAATTTACTAAACCTCTGCTTGCTATTCCTTATCTTTGCGGAAAGCACCCGTTATTTTTCCATTGATGCTCAAAGGAAAAGCAGGATGAAAGACAAAATGCAAATCTCCTTCATGCATGAATTGAAAATGATTATCCATAATTTCGCTGTTTTATTCTGCATTATTCAACTGTGTATCGTTTATTTTTTTTCAGGTGCCTATCAGTTGATGGGAGAATTATGGCAGAATGGAACAGCGATCTACTATGTTTCTCAAGTGAATGAATTTAGCAGACCTATATTGCGTAGCTCTATTGAACATTTTCTATGGGTTAGCATCATTTTTTCTTATTTGAGTATATTTATTAAGCTGGCCTTCCCATTCAGCATTATGAACAAGAGGGTAAAGCCTTTTATTGTTGTATTCATGGTTCTATTCCATGCGGGAATCGGTGTTGGTATGGGCCTACTCACTTTTTCATTAACTATGGTAGTCATGGAGCTCCTTGTGTTTACTGATACTGAATATAAGTCCGGGGCTTCGAAAGTGGCTGCGGCTTACCGAATATTCACATCTGGATGGTCTCATTATTGCTCACGCTTAAGCAAACGCTACTTCTCCTCGCAGCGAATCATTGTTTTTTACGATGGATGGTGTCCAATGTGTCGAGGAGTCGTTCAAAAAATTGCCGCTATGGATTATTTCCGGCTTATCACTTGCACGAGCTTCAGGGACGAAAATGTCATCATCGAATACTCATTGGTACCGGAAGATGTTCAGTTACGTATGCATAGCACTGAATTAAGCCGAATCAATTTGAAGAGCGGGATTCATTCTGTTCTTCAAATTTCTTGTCGATTACTGCCATTATGGCCTCTTGTGCCATCTATTTATATATTTAGAGTAATCGGTCTAGGGCAATTTCTTTACGACGTAATCGCCAAGAGGCGGATGATTGTTCCAGTCAATCATTGCAATGATACATGCGACGTTACGATTGTTGATCATTAGATATCAATTAGGAGGAAAAATGTCTTGGATATCATTATCTATATCGGTTGCGGGCTCATCGTCCTACTAGGGTTGTTTGCCTTGCTGGTCTTCTTTGAAGTCAAGCGGCAGAATCGTAGAACCGAGCAACATATTCTAAAATTTATTGCCAGAAATCCATCCCGGGCATCACTCTATATCATTGAAAATGGAGAAATTATTGCTGACTTGCAGTCAGCGGTCAGGAGGCCTCTTGCGAGCGTAGCCAAGATTATTGTTCTAGCCGAATTTGCTGAGCAAGTTGCCAGACAACAGATCAATCCTGATAAGAAGGTTCCCTTGTCAAGTCTCAACCGATTTTATATCCCGGACTCTGACGGAAGTGCGCATTCAGAATGGTTGTTCAATCTGGAAGAGAAAGGACTCGATCTGGAGAAGGACATCACGATACTAGAAGTAGCCAGAGGCATGATCCGTTATAGCTCAAACGCCAATACGGATTTTTTAATGGAGACCTTGGGACTAGATAGAATCAATCAAAAAATAAAAGATTGGGAATTAAAAGACCATGATGCTCTGTACCCCTTTTCCTCAGCGATACTCATGCCCACCTATTTAAAAGACACACTTGCGGTCTCAATGAGAAAAGTTGCCTCCATAATGAAAGGCTTCACTTATGCCGAATATGCAGCTAAATCTATCGAAATATTTAACTTGCTTGGAAATGATACTGAAGGGAAATGGATTAAGCAGTTGAATCGGCGGGCACGTTCCCGGATAAAATTCCAAAAAATCTGGTCCGACAAGTTCCCCCGTTCGACCGTCAAGGAGTATGCCCATTTGTTAAAAGACGTTTATGAAGGTGATAGGTTAAATGAAGAGGCCAGGGAGGTATTTCAGAACCTAATCAAACTAGAGTTGCCCAATCCGCAATTCGCTATGGCTGCACAGAAGGGCGGCTCCAGCTACACTATTCTCACCTTGGCTATGTATTACGAGGACCTCACGGGAAACAAAACAGAAATGGCCCTCTTCATCTATGATCCGGCGGGCGGCGAACAAATGTGGTTGGAGAAGAAACTGGTTCTTTTTATCAATCAATATTTCACAAACGAAGAGTTTAAACGCCAAGTGCTCCAAGCTTGTCATCCAGGTAACAGTATATGATCTACCTTCTGCTTCTAAAGACTGTATTATTACCTCTCCTCCTATGTACCGTTACATTTAGGTATCAGTTTAAGAATATCTTCTCCTTGATCATCCATCAAATCTTTACGGGAAGCTGGATACTCACTTTGATAAGTGTTGAGGATTTTTCAGGAATAAACGCCTATTGGAGGCTCATTCTAGTAGTTTTACTCCTTGTTCAACTGGTGTATGTATGCTTTCGATGTTTCAGGACGTTCTCAGGGATTCGCCGAGTGTGGCTTAAGTGGGGGGCATGGGGTTATGGTATGCTTGCCTTCTTTTATTTTGTCTACGCAACCTATTGCCTCAGCATGCTCATCATTCCAGCACATGAACGAGAACGCGCCATAGAGATTAGCTTTCCCTTGGCGGGCGGCTTGTACGATGTCGTACACGGAGGCATGCATACGACATTGAATTACCATTATGCATATGAAACGCAAAAGTATGCACTCGATATCACGAAGATCAACGCGTTTGGTCTACGCAAAACTCCATTTTCAGATTCCAAAGTATTAGCGAATTACAAGATATATGGGGACACCGTCCTTAGTCCAGTGAATGGAAAGGTTATTGATATCATCGATGGGATCGGAGAGCATATAGCACCTGGAAAGCGAACACGCCTTAGCAATATGATCGTCCTCGGCTTTCAAGATTATTATATTCTGCTTATTCACCTGAAGCCGGGCAGTTTCAAGGTGAAAAAGGGAGATGTCGTCGACCTACTCCAGCCCCTTGCAAACGTCGGAAATTCTGGCAACAGCACCGAGCCCCATTTACATCTTCATGTTATTCGAAAAACGCCCGGGGGGCCCATCGAATATATTAACGCTCCATCCATCCCGATTACATTTAACGGTCATTTCCTTAAGAGGAACGACATTCTACTGGACGGGAAACTAATTATGCGATGAAATGAGGAGCATCAGTGAAAAGGAAAATTATTGCAGTTGTCATCGTGACACTATCGCTTGTCGCCGCGTTGTTCTCTCTCCTCAATGATCATGCTGATGGAAGCCTGCCGGACGGCTGGAAAGAAGTTGCGCTGGAAGGGAAAGGAAAGGGGAAAATTGTGGAAATCACTGTGGAAGGCCCCATCATGCACGATGTGTCCCATATGATTCATCCCGTTCTATCCATGCTGGATTTCGCCCAGCGCGATCCCGATATAAAGGGTGTTATATTAAATGTAAACTCACCTGGCGGAGATGTCGTCACAGTTGATGATATCCATGTCAAAATTAAGAAGCTTCAGCAACAAGGAAAGCCTGTCGTTGTAAGTATGAACACAATCGCGGCATCAGGTGGATATTACATCTCCGCAGGTGCAGACAGAATATTCGCCCATCCTTCTACGATCACAGGCAGCCTTGGGGTTATTATTAACTTTTCCAACTATAAAGAGCTGGCTGAACGGGTGGGATACAGCGAAGTACATATTAAAAGCGGACCGATGAAAGATATCGGAGATCCTTTGCGGACAATGAGTAAAGAAGAGCAAAAGATATATCAGGATATTGTGAACGTGAGTTATGAACAGTTTGTGGATGTGATCGCAAAAGGAAGAAACATGAGTAAGGACACCGTACGCAAACTCGCAGATGGACGGGTGTATTCAGGTAAGAGGGCCAAGGAACTCGGACTCATCGACGAGTTCGGATCTTTACAGGATGCAATAAGCTATATCAAACAGAAGACGAATTTATCATCTTATCAGATCGTTCAATACGTACCAAAAACCTCCGTTCTCAACCTGCTAAGCCAAGGTGTTAACGTGACCTCTACGGTCGAGGAAGTACAAAACCTTCTTGGCGTAAAGCTCAATGATGGCCCGAAGTTAATGTATATGCTGGATTAAATCATCGGGAAGGTGATTCAATTGATTCCGAAACATAACAACTATGCCGGGTTTTGGCCGCGATTTATGGCATTCACCATAGATATAGCTGTCATCCTTGCGTTTATTTCCCTATTGTCTTCATGGGTATCGTCCATAAACATTCTAAGTACATGGCCGTTCAAGCTCATATTCGTTCAGATTTATTTCGTTTCGTTAACCACGATATATCAACAAACCTTAGGAAAGATGATCGTCGGCATAAAAGTCCGTACGATCACTGACAAGAAACCTTCTTGGGAAGATGTGTTGTTGCGTGAAGGCATCGGCAAAGGGATTTCAGCCTGCATTTTTTTATAGGCTATTTGATGGCCGCGTTTGATCCTACAAAGCGAGCTTTACACGACCATTTGACGAATATGGTCGTTGTGTGGGAAGCGAATGGACGCAAAGCAGTCCACTCCCCTTTCCCAAATGGTGAGACAAATCCGTTCTTGTAAACCAGGCTTTCTCTGTTGGAATGTCACAAGGATGGTCATTCGAACAACGATAACACGATACTACATTAAGTAATTACTATTCAAATGTCTTGCAATTATTCTGCACTTACATGACCCAAGGGATTCTTCGCATCAAACCCCGGGTAAATATACTCCTCCCGCTTAAAAGAATACCCGGTAGCCGCAATATCCAGCATCTGATTCAACCGCTCACTTTCCGCGCGCAGGCCTCCGCCCATGGGTATGCCACCTGAAAGAATCTGTAGGTAGAGCTGCATACGGGGGCGATCACCGGAGTCACGTGGTTCCACCGAAACCGTATTCGGATCGTACTGGTCCATAATCTGCGGGGACAACGGATAAATGGACTCCTCTGCGGTCGGGTAAAATTCCTTAAAATGTCCCAGTCCCGGAACCTGGCCCTCCTTATCCGTTATGCCGTCTACCACCGGCAGCGCCAATGCCTGCTGGAACAGCATGGTCAGGAAGTCTTCAGACTGCAGGAACTTCCACACCTTCACCGCCGCTTCCCGGTTCGGTGCGCTGCTATTTACCGCCAGCGGTGATTGCGGAATCATCATGAGCGCCCCGCTGCCCTTTCTATCCATTGAAGTTACCGGCGGTAAAACTGCCCCCCAGTCATCCTTAGGCATATATTCCTGCAATTTCACATAGTCTTTGCTGGTTGCGTACATCATGCCGATGTTACCGTCGGCGAATTCCCTGAGCGCACTGTTCCGCTTGAGCAGCGTCTCTCCGGGATACAGGCTTCCCTCTGCCTTCATATCCAGCAGCATTTGCAGCCAGGGGGCATATACACTAAGATCATAACGTCCGGTCCGGTAATTATAGAGGTATACCCCGCTATTGGTATTGGACATCTCAAGACCGGTCTGCAGACTGTCCTGGCTGTCTCCGGCAGCCAGCGCGAAGCCATATTTGTTCACGCCGACCCCGGCCCGGCTGATCTTGGCCGCAGCCTGCTTCACTTCATCGAAGGTGACCGGTGGACGTGCCGTATCCAGTCCGGCGCTCTGGAATAGCCTCTTATTATAGATCAGGCGCACCGTCTCAATACTGGAGGGCAGGAAGTAGATTCCCCCCTTAAACAGAGAGCTGCGGGCGTAATCTCTGGCCCACTTCGGAAATCTGTTGAGATCCAGAGGGTCCAGATCAGCGCTCAGATTGGCCAGATACCCCTTGTTCACATAGGTAGCCAGCCAGCTGTTATCCACGCTGAACACATCCGGTCCCTGGCCCGAAGTCATCAGCATGTTGAGGGTATCCTCGTAGGCATCGGTAGACAAATTCATCATTACAATTTCAATATGGTCAGGATTGCTCTGATTATATTGCCGGATCGCGTTCTTCACTTCCAGATTCTCCGTCCAGTCATATAGCGCAATTCGCACTTGAACCGGAGGAGCCCCCTCGGGAACCGGCTCTGAATTGAACTCCACCAGTAGTGGACGATCATAGGCAATGGCATAGACGATAAGTCCGCATAATGCCAGGCAGACGATATAGAGCAACAGCCGCTTCATCCTTCACCTCCTGCGTTGACAGCGTGACGCAGCCGTTTTACAATGAATACCATCTATCCCTGAAATAACAATGTCAAAGTCTAAGGACATCGTTATGGAAGCCTCGAATTTGGCGAAGCCAAATTGAGGGTCTTCTCTGAATGGTCACATCTGATGGTGCCGCGTAAGAGCGGCATAAGTGGCTATTGATTGATATTTTCCAATAATACCCGTTAAATGGCAAGCGAATATTATCCGCAGCGCTACAGGGGGGTCCAGATGAAGAAGTTATTCGATACTCTGTCCAAAACCCTCTTCTTATACAACTTCAGCATCCGCAGCAGACTTATCCTCTACTTCCTCTTTCTCGTCCTTCTACCTACCACCATTATCTCTGTAACCGTATATAACAAATCGGCGGATATCATCACCCGCAACGTCAATACATCCATTGAAAATAACCTGAATCTGGTTCAGGATAATCTGGCCCAGCGTTTTGCCGCTGCGGATCAAGCCATGATCTCGCTATATCTTAATACAGAGTTCGCTGACCTGATCTCCTCCAACCGTCCGACAGACAGCACAGGAATTATCAATGAGCTCGCCGCGCTGAACAGAATCCTGGAGAGCTTCCCCGGCAGCGGAACTTCCGGAAATAGCTTCGTCCCTATGCTATATATGCTGAACCGTCCGGAATATACGCAGTACAATTTCTCCAGACGTGTCTTTAACCTTGATCTCATTTCACTGAAGCCGTGGTATCTCAGCATTCCACCCAGGTCCGATTTCACGGTGGTTGGGCTAAGCTCGCTCGATTCGAAGTTCACCCTTAAATTTGCGAAGCGCCTGTTCGGCATCCGTCATGCTCAGTTGCCCTATGTAGGCCTGCTTACCATCGATATTCCTGTAACGGAATTCGATAATCTGCTGGAACACTATAAACCTACGGCAGGCAGCCGGATTTACATCGCTGACCAGACCGGAACGATTGCGGTCAGCCCGGATGCGTCACTCCTTGGACAGAACATCAGCACCCAGGACTATTACAGCCACATGCAGTTCACCGGAGACGGCAGCGGCACCCTCCATTCCTTCCGTCAGGTGATCGGCGGGGAGAAGATGCTGGTCTCCTATACCCGAATCCCGGAAACCGGATGGACGATTCTTTCGTTCTCACCCGTAAGCGAGCTTAATGGGGAGCTGGCCTCTTTTCAGCGGGTCATGTACATCGTAATCGGCATCTGTATGCTCATATCACTCATGATGGCTCTGCTGCTGTCAGAGAATATCTCGGCACCGATCCGCAAATTTATCCAGTCCATGTCCCATGCCGAGAGCGGCAACTTCAATATCATTATCCGCTATCGGCGCAAAGACGAATTTTCTTATCTGTTCAACCGGTACAATAAGCTGCTACAGCAGATCAAAGCGCTGATCGACAAGCTATATGTGACCGAATTGCGCAAAAAAGAAGCCGAACTCAAAACCCTTCAGGCTCAGATCAATCCGCATTTTCTCTATAACACGCTGGATTCCATCAACTGGATTGCGATCAATCACGATATTCCCGAGATCAGCAACATGGTAACCTCACTGTCCGATTTCTTCCGCTACAGCTTGAGTAAAGGCCGGAATATTATCCCGCTGCGCGATGAGCTACGGCAGGTGGACAGCTACCTGCAGATCCAGCAGTTCCGCTTCCGGGATAAGCTGGAGTATGAGCTGGAGGAGACGGACCCCCGGGTACTAGAGGAATGTCTGGTGGTCAAGCTCACTCTTCAGCCGCTGGTGGAGAACTCCATTATTCACGGAATACAGAAGCGGCGGGGGAAAGGCCGAATCCGCATCCGGGTGGAACGGTCAGGGGACCTTCTCTGTGTGTCCATCTTTGACGATGGGGCAGGTGCAGATCCAGAGCGGCTGAATCAGTTGCTGACAGATCCGCATCCGGGGAACCAATCCTATGGCATACGCAATGTGCATACCCGGATTCAGCAATTTTTCGGTGAATCTTACGGCATCCGGTATTATGCCAATCCCGAAGACCAGAGCGGCCTCTTGGCCGTCGTCCGGTTTCCGGTGATGACTACATGGAACGAGGTGATGGAAGATGTTGACGATGATCGTAGCGGATGATGAGCCGTTTATCCGTAAGAGTCTGATCCATGTGTTCAATTGGCAGGAGGAGTTCGGCATCGAGATCATCGGGGAGGCCTCGGACGGGCAGGAGGCATATGAGTTATGTATGGAGCTTCAGCCTGATATTTTGTTCACGGATATTATGATGCCCATGCTGGGGGGACTTGAGGTAGCTGAGAAGCTGAAGGCCGGGAATTGCCGGACCCGAATCATTATCATCAGCGGCGCACAGGATTTCTCCTACGCCCAGAGTGCACTTAAGGTCAATGCCGAGGGGTATATACTGAAGCCCGTCAAATTACCTGAACTGCGCGAAGTCTTTCAGGAAGTCGTCAACAGGCTGCGTCAGGAGAGAGACCACCAAATGAATGTTGAGCAGCTGAAGAAACAGGTAGAGACCCACATGCCGCTAATCCGCGAGAAGTTCCTCCAGAACTGGGTAGCGGGACTATACGGGGATGAACGGGAACTCTGGGAGAAGATCAGCTATTTCCGGCTTCCCTTTGAACAGGGGGATGTCCTAACGGCAGGCGTGCTCCAGCTCGATGATTACGATATCGCGGTCGACAAATTCTCGGAGGAACATAAGCAGCTGTTGTATTTTGCGATCCAGAACATCATCACCGAATGTCTGGAGCGTCCGCCCGGGGGAATCTCTTTTGTCACCAGCGAGAATGAATTCATCATCATCTTCTGTCCGGATCAGTCTGCTTCACCCGGCACCGGCGGCATCACAAGCCTCTGTGACAAGATCATCGGCAGCATTAAGCAATATCTGCGGCTGGACGCATCCATTGGGATTGGCCGGGCTTGCTCCAGCGTAAGTCAACTTGAAGACTCCTATAAAGATGCGCTGGCCGCACTGGTGCATACCTTTTACACCGGCCATGGTTCCATTCTGAATATCAAGGATATACAGTCCGCTGCGGAGACTCTGCAGAGCACTTTTTTTTATAAATTTCATGCCCGGCTGATGAATGAGCTGAAAGCGGGACATACCGAAGAAGTCATGGAACTGCTGGAGAAGCTCTTCGGCAAGCTGGCCGCCCCCAAGCTGCAAATTGACTATGTGCAGAGCATCTGTGCCGAGATGATTTTTACGTCTGCAAGAGCCCTCTATGAGCTGGATGAGGACATCGAACAGGTGCTGCAGGACCGGCTGACCATTATGGACACCCTCTACAAGCAGAAGAATATATCCGGGCTCAAAGCGTATATGCTCTCTCTTTTTTATGATCTCAGCACCTATGTGGCCGGGAAAAACAGCTCCAGAAACAGCAAAACCATCAACCGCATCAGAACAATTGTTCAAGAGGGCTACGCCCACGAGCTGTCCATTGCACGAATTGCCGAAGAAGTGTTCCTGACCCCCAACTACATCAGCCTTATCTTCAAAAAAGAAACCGGAGAAACCCTTACCGACTACATCACCAGAATCCGCATTGACAAGGCCAAGGAGCTGCTGCATTCCACAGATCTCAAGGTCATGGAAATCGCTGAACGTGTCGGCTATGAGAATCCCCATTATTTCAGTACAGTATTCAAAAAAATTGTCGGCAAACATCCGCTCAAATACCGTTCTGACAAGTAAACGCATCCACCCCGATGGAATGAACAGCTGGCCTTCCGGGCAGATTAAGGGCAAAGACAGCAGGGGAGTGAGTCAGGATGGCAAGAAGGAACAGAAGATATGCGGTACCCGGAGTAGAACAGGGAATGCAGACTTTAAAAGCAAATGTGATGAAGCAGGAAGGGTATACCGTGAATCCGGAACGGCCGGATGACGTGAAATATGAAGTAGCCAAAGAGCTGGGTGTCCCTCTGCAGCACGGCAACAACGGAGCATTGACTACGGAATCGGCGGGTCAGATCGGCGGCAAAATTGGCGGGTCCATGGTCCGGGAAATGATCCGTCTTGCTCAAGAACAGCTCGCGAACACAGATCAGCAGAACAAGTAAACCTTTCCGGGGCGGGGCAGATGCCCCGTCCTTTTCTATTTCGTAATGTAGGATTTGACTCCAATTCTGGAGAATATTCTATTCCGCGTATCGCCGCTGCCCTTCGAACTCCGCACCGACCGGCTGGACAAGGTCTGCAGATAGGCAAAATCCGGGTGAAGTGCTTCATCCGTAAGATAGGCCGAGATCCGGCTGCCTGGCACTCTTTCACGGTTAAGTGAGGCAATGATGCTGTCCGCACTCTTAATCCCCAGCCCATGCCCATAGTAGCTGTCATTGCCGAGCAGTATCGTATTTTCACCCTGCCATTCCGGCTTATCCGGGTCATGATCCGGATTCTTGAAATACGCAACATCCCCCGGCTGCATTTCTGACGGATCGAACGTAGTGATCATCCGCAGATTACTGTCATAATTCCAATCCCACAGGAACAGGTCGGTAAAATACTGGTTAAACGCATTTTCCCCGATCATATCAATAGTCGCCTTATAAAGAATCATCACCATCGCCATAGCACATTCGAAAGCGTACAAGTGTCCATTAATAAAAATATCTTTGATGGCCGCCGAAGGGGTGACATCACTTCGCAGCTGGAAGCCCCCATTCTCTGTACGGATCCAATATCTTGGGTTGCAGCGTGAATTCTTAAATGTGGAAAAGTCTGTGCCGCCCGCACTCATCGCTCTGGCTGTTTCAATAATGCGTCCCCTCATAGTCTGTTCGAATCCCGAACCGGGATTATCATATCCAAAGGCCACTATCCATTTCCCCTTTCCTGTCACAAGTTCATCTTGTATAGATAGGTTATTGTACGTGTCGGGCCTCCGGTTGGTGCACGGCAGTCTAACTCTCCTGAAACCAGCTGTTAACCTGAGCGGTCTCCTCTGTCAGAATATCCAGATAAATGGAAGTTCGGTAATCCGTCTCCTTAAGGCTCCGGCCCGTAATCTCAGCGATCCGGTTCAGCCGGTACATCAGGGTATTGGTGTGGATATGCAGAAAGGATGCAGATTCCTTAAGATTCCCGTTCAGCGTCAAATAGACGGCGATGGTTTTGACAAAATCGCTTTTGTGCTCACGGTCATGCGCCTTCAGCGGAGAGAGCAGCGGGCTCTTGCGCGTCCGGCTGCGCTTCTGCTCAAGAATGGCCGGAATGTACGCCCAGAAGCCGATATCCTCATACAGCAGCAGGTGGCGGGCATGATAGGGCAGCAGTTTTTTAAGCTCCAGGATGGTGAGTGCTTCCCGGTAAGCAGTGGCAGCTGAGGTGTATTCCCGGTAGCCTGGACTGCAGCCTGCTGTCAGAGCGCAGCTTTCACTTCGTCCCAGCTCCTGCAGCAGCTTCAGCACGAACGAAGACAACAGCTCTGTCCCCTCCACGGGAAACAGAAAGGAAAACAGGATAATCAGCCGGTTATGCTCAGCCGTCAGAAACAGCAGGCGCTGATTGGCACCCGCCTCCATAAGCTGGCGCAACCGCTGCACAAAGCGGTCATCGATCGCCTTGTCACTCTCCAGCACTCCGATATAATAGCTCTCCGGCAATAGAATTGATGAGCCTTCCGCCTCCTGGCGGATACGCGATTCCGTCTCGTAATGTGAGGTCAGCAGCTTCCAGAAGAAGTCCTCGTGCGCCTTTTCCTGTCTGGTCTTCCAGCCGCGCTGCTTCAGCAGGTAACGTCCGGCAATCCCGGCAGCCTTCTCCACAATGAGCTCCGCTTGCCCCTCGGCCAGATTGCCTCGGTCCACCACCCAGATATAGCCGAGAATCTCCTGTTGATGCCGGATGCACATCGCAAGCCTGGGTCCGAGCCCCACCTCCATGACTGCCGGAATGCGGATCGGATGCGCGGTGTTCTCAAGCTGATGCATCACGCCTTTTTTGCGCAGGCCAATGATGACCGTGTTCGGCACACGCTTGCCGATAATGGTGGAGATGCGCGCCGGATCGCTCTCAAACTGATGGGAGCTGTATCCGATCACGTGATGATTGCTATCCTCGATCGTCACCTGCGACTGAAGCGATTCGCTGAGGGTATCCGCCAGGGATTCCATACTGTCAAAAAAACGATCAAATGATGGCTCTGAATCTGTCATTGTCCCCACCCCAACCTGAAGAATAGCCTTGTACTATAAGTGATTTCATTATAGCTTGGTGCTTTGCGGCTGACTATAGGGAGCGGTATCCTGGCTGCTGCCCCAGGCTGGCAGGCAGAACAAACCGGCCTGCCTTCTGCGCTTCAACAACTGCATTTCTGCCGTTGTTTCTATAAATTCATCTCTAAAACTATAGACGAGCCTACCAAAAGTTTCTCCTCTCACAACCCTATATCAAAAAACAGCCCGGCGATTGCTCACCGGACTGTACTTATTGTTGTTACTCCTCAGTTCTGTCTATTCTGCCCTATGGCTAGTTCTCTCCTGCTCTAGATCAGAGTGAACTCTTGCCCTACTGCTTTTTCTACCGTGTAGTACTCTTCCCCAAGAGCCTCTGCCACGGCCTGGCAGGTGATCTTGCCGTTGGCTACATTGACGCCGCTCTTCAAGCCGGCATCGTCTTCAATCGCCTTGAACACACCTTTATTTGCAATTTGCAGTGCATATGGAACCGTAACGTTAGTTAAAGCCATGGTCGATGTTTTGGCTACAGCGCCCGGCATATTGGCTACGGAGTAATGCAGTACGCCGTATTTCTCAAATACTGGGTTATCGTGGGTAGTTACCCGGTCAATTGTTTCTACGATCCCGCCCTGGTCAATCGCTACGTCTACAATGACAGAGCCCGGCTTCATCGTCTTGACCATTTCTTCCGTAACCAGCTTTGGCGCTTTCGCACCAGGGATCAATACCGCACCTACCAGCAGGTCCGCTTCGGCTACGGCTTTGGCAATGTTGTAAGGATTGGAGATCAGCGTATTAATCTGTGCGCCAAAAATATCATCCAGCTGACGGAGTCTGTCCGCGCTGAGGTCCACAATTGTTACTTCGGCGCCGAGGCCGATCGCCATCTTCGCTGCGTTGGTACCCACTACACCCCCGCCGATAATGCTGACCTTGCCTCTGCTGACACCCGGAACACCGGAGAGCAGAATGCCTTGTCCGCCGTAATTCTTCTGCAGGAACTGTGCGCCGAGCTGTACGGACATCCGTCCGGCTACCTCACTCATCGGTGTCAGCAATGGTAATGTGCGTCCGTCAACAACCGTTTCGTACCCGATAGCGAATACACCTTTGTCCTTCAGGGCGGTAGCCAGAGCAGGCTCTGGAGCCAGATGCAGATAAGTGAAGAGGATGAGGCCCGGACGGAAGTAGTCATACTCGCTTTCCAGCGGCTCTTTAACCTTCATGACCATTTCAGCGGCAGCCCATACTGCAGCAGCTTCAGCGATCAGTTCAGCACCGGCTGCGGCGTACTCTTCGTTCGGGAATCCGCTGCCCAATCCGGCTCCGGCTTCCACCAGCACCTGATGTCCCTCAGCTACCAGACTTACGACTCCTGCAGGGGTAATGGCGACACGGTTTTCGTTATTTTTGATTTCCTTAGGCACTCCAATAATCATTGTTCATCGCTCCCGTCTGTTATGTTTCTCTTATGTAAAGAATAATAACACAGGAATTATTTTTGCAATTTGGGTAAAAAGAAAAATATTATCTGCCATGATTGTGTTTTAACACAATGCAGGGGGTGAAAACCCTATAGCTGAACCCTGTAACCGTTGGTATATCTGACAAACGGATATTCAATCATGAAAAAAGACACCGTCTCCGGTGTCTTAAGGTACTGAAACTTATGAAACAAATATGGAAATAGACGCAGTCATTCACATAAGGTTGGCTTATCGGTCTGGATAACCGCGTTATGTTTAATGACACGATTCAGTTGTCCAATATAGAAAGCACCGTCTCCAGTACAACATTTACCCCCTGCTCGCATTCCTCATAGGAGGTCAGCTCCTCCTCGCAGTGGCTTTTTCCGTTTACACTCGGTACAAAGATCATGGCTGACGGAAGGAAACCAGCCACGAACTGGGCGTCATGTCCTGCGCCGCTGGCCATTTTTTTGCTGGAGTAGCCCAGGGTCGATGCCGCCTGCTCCACCAAAGCACAGATTTCAGGGTCGAACCACACGGTATCGCGGCCCCATAGCTTGGTCTTCGAGACGATACAGCCCAGTTGCTCTTCAGGCAGGCCGTTAATCATATCCTCTACCGTGCGGACAATGTCCATGTCCTTATGTCTGGCTTCAACAGTGAAGATCACCTTGTTCGGGATCACCGTATGGATATTAGGCAGCACATTCATCCGGCCCATGGTGAAGACCAGTTCGGAATCGAGCACTCCCAGCTTGCTGCGCAGCTCGGTTATCAGGTCGGTGGCAGCGAACAGTGCATCCTTACGCATATCCATCGGCGTGGTTCCGGCATGATCGGATTCGCCGGTCACTTCAATCTCATAGCAGACCATACCGACAACGCAGTCGACGAGGCCGATGGTGAGGTTTTCTTTTTCCAGTACAGGCCCCTGTTCAATATGCAGCTCCAGATATGCGGTTGCTTCCTTGATCCGGTTCGCGGCATCCCCTGCATACCCGCTCGCCTCCAGTGCTTCGGCAAAGGTGATCCCTTCCGGGTCCCTTTTCTTCAGCATCTCGGCCTTATCGAACTTGCCGGAGAGTACGCCTGAAGCCATCATCGAAGGCTCAAACCGCGCACCTTCCTCATTCGTGAAATTCATGACCGTCATCGGCAGCCGTGGCTTAATCCCATGGTCAACCAGGGTACGCACCACTTCCAGACCGGCAATAACCCCAAGCACGCCATCGAAACGCCCGCCCTTCTTGACTGTATCCAGATGTGAACCGATCACCACAGGCGGTCCTGCTTCTGTCCCTTCGAGCGTCGCATACATGGTTCCCATATCATCAACTTTGACCGTCATTCCCAGCTCTTCACAACACGTAGCGAAGTAATTCCGCACCATTACATCCTGCTCCGACAGCGACAGCCGGGTCACCCCATTATTCTCCGTACGCCCAAAATCGGCAAAGGCCTCAATCGTATTCTTCAATCTTTCACCGTTCACGAATATTTGCTTCTGCTGCATGGCCCTATCCCTCCGCTTCGAACGCTTAGTTATACAGAAACTTTGCTTTGTATATATGTTATACCATTCCGCCTGATTGTCATTTTACACAGTGTAATAATTATTTTTTGGAATTTTCACGATGTGTTACATCGGTCCCGCTGAAGTCTGATAAAATATGAACAGCAGTCAGCAGCAGACAGGGCTGGCTAACCATTGTGAAAGGGGAGTCAACATATGAACACCATTTTGCGCAGCAGTTCAGCACAGGCTGAGATTAGCACCCTGGGGGCGGAGCTTGTCAGCTTCACCCGAAAGGACACAGGCACTGAATATATCTGGAGCGGGGATGCCGCCTATTGGACAGGCCGTTCTCCTGTATTGTTCCCCATCATTGGGGCCGTCCGGAACGGAGAGATCAAGGTACGCGGGGAAGCCTACAAGCTTGCCAATCACGGCTTCGCCAGACGCAGTGAGTTCACCGTCGTGGAAGCAAGTGAGTCCCGCGCGGTCTTCCGGCTCACCAGCAGTGAGCATACCCTCGCCAGCTATCCGTTCCAATTCAACCTGTTTATCACGTACACGCTGAATGAGAATACGCTTAAGCTGGACTACCGGGTAGAGAACATAGATCAGCAGGATATCTTCTTCCAGCTAGGTACACACCCTGCCTTCAATTGCCCACTGGATGATAACGGAAGCTTCAGCGACTATGTACTGGAGTTCTCCGAGAACGAAACGCTGGACCGGGAGTTCCTGAATAGTGCGGGCCTGCGGATCAGTGGCCATTCAGAACCTGTGCTGAGAGGAGAACGCATCCTTCCGTTAACCCATGAGATGTTCAAGGACGATGCGCTGGTTTTCCAGAATGTAGCCTCAAGGACTATTACACTGAAGAGCAAGCTTACTGAAAAAAGTGTCGCCGTATCCTTCGAAGGCTTCCCGGATCTCGGCATCTGGCAAAAGCTGAATGCGCCTTTTCTCTGCATCGAGCCTTGGCAGGGATTTGCGGACAGCGATACGTTCGACGGTGAACTGCAGGACAAAGAAGGTGTGATTGGCCTGGAACCAGGAGCGAATTTCGCCAGCTCGCTAACCATCGAAATTAATTAAAGAGCAAAAAAAGAAGGCCGTAAGTCACCTGACAGGTGCTTACGGCCTTTTTCTGTTGATATGATTTATTGGCTAAACGTTTCTCCACCTTCATTCCGCACGGTGAATGTGTGGTCGATTGAAGCTTCCTCAATCTCATTATACGCCCAGTGTGTTGCTGGAACATCGGGCCAGCTTGGTGTGGAGACACCATATAGCGGACCGCGTCCGAACAGTCGGTTGACAACCTTCACGGCTTCAGCGCGTGTAAGGTTCCCCGTTGGACGATAGGTACCATCTCCATAGCCATTAATGATGTTAGCCTTGCTTGCTGCCGCAATCTCCTTGGCAGCCCAGTGGCTATCGGCATCCTTGAATCCGCTTGATGGAATAGCCGCAGTGTCCAGCTTCTTATACCTGGATGCAATGGCGGCAATCTCTCCGCGGGTAATAGGGGCATCTGGCAGGAACTGGCCTTTGTCGTTACCCTGCATTAATCCAGCCGTTTTGACGAATTCAATGACACCTTTTGCCCAGTGACCGTCCTTCACATCCGGGTAGGAGGAGACGTTCAGCGGTGCGGAAGCGTCATAACCGAGGTTTCTGGCCAGAATGGCTGCCATTTCTGCACGGGTAATGGAATGGTTCGGCTTAAAGGTTCCATCGGTAAAGCCGTTGATGAATGCCTTGTGATGGGTCAGCTGTTGTTGCGCTGCCTCAGCTGCGGCCACATACTTCTCCCAACCTTCCATGTTCAGAATAGTGAACGTACTGAATTTGTTAACTTCAAACTGTAAACCCAGCTCACCCGTTTTGTAATCAACTACGTTGGCCTTTATCAGTTCCTTGTCACCGTCACTATGCTCAACGAAGATCACCAGATTCGCCAGGAAATTCTGCCTTGCCGCAGGATCACTTGGCAACTGAACATCACGCAGAGGAAGGGTTAAGGTAACCGGTCTGCTCTGCATATTGGTCTCAATTGTCATTGGACGGGCAACCACATCAATTTGCTTATCTGCTGCTATCTCTCTGACAATCCGTTCAATTCTTGCCCGGTCTTCAACCGCTTTGCGCAGAGTCTGGTCTTTGATCGTTATTACACGGAAATACAAATCTTCCGTAAAATTATCCAAGGAGGATTGCGGGATGAGAATTCTTACGTTCTCCGTGAAAATCTCCATATTCACGTTGGAGTCACCGAGTGTCTTGATTGCATCCTTAGGAACGTTCACATTCACATCCGCAACCTGATCCTTCTCATCCGGGATCATAATCCGGGCCGTATGATCTGAAGATCCGGCGATCTTCAGGACAGCCTCCGCCACACGATCTGTTGTGAAGTTGACTAGATCATGCAGAATTCCACTTGTATCCTGAGTACGCTTGATGACCGTTTCTGCCAGTACAGAACCTTGACCCAGTAGTCCTGATTCAACCTTTACGGTAATCTCCTGCGTCAACGGTGTCGCAACGGGTACAGCTGATGCTGCAGGCACCGTTATTGGCGTTGGCATCTCAGGTGTGGATGGCGCCGGCGTTGGTATTGCCGTCGGCTCTGCGGTTGGTTCTACTGTCGGATCTGCCGAAGGAACTGCTGACGGTTCTGCCGTTGGCGCAACTGACGGATCTGCCGAAGGAGCTGCTGACGGATCTGCCGTTGGTGTTGGCGTTGCCGTTGGTGTTGGCGTTGCCGTCGGTGTTGGCGTAGCTATAGGCGCAGCCTTAATAATATGGACAGTATAGGTCTTTACAGTCCCATCCTCCGCAGTAACCTTAATGTCAAAACTATTATCGCCCTCAACCAGATTAGCCAGTTGGGCTCCATTTCTTCCCGTGATCTGGCTTTCCGCTTTGGCATCTGCTACGGACGGGTTCAGGACGATGGAGTCCACATCACTTTCTACCTCAACCGTATAGTCCGTAACCGCAGGATCAAAAGCAGGGTCCAAGGTTCCTCTATCTACGCTGATATTACTCAAATCAGCATTGGAAGAACGCGATTCCCGGCTGATATCCAGCTCATAGACACTTTCTGTCTTTCCATCCTGAGCTGTAACTGTCAGCTTCACGATGTTAAGCCCTTCTGCTAACCGGATAGACATCGCTTGATCTGCAGTGACACCATTTATGGTAATCCTTGCATTCATGTCTCCTTTTACCGCGTCCAGTTCTACCTGATCTACTTCATAAGGCACTGACAAGAAATACTTGAAGACTGCCTCTGAAAAAACAGGATTGAGTGCCTCCGTTCCTCTGACAGAACTGACGGTCAAATTCGTTAGAGAGGAATCCTTCGGCAGAATGGCACGATTCACAGTCACTGTATAGGTTTTTGTAGTGCTGGCATCTGCAGCGGTAACCTCTACCGTAATTTGATTCGTTCCTTCATCCAGTGTCACAGTGCTTCCAGATACATCCGTGGTAGTTCCATTCTTTTTCAGGATGTAGCTTGCTTGCGAGTTATTAGTGACAATCGAGAAATCCATGCTGCTTACACTATTATCCACTTGTACAGAATAATCACTGGTTCCTTGCTGGAATTCGGGTGTTAATCCGACCGGAGAAGTCAACAGATCATAGAGCGTAGCATCTGTGCTTGGATTCCGTACCAGATTAATGGTATACATGTTCATACTTCCGTCTTGAGCTGTGACTTTGACTTCAATCACATTCAGTCCTGTAGCCAAAGGCACAGCATTCAGGTCTTCGATCCACATCCCATTCACAAATACAGCTGTGCTTGCATTGGCGTCATCCACAACCGCATTAAGCTTTGCAACGGAAACTGCATCCATGACTGTCCCGGTATAGCTTAAAGTACCCGGAACCGGTGTTAGATCAATCGCACCGCCCGCTAAGTCAGTCATCGTGAGCTCCAGTAAATTTGCATTGGACGAAGCCGCCCGGACGATGATGACCGTGTATTCCTTGGTAGTTACTTTATCAGCAGCCGTAACGACAACTTTAACTACATTTTCACCAACATTCAGCTGAACGGGCACACCTCCAGCAGACTGAACCCCGTTGATGGTATAGGTAGACTGCGCGTCGCTTGTAACCGCGGCAACTGTCATACTGGAAATATTGTTGGCTACATAATCATAATAGGTCGAAGTGGTACGGTCGAATCCACCCGACAACGGTTTGCCGGACAGGGTAATGCTGGTTAAATCCGCATCGGATGAGGCTTCACGAACAATCGTTAAGACATAATTCTTAGAAGTTACGCCATCCTCAGCTTTGACCTGAACATTGAATTCGTTAACTCCCACTTGCAGATTGACCAGCCTAGGCTGAGCACTGGCGGTCACGTTACCGTTCAGGCTCACTGTTGCCCCGGCGTCCTCAGGAGTTGGCGTTATCGCAAGCTCAGATACCTGATTCGCTACAGTAACGGCATACCGGGTTTGATTCTTGTCAAACACAGGCTCCAGTACGCCCTCCGATAGAACCAGATTGGACAGATCCGCATTGGAGGAAGCCTGTCTGATAATATTGATCAGCGTTGTTTTCTCACGGGCGCCACTCTGTGAGGTAACTACGATTTTGACGGTATTCAGTCCGACACTCAACTGTTTGGTGTAGGCTGTATCATCTTGGTGTACACTTCCGTCCACAGCCAGACTTGCCGCAGGGTCCAGCAGCCTCGGGGTAATGTCCAGCGAAGAAACCTGATTCGATACTTCAACCGAATACCCGGTATCATTATTATTAAATACAGGCGATAAAGTTCCTGAAGAAACGCTCAGTCCCGAAAGATCCGCCACGTCCGAAGGTGCACGCAGAATAAACAGATTGTATATCTTCTTCGTCAATCCGTCTTGCGCTGTTACTTCGATCAGGTACTTATTGTTTCCTGCGGCAAGATCGGTAATGGCAAAGGGTGTGCCGCTTGCATGAACTCTACCGTTCACTTTAACGACTGCACCTGCTGCAGCTGTCGGCGTGAACTCTGCAGTAGTTACCGTATTCGCTACTTTCATCGTGTAGTCGGACTGATTGGTATTGAACGCAGGTGATAATCCAACCGGTGAAGCAGTCAGATCCGTCAGACTAGCATCACCTGACAGCTTTCTGATAATCGTAACTGTATAGGTTTTTTGGGTCCTGCCGTCCTCTGCTGTAACCACCACGGATATCACATTCTTTCCGTAGGTTAAGCTTACATTTCCGGTAGCATTAGCCGAACTAGTTGAACCTATGTTTGTTCCGTTCAAAGTTGCTGCCGCAAAGAGACTGGACTTGATCACATCTACTTTGACCGAACTCACATCATTTTCGACTGTCGCGGTATAGCTTCCTGTATTGCTGCTATAGACCGGAGACAGGGCAATAGGTTGACCGCCGCTTAAGTTAGACAATACAAGCCCGTTTGCTGCAGCCAGATTGGCATCATTTCCAGGGTAGCGGATCAAATCGAGCTGATATTCCTTAAAGTTACTTGAGAATTTATCAGCCACTTTGATTTTCACCAGCTTATATACACCCACTGCCAGGCCGCTTACAGTGAACTTCGGATAGGTTCCCGACACGGTTACCCCAGAGCCATTGTCTGCGTAGGCAGTCACATTAACATCAGCAGGATTTATTGCTCCTACATTAATATCGATACTGTTGTTCGGGTTGTTTCCGCTTTTGTTGGGAACGTGCACTTTATTGTAGATAATTCCCCGGCTAAAAGCAGGTGTCATCACACCTACAGAAGGCGTAATGAAGGCAAGATCAAATTTCCCGGCCACAACGCTCAGCAAAAAGCTGCTGGAGCTTGAAGTAGTTCCATCATTTACTGTGACTGTGATGGTAGAGGTACCTGTCATGTTGGCTGACGGAGTAAGATTGATAATCCTGTCCGCGCCTGTACCTGAAAATGTGATATTGCTATTCGCTATAAGAGACGTATTCGACGAAGTTGCCGTAAGCGTAAGCACGTCGCCGGCATCCACATCTGTCAATTTAAACGGCTTAGACACAGGGGTATTGGCCGCTGTCACCACATTGGAGTTAAATCCTATGCTGGTCTGCCATTTACCGCTGATGATATTGCCGTTTCTTGCACCTGCAGAAGAGTCCTTGGCTACAGCTCCATCGTTAGAATTATTGAACTTATAATTGACCATCAGATCGGCTTCAGAACCGGTAAGGCTGGTGTTCATCTGGCTTTCAATCTCCGACTGGGTTTTGGCCTTTTTCCATATCCGGTAATCCCTCATGCCACCCACATAATTGGCATCCTGGGACCATGTACTCTCACCAATATAGTTATTGGGTCTCGGCAAACCGGAGTTCTGGGCGCTGGCGTTGGCCATATCGGTAAGATCCATGAAGCCGCTGCCTTTCAGAATCCCATTCCAATAGATATAGGCCTTTTTCTCTGCAGCATTGTATACGGCAGCCACATGAACCCATTGGTTCAGAGGCAGTTGCTCCGAGGTTTTTACCATGTAGGATTTAATTCTGGCACCCTTTTGCGGTAAAGCTTCAAGGGCTATTCTTCCCGTACTTCCTTCAAACGTAAGGTGCAAATTATAGTTATCAGGTCCATACGAAGTATCGAAAATACGGGCCCACGTAGGGGCACTGCTGGCATTTACCCAGGTTTCGATGGTTAGTGAATTGGAGTATATATTCAAATCCGGAAGGGTCACATACCCTTTACCGTCAAAATCAAGATAAGTACTGCCGCTGGACTCCGAAATAAAGGGAGCGTCATTCACAGGTGTAACCGTTATCTGCGCAGACTCTTCCACTTGATTGTAACTTCCCGGGTCCCCGGCATATTCAGCATTTACATTTACATAATTACTGCTATACCCTGCTGAAGCAAGCCAGCTGCGATACTTGATCTGCGTTGTCCCATTCCAGTCCTTCTTCGGAACAAAACGGATCATCACATCTCTACCGAAGACGGCAATCTTGCCAGGATCGGGCGCAACGATAGACAACCACATCGTCCCGGCATTATACTGCCATTGCCCATTAACATTATCGACTTCAGAAATGCCAATCCCGTTGCTATTTATGAGTGAAACGGATTTCCCGGCAGGCTCAAGCGTATCCTCCATGATTGTATCCAGTGGGCCAGAAGCCTGTGCCCGGGCAACGTATGGTACACCGTAGAAATTACTGATGATCAGGATAAAAACCAATGCCACGATCAAATATTTTGATCTATTCTTTATTTTCACAAATTCAGCCCCATTTATCTAAGATGTCAACGTTTGTAACCCGTGCCCTAACCTACCCTCCTCCGTATCAAAAATATCCATAATTTTATATATCGGATTTTTAAGCAGCGCAGTTTATGTCGAATTAATAGAATTTATTGTTAATTTCAAAAATAATTTTTTCAAGTACTTTTTTGCCCGTATTCACTGTTCTCTGCCATCCAATAAGTAAACTAAAGTAGTATATACAACCTTTCTCTGCCAATAGTAAGCTTAAGTTAGCTTATAATCCCAAGTGATATTATCGAACATAGAATGGGATAAATGGATAAGGGAGTGGAGTATATGCAAGGATTGTCAGTGGTTATCTGCACGAGGAATCGGGTACAGGACCTGACACGGTGCATTCATTCTATAACTAATCAGGACATAGGCCGGACTTACCCCATAGAGGTTATCGTTATAGATGACGGCGCCATACCTGAACAAGTCCTAAGCGAATTCAAAGCGTTACTTACCGGATGCGGTTACCCCTTTATCTATCACAGCAAGACTGACCGGGGATTATGGCTGTCCCGGATCAAGGCCGTGGAGCTGTCCACCATGGATAAAATTCTCTTCCTTGACGACGATGTCGAAATCCCCGGTCATTACTTGTCCACGCTGATACAAACCTACCTCGACTATCCCAACTGCGCAGGGGTTGGCGGCATTGCCATCGGGATGCGCAACAGCTTCCTGGGTACGATCCGCTGCCTGTTGTCCTTTCAGCAATCTCTATCGAGCGGCAGACTCTCTCTAAGCGGGCAGGCAGGCTCCATGTACAATTGGCATAAGGCGAGGAAGATCTTCAAGACCGAATTCCAGCACGGCTGTAACATGTCGTTCAAGAAGGAGGCTATCAAGGATCTGGGACCTGTGCCCTGGCTCAAAAGCTACAGTGTCGGTGAAGACATTCTCATGTCACGCATTGCCCGGAAATCCGGCCCCCTCTATATCAATCCCGAACTGAAGCTCCTGCATCATGAGTCGCCAGCCTCCAGAGACAACCTTGAAGATGTGGCCTATACCCGGGTGCTCAATCATGTGCATCTGCTAAAAGATAAAAAATCAGGTCCGGTCGGATATCTCGCTCTCGTCTGGACCACACTCTACCTCATTCTCCGGGAACAACCCAAGAAGAATGTCGCCGCCATCAATGGCTACAAAAAAGGCCTGAAAGAGATTTTCTCCAGGCAGGCCGCCAGGTAATCCATCACTACTACAGGAAGGGAGTGGACGCATGAGCTTAAGCATTGTAGTTCCCATGTACAATTTAGAACATTATGTTGAGCCCTTGCTGAACTCGCTTCTGGATCAGACGGAGAAGCGGTTCGAGCTGATCCTGGTGGATGACGGCTCCAAGGACCGCACGGCTCAGGTTGCCGAGGAAATGCTCTCCCGCCATCCCATTCTGCAGGCCAAGCTGATCCGCACACCCAATGGCGGAGTCAGTGCCGCCAGAAATACAGGCCTGGCCGCAGCGAGCGGCGACTACGTCCTGTTCCTGGACGGTGATGATTATGCGGACAGCAATCTGGTGCAGCGTGTAGATTCCTGTACGGCGGACGGGGAAACGGACATTCTCTGCTGGGGCTATAATCTGGTCCGCGAGGACAGATCAACCATTGTGAGCTTTACTTCAGACGCTGAAGACACCACTGGAAGTGAAGCGCTGAAGAATATTTTTGTGCATAAAAGCCTGAGAATCTGGACCGGTAGCATTGCCTTCAGACGCACCTTTCTACTGGAGAATGGCATCTCGTATACCGAGCGCTGTGTGAACGGAGAGGATCAGGAATTCATCTATAAAGCGTTGTCCAGGGCCTCACGGGTGATCTCGATCCCCGATGTGCTGTCCTATTATCTGCAGCGGACATCTTCGATCACGGGAACCTACAATGTGAACAAATTCGATGTGGTTGCCGCCTTCAAACGGGTGGATGAATATTTCAGGGACCATCCCTTCAATGAGGTTCATACGATATCCGGACTCCTGCTGAACCGCGAGATGACCGAGAACTACTTTTACAATCTTAAGACTTGTCTGAATGGAACAACCGGCATCAGTACCCGCAAGCTGCTTCATGATATTGACCTCGCCTACCCCGGCGTGAATCAGGAGATGCTTGCGATCATGCGCAATTATCAGGGGGATGACCGCCAGCTTGCTTTTAGAATCCGGGTCTTCTTAATTTCCCCGTCCCTGTACGGGCGGTTGATTCATCTGGACCGCAGCTGGCTGCAGTTCAAACAAAAGCTCAAAGCCGCGATCAGCAGAAAGGAAATTAAGATATGAAGAAGAAAATGATGATCAACGCCTACACAGAATTCAACCTCGGTGATGATCTGTTTATCAAGGTGCTGTGCGAACGCTATCCCGATACCCAGTTCATGCTCATCGCCCCGCGGCTATACAAAGTGGTCTTCAAGGATCTCCGCAATCTCAAGGTCTATGCATCAGACTCCGTCCTGTTCCGGGGGATCAACTACCTCTTCCGCAAGCTGAAGCTGCATCCGAGTTTCTTGCAGAAGTTTCTGGCGGAGCAGGGAGAAGGCACAGTCCATATTGGCGGGTCTATTTTCATGCAGGGCGAGCATTGGTCTGAATATGTGGCGAATAATGAGAGCCTGCGCAATAAAAGCAAACCGTATTATCTGATGGGCGCCAACTTTGGCCCCTTTACCGACAACGCCTATGTGGAGGAGCACCGGCGGATCTTCCAGGAATATGCCGACGTCTCGTTCAGAGAGCAGTATTCCTATGATTTGTTCAAGGATTTGGGCAATGTCAGAATGGCCCCGGATATTATATTTCAGCTCCAGTATGATCAGGCCGCAGGAAAAGCTCCGGAGGGGCGGTATATCGCCATTTCGGTAATCAAGCCTTCCTCCAAAGCCTTGAGCGGTTTTGACAACCTCTATTATGAAAAAATGAAAGATGTTGCAATCCATTTCATTCAGCAGGGCTATGCCGTGCATTTTCTGTCGTTCTGCCAGCATGAAGGCGACCAGGAAGCAATCGGGCAGATTCTCGGCCTTATTCCGGCAGAGCTGCAGCGTGAGACACAGGTTCACTTCTATAAGACAGACATCGATGAGATTCTTGCCGCCCTGGCAGGGGCAAGTTTCATTGTCGCTTCCCGCTTCCACGCTATGATTCTCGGCTGGGTATTTGGCAAACCGGTGTTTCCTGTCGCCTATAGCAGCAAAATGATCAATGTCATGCAGGACGCTCATTTCGGCGGACGGTACACGGATTTCGCACATCTGGCCGAGGTTACTCCGGAGCAGGTGTACGAGAGCATGGCGCTTAATCGTCTGGACGTGACACTCCAGGCGAACCAGGCGGAGAAGCATTTCGAGCAGCTTGACGCGTACCTCTCACCGGCACCGCTTGTGGAAGGGAGAAGAAGTTATGAAAGCTAAACGCAGCATGCTGAACCTCGGCTTCGGACTCACGAGCCAGGTCATCACCATTATTCTCGGCTTCTTCATCCCCCGGTTGATCATGGTCAATTACGGGTCTGAAGCTAACGGACTGATCGCCTCCATCGTGCAGATCATCAGCTATTTCGCTCTGCTTGAAGCAGGTGTCGGTGCAGCTTCGCTACAGGCACTGTATAAACCAGTAGCCAAAAATGACTACAATCATATCAATTCGATTCTCGCCGCTACCTCCAGCTACTACAAAAAAACCGGGATCTACTATTTCATCTCGGTCGTGCTGCTGGCGGTTATCTACCCGCTGGTGATCCATTCAGAGATCAGCAAGCTGAGCATCATGGCAATCATCCTATTCTCCGGCCTGGGCGGAGCGATCAATTATTATTACCAGGGTAAATTCAGGGTCCTGCTGATCGCGGAGGGCAAAAGCTATATCGAAACCTCCATCGTCACGATTGCGAACATTCTGAACAACGTGGTGCGGATTGTCCTGCTGCTGCAGGGGGTGGACATTATTGCCGTACAGGCGTCCTTCTTCGTGCTGACAGTCCTGCAGATGATTGCTTTCTATATCTATTCTAAGCGTTATTACAAGTGGATGGATCTTGGACAGAAACCGGACTTTGAAGCCATCGGGCAGAAAAATTCAGTGATGGTGCATGAGATTTCCTATATGATCTTCCGCAACACGGATGTGCTGATCCTGACGATCTTCACCAATCTGAAGGTAGTCAGTATCTATGTGATGTACAATATGATCTTCACGATTGTCGACAATATCGTCCAGACCGTTAACGGAAGCGTGAAGTCGGCGCTGGGACAGAGCTATCATGAGGGCAAAGAGGCTTTTGTCAAATTCTATGATGCGTACGAGGTCTATTTCATGGGCCTGATCTTCTCGATCCTGACCGTTGTATACCTTCTAATTCTGCCGTTCATGCGGCTCTATACAGCCGGGGTCAACGATGTGAACTATATTAATTTCTGGCTGCCGGTCCTGTTCGTGGTGATCAAGCTACTGACCAATGCCCGCACCTCATCCAATAATCTGATCACGATTGCCGGACATTTCCGCAATACCCAGTTCCGTTCAATTATGGAGTCGGCCATCAACCTGGGAGCTTCGATCATCTTCGTCCTGTTCTTCGGGATCTACGGGGTGCTCATGGGAACCATCGCTGCACTGCTCTACCGTTCTATCGATATCGTAGTGTACGCCAACCGGGTCCTGCTGGAACGCAGCCCTTGGGTCACCTTCCGCAGATGGCTGATCAATGTTGCGGTGTTCGTGGCTATTGTCTTTATCACCAACAAGCTTGATCTCACCATGACCTCCTATACCAGTATAATCCTGTGGGGGGTAGTACTCGGTCTGGTCATCCTGCCTATTTATTACATCGCCGGCTCCCTGATGGAACGCGAGGTGTTCCTCTACGCCTGGGGCTATGCCAGACGCTTCATAACCAAGATCAAGCTGAAGCGCAGCAAGGTAACAGCCAGCCAGACGTGAGGCGGCTGTTCTTCAGCTGTGCTGGAGGGAATACTGCCTGGGCATTGAGCACATAGGGCCGCAGCAGTGCGCGGCATCGTACTGCGCGGAATATATTGCGCGGCACTTGGACTGCGGGGGGCTGCAATGACCTTGCATCCAGTCGCCTAATAGACCGATGCCTAGACTGCACTCCCCTGCACGCAGCTCACTCGCTATCCTACATTGAACCGGCTTCGAACCGGCACCAAACCGGCACGATCCCGCCCCTGGCTAAGTGGAAAAAGGTAACCTAATTCGTTCGATTCGGCTTGTTTTGGGGATTTAGATGGAAAAAGTTAACCTAATTCGCCCCATTTGGCCGAATTTGGCTTAATCACGCTGACTTAAGTCTACTTTTTCCCACTAACACTCACAGCAGCCTTCCGCCTAAGGAAATAAGTGTATAATTTCCCACTAAATATATACATGGCTGACGGGTGACTCACCTGATTAGCGTGTGTCCACGATAAGGCTGCCTGACGCAGCAATTACAGAAGGCTTCGTCCCATAAAACGAAGCAGAGGCTAACAAACTTTGAGGAGGTCCAACTATGGCTCACAGCGAGGAATTGCACCAGGCCGGATACCGCCTGCTGAACCAGCTCAACGAAGATATACAGCATCCGCCTGCCGGGGCGCTGTCCAGCGAAGAGCTAGTGCGAAGATGCAGAGATAGCATTGGCAGCGAAGCCGACGGAGGAGTACGGGGGAATCTTGAGAATCTGGCCGGGGTGATCGAGGCCTATCTGTCGCAGCGGGCTTCAGCCGATGCGCTGGATTTTTACTTGTCCCAGCAATTCAATATTGAGGCTGTGAATATCCTGGAACTCATGAAGGGCCTTACTGGGCTGAGGGCGGACCGCGGAGCGCAGGAGATTCTTTTTCCTTCACCTGCGGATCCCTACACCCTTCCCAAGGTCAGTGTAATTATTACTACTTATAATAGAAAAGACTTCCTGAACCAGGCTATTCAGAGCATTCTGCGGCAAGACTACCCCCATAAGGAGATTACAGTGATTGACGACTGCTCCAGCGACGGTACGGCAGAACTCATGAGCCGGAATTTCGGCGATGACCCGCGTGTAATCTTCATGCAGAATGAGACTAACCAAGGTCCGGGTAATAACCGGCGCAAGGCGCTTGCCGCCCATGGTGACGGTGAGTATATTCTGTTCCTGGATGACGACGACTATCTGATTGACCGCAGCTACTTCAGCAGAGCCGTCCATTTCCACCAGCAGCAACCGGAGATTGCTTTTGTGGCCGCGAATGTGTTCCTGGAGTATTCCAAGTCCGAAGAGCTGAAGCCGTCCAGCCTGCAGCTAAGCCGGATTACCCCGAAGGAAGCCTACTTCAGAAATTTCGAACAAAAAGGGTATCCCAAACCAGCCTCTACCCTGACGGCCGTCTTCAAACGGGAAGTGCTGATGAAAATGGATATTCTGAACATGAACATGGTCAACGACGCTTCGATTTACCTGCGTGCCCTGCTGATTGGGGATGCCGGATTCATCGACACCCTTGCCGGAGTGTACCGGATTCATGGCAACAATATTACGTTTAACCTCAGCCAGTCCTTCCTGATCGAGAATTTGGAGGAAAAACGGCTGATACGCAATATGGCCATCGAACGCTACGGCTATAGCAAGACGGAAATGAACGAATGGTTCAACCACAACGTGTATGACACCATCTCGTACTATCTCATGAATTCCGCCAAAAGCCACACCGACTTCAAGTCGATGTACAGCTGGGCCAGCGAACATTGCCCTAAGGCCTACAGCCAATTGAAGCGCCAGTTCCGCACCAAGCTAATGAAAAAGCAACTGCTGCGCGTGTCATTCGTCCGGGCATTGCTGAACCGTTAGATTTTCTTGCCGCGGCGAAATTAAAAGGATGATAGTGTGCATAGGCACGGACTATCATCCTTTTTTTGTTACCTGCTCCCGGTGATCCTCACCCTTTCGCGAGCAGCCGATCCAGCAGCCCGAACGCCTCTTCCAGCTTCGCCTTAGGGATACCGCCGTACAAATCTCCAATGCTCAATTCATAGAAACACGATGATTCGCCGCTCTCCCTCAGACGAGGAGTAAAGCCCACACCGGTTGCTTCGCTGACCTGGGTCAGAATCGGCTCAACCTCTGCCTTAGCCAGGGAAAAATACACATGGAACATGTTCGACACCGGCACTTCCGGCAGAGTGCTTACGTTATGGCAGCCGTTGAACAGAGCCGCAAGCTCCTTGGCCTCCTTATAGTATTGGGCCATCTTGTCCACTCTCTGCCGGTAATAATGCCTTGAAGGGATAATGTATGGATACAAGCTGATCAGGTCGCCGCCATGCCGCCGTTTCCAGATTTTCGATTCTTCCGTAAAGTCCGCATTACCCGCAAGAATGGCCCCGGCGATCCCGCCAATACCTTTATAAAAAGAGATATATACGCTGTCGAACAAGCTGCAGACTTCAGCAGCGGTTTTACCGTAATACGGCAGCACCTCAAACAAACGCGCCCCATCCAGATGCAGCATAATTCCCTGCTCACGGCAATACCCGGATATCGCTTCAAGCTCTGCGTAGTCCGGAAGCTGTCCGCCAATCTCGCGCTGCGGCAGCTCCAGCAGGAGGCAGGCCACCCCCTCGCCCATCTTCATTACATCTTCAAGTGTAATCAGACGGTCCTTATCCGCAAGCAGCAGAGGCTCCAGGTGATGCAGCTCTTTTAGCCCATCCTGCTCATGAATCTCCAAGTGGCAGAGCGGATGATACGCTACGGACTTGCTGCCTTTACGGTCGCTCCAGATCCGAAGTGCAATCTGCTGCGCCATCGTACCGCTCGGGAAAAATACAGCCGTCTCCTTACCCAGCACCTCCGCCATCTCCGCCTGAAATGCCTCGATCAACTCACCTGTACCGTACATATCACTGATTACACTATCCTCAATCCCGGCAAAAGCCTCCTTCAGCACCCGGACCTCCCGTTTGCCGTGGCCTGCCAGCTGCAGCGGAGCCGCATTATAAACCTCCAGCAAGGATTGGCTGTTATCGCTTGTTCTTTTGCTAATATCCATACTCATAACTCTCCTTCCACTGACTTGCGCCTAAACAATCTGACCAAATTATATCATTTCCTGCGGGAAATCCCCTTTTTTTCAAAAGTTCACGGTTTGTTCCCTGCTCTTCAGGTGAAATTAATGTAGCGCTGTGCTACAATATTGGAATTGCAAAGGCAATCGCTTAGGGAGGTTTATTACAACACCATGCTCATTATTGGTATCGCCGGCGGGACCGGCTCCGGCAAAACGACGGTAGCGCGCTCCGTTATTGACCGTTTGGGAACAGACAAAGTAACGTTCATATCTCAGGATAACTACTATAAAGACCATTCTTACCTCAGCTTCGAGGAACGCGGTGCGATCAATTATGATCATCCGCTTGCCTTTGATACGGAGCTGCTGATCGAGCATTTGGAATGCCTCAAAGCCGGACAGGCTGCGTATGCTCCGGTGTATGATTTTACGATTCACGCCCGCTCTACCGACAAGACTGTTGAACTGCTGCCGAACAACATCGTTATTGTAGAGGGTCTGCATGTGCTCTCCGATGAGAAGCTCCGCGAGCAGCTTAATATTAAGGTTTTTGTCGATACCGACCCGGATGTACGTATCCTCCGCCGTGTGCTGCGGGATATCGAGGAGCGCGGACGGACGATCCGTTCCATCCATACCCAGTATCTGACTACAGTCAAGCCGATGCACGAAGCATTCATCGAGCCGTCCAAGAAATACGCCGACCTGATCATCCCTGAGGGCGGACAGAATGAAGTAGGCATCCAGCTGCTGTCCGTACTTACTGAGAAATATCTGTCAGGCGACCATCAGTGGACCATGAAGTAATCTCGAACCGCAAATTTAAGGGCCATCCTTTGCAGGAGGGCCCTTTCTTTTTTTCTTTCATTCTACATACTGTCCTTCAATTCATACCAGGGCATGCGGTACATAAAGCTCTTCAAGACTCGTGATTTCTTCTGGCGTCAGATTAACCGACAAGGCCGAAACCGCATCTTCGAGATGGCTGATCTGGGTCGAACCGATAATCGGCGCTGTGACCTCTTCTTTTTGCAACAGCCATGCAAGTGCGATTTGAGCGCGCGGAACGCCCCGGTTAGCTGCAACTTCCGCAACTCTCTCCGCAACTTTGCGATCAGCTTCTTCCGTTTGTGTAAACAACGCACCTGCTACCTGGTCATTCTCAGAACGAGAGGTCTGTGCCTTCCAATCCCGGGTTAACCGGCCTGCCGCCAAAGGCAAATACGGAGTAACGCCAACTCCCTCATCTTTGCAAAGGGGGAGCATTTCTCTTTCCTCTTCCCGGTAGAGTAAGTTAAGTCTATTCTCCATGGACACGAACCGTGTCCAACCATTACGCTCCGCGACATGCTGAGCCTTCGAGAACTGCCATGCCAGCATGGAGGAAGCTCCGATGTATCTTACCTTGCCCGCCTTTACTACATCATGAAGAGCCTGCATCGTCTCTTCAATGGGCGTGTTAGCATCCCAACGATGGATCTGGTACAAATCGACGTAATCTGTTCCGAGCCGTCTTAGACTGTTATCAATTTCGGTCATGATGGTTTTACGGGAAAGTCCCATGGCATTCGGACCTTTGCGCATCGGAACGAATACCTTGGTAGCAACAACAACTTCGTCACGCCGGGCTAGATCCTTTAATGCACGTCCAATGATTTCTTCGCTTGTTCCGTCAGAATACATATTGGCAGTACTGATAAAATTGATCCCCAACTCAAGTGCCTTTTTAATAATCGCTCTGCTCTGTTCTTCATTCAGCGACCATGGAGCATTACCCCGTTCAGGCACTCCGAAGCTCATCCCTCCAAGGCTTAGTCTTGAGACATCCAGACCACTGCGTCCAAGTTTTACATAATCCATTCCAGTACACTCTCCTTAAGTAGTTTGGGAAGTCTTCCCGGGATTCAGGTTGACATATCAACTTGATAACAATGTATCACCTTGCGGTTGATACGTCAACCGTGATATTATGTGTCTATGGATAAGAACGAACTAAATGAACAGGAAATGCAACTATGGAACATGTGGAAGGGCTCCTATAAAAGAATCTTCGGTCGTGTTGTAAAAGATATGTCCGAACATACCGGACTTTCAGAGGGGGATTTTGGAGTATTAGATCGTCTGGTCCAATTCGGGGATGGTAAGCTTCGCCAACAGGAATTAGCCAACTCCATGGACTGGGATAAGACCCGATTGTCCCACCACCTGACACGGATGGAGAAACGCGGGCTTGTTCAGAGGAAACCTATCGACACAGATCGTGGGGTTCAAGTCATCATTACCTCTGCCGGAAGGTCCGCCTTGGGTGAGGCCCTCCCTATAGTCTCAAAGGCGATACGCCGGCATTTTCTGGATCAATTAACCGATCTGGACATGGAGTCAATCACCCAGCTGGCCGAAAGAACAAAAACAAATTCATCCTCTTCTGGTAAAGTCTCTCCGCCTTGAGCACTGGTCAAGGAACATGCCCCTTTCCGCCAAACCGGTGGAAGGGGGTTTTTGTTATGCCAAAATTCACCTGAACTTATGCAGGCCTACTTGGACAGAGCATTTAACCTAGTACAATTAGACTGAAATCATGGACAACCATTCGCTTGAGATCGAGAGGATTTATATCCGCAAAAGATTCCATACCCAGGGGCTTGGCAGCCATCTAATGAAGAAAGCTATAGACATAGCGAAGGAACAGAATAAAGAAAAGATCTGGCTCGGAGTTTGGGAAAAAAACGAGCGCGCAATTACCTTTTATCAAAAATTAGGGTTTGTCCGAACTGGAGCCCACTCCTTCTATATGGGGGAGGAGGAACAAATAGATTTCATAATGACCAAGACACTCTAATAGCATTCTTCGTACAAGATTCAGGGAACCCTTTGGCTGGGGTACAGAGAAGTTTACCGTTTAATTAGTACGGTTAAATCCCCCTCAAAAACCTTCTCGTCTTTGTGGTTGAACGTAGACAACAATACAGTAACACTTCCCGTCTCATTCTTCTTCTCTTTCACTTCGGTCACTTCCACAAGGGTGTACAATTCATCCTCCGGATACACCGGCTTTATAAATTTAAGATTATTCATTGCGGTTCCGGCAACAACATCATCCCCATAGCTCCCTGTCTCCACCCAAAGTTTGAAGGAGACCGCCATGGTTTGTATGCCTGAAGCAATAATTCCGTTAAATCTTCCCTGCTTAGCTTTCTCCTCATCGAGATGCATATATTGCGGGTCAAACTCCGCTGCAAATCTCGTAATACTCTCTTTCGTCATTATGATGGACTTGGTTCTGAAGACTTGTCCGACATAAAATTCATGAAATTTCATTAAAAGCACCCCTAAAATAAATTTATATAGATTGATTGAACTTGAAATTCGATCTTTCCCCTTTACTAATCCCAGATGTATTTCATCTCACTAAATCCAACATCCCATATTTTCATATTTCCCTCCAGGGTGATCGTAAGCTCCTTGGCCCCTTGAAGATAAATGGAGGACATCCCAAGTTCATGGCTTTGAACTTCTGCGGACGTGGACAGATATTCCTGTCCGTCGGCGGATATGCGTAGACTCCCATGAGAAGCCTCTTGATCTGGAATCCCATAATTCAAGTAGAAATAAAGCTCCTTTTTGCCTAGCGTGTACGTGTACGTCACCATATTTTTGTCTTCGGTGCTATACGCATTATACTGAGGTTCTACGTTTTGTCCGCCAATTTGGAAGCTGTCTCGCATTGTTCCGTCTGATGAATTTATACTGCTGTTATTGAGCTCGTTTAACGCGACAAAGGGGCCCAATTCTTTAGTCAACGCTTTGTCGACAACCCCGAAGATCCCCCAAACCCCGATGATCAGGACAACAGCAGAGATGCCCGTAGCCGCTATGTTTGTCCAGACCTTTTCTGTACGAAATCCTAATCTATACGCCCCGAATCCGATCGCTGCGCCTGATGAGTTTTGAATAACGTCGTTTATATCAAAGCTGCCTAGCAAAGTGAGTGCCTGAATGGTTTCCAGTACAAGAATAGACAGGATGAATAAGATCATGAAACGAAGGAAGCCGATCCGATATAACAACAGAATCAAGATACCAAAAGGGATGAAGGCCACGATGTTTCCAAAACCCACAATATCCATCAGCGAAGGATGTAGAAGATCCGATAGACTTGGCAGCTTAAAAAAAACATCAGGTAAAAATAGAAAGGTGTAACCCGTCTCCCGATCTAGGGTATCTACTCTACCGAAACCAAAAAACATAAAATAAAGAATGAACACGGTATAAGCTAAGGTAATGGCAAAAATAATTTTACGTTGCTTGGTATTCATCTTATTCTCCTTTATCTTTAGTTCATTTTTGTTGATTCTGGCCAACCACTCTTCCACCCTTGCCCGACTGGATGTCGGATCATGGTAACCCGCCATCCTGCGCACGCTCTTCCAGGACAATTTGCTTCAACTGAATGACCGAACTTCTCAGATCCTGTTCTTGTTCCAGGTAGGTACAAAGCGCTTGAATGAGCGATCTCTTGGGCTGAGTCTGAGAGATCTCCGTCCCCAGCAATTGAACAATCTCTTGCAGTTCCCTCTGCCGGGCGAGCCCGCCAGGCCAAGCCTCAAGCAGCGCGTTCACTCTGCCGAACAATTCTTCGGTAATTCTTTCTTTTTCGTTATTCCAGTCCTTTGAATCTGAATGAATAAATTTGGTGAAGGCGCTTTGTCCAAGTAGCCCCTTCGAACCTGACTTAGACATATGTTCGACTAGCGCATCCATTTTATCGACGATGAACCAAGCTGTATCCTCTATCGAAAGCTGCTTCTCCTCGAAGATGATGCGCTGCAGATAGTCCTTCAGGATCGCACGGTATATAAAAATCAGATCCCAGAGAAACGACTCGATTCTCTCACCATAAACTTCAAGTAACCAGTATCTATGCCACTCCATCATACGGGCGCGAACATGATTCCTTAGTGAACGGAAAGTTGCGTACTGCGTAATAGGAAGATCTATGAAGTCTACCATAATGTGACTGTATTCAATAAAATACTGAAAACGAAATACGATTTGATGGACGAGCCGCTCCTTGGGAGTACCCGTCTCGGTTTGTTTCAGGTGCTCAGCCCGATCAAAATAAACCGTCTGGCACTCGTCGAAAACCACACACAATAAGTCCTCTTTGGACGGAAAGTATTTGTACACCGAGCCCTTTGCAATGGAACAATCCTGAGCAATTTCCTGAATTGAGGTCGCCAGAAACCCTTTTTCTTTAAACATCTTAGAAGCCGAACGTATGATATCCTGTTTGGTTACACTCATCCTTACGTAACCCCCCGCTTGACAATTTTAAACTCATAGTACAAAATTATGAACATAGAGTCAAATGACCCACTATTCAAAATATAGAACTTCAAGTCAAGATGGGTCAAACTCGATTTCATAGTTGGAGTGTGATTGATCATGGAAGAACTTTTGTTTCAATTTCCTAAGACGGCATTAATCGTAATCGACTTGCAAAATTGGCTTGGAACCCAGTATGCCCCTCACTCGGCCGAGCAAGTCGTCAGCCGCGCTGCCACTATGGTTCAAGCCTTCCGTGAGGCAGGTGCATTCGTTGGGCTTGTTCGCGTATCCACGAAAGACTTCAAAGATATGCCTCGTCCGTTGCTGGATCAGGCGCCCCCAACCTTAAATCTGGTGCCTGGATGGGATGAAATTGTACCCGAGATCGGAGTCACTGACACCGATTATTTAATTACCAAGCGTCAATGGGGAGCATTTTATGGAACGGACCTCGATCTGCAGTTGCGCCGGCGGGGCATCACGACGATCGTGCTTTGCGGCATTGCTTCTGGTATCGGCGTGGATACCACTGCGCGTGAAGCCTTCGCCCATGGGTATCAGGTAGTTTTTGCGACAGATGCCATGACCGGCTTCAGCCAGGAGGAACATGAACACGTAATTAAGGTCATCTTCCCGCGTATTGGCAGAATCCGCTCTTCCGAGGACATTCTTGCTTGCGCCGCGCTTCAATCTTAAGAACCTCAAGCAATACTTCATACTATTTGATGAGAGAGAGTGAGAGAGGATCTCAACCCTCAGCCGCAATTAAAAAGCTGGAGAAGCATCCAGATTCATTAGTTTAGACAGGACAAAACAGCGATACAAGAGCTTAGTCTTGTATCGCTGTTCTGGCGTTCTTATTATTTATATTTCTTTTACAGATGCCACTTCATAAGTTATGATCTCACTTCCGAGAATTGGAGATTCTTTACTTGCTTCCTCTGAACCCGCTTCTGGGCGTTTGTGTGCCGCTTTAAAGGCATCGCTATTTCTCCAAGCTGTAAAGGAATCCATAGTCTCCCAGTACATATTTACATTTAACTCATCGTATTCATTTAAGTTCTGTGTTAACAATACTTCTACTTTCACAAAGCCTTCAGAACTGTCAAGCGGGCCTGGCGCTGTAAAACCCGGTGCCATTACCGCACCCATTCCTTTTTTCACTTTAATTCTGTTCGTCACAACGATCATTCTTACCATCTCCTTAACTATTTTAATTTAATGGTTCACCAAATTAGATCAAACTCGCATCAGATGAAGGCGATCATTCTCTACGCTAAGTATTATTCTGCTAGTGGACGGACTCCACTTCAGCTAATGATAATTTGCCATCTTCCATCCGGTATACCTTATCGCAGTAAGCAAGCAACCGTTCGTCATGGGTCACCATTATGGCTGCCTTATTGCGTGTTCTCACCTCATGGGCAATCAAGGAGACCACCTCATGGGCGCGCTTCGTGTCAAGACTTGCTGTAGGCTCATCTGCCAATATAACATTGGGCTCGTTAATCAATGCCCGGGCAATCGCCGTACGTTGTTTCTCGCCACCAGACAGTTCCTCCGGATAACTCTTCAACTTTGTGCCAAGACCTAATTCTTCAAGCAATTTTACGGCAAAAGCTTTATCAGCTGCGGTTACCTTTCCCGACATCCGCTTCACGACAAGCAACTGGTCAAGAACATTCAAATACGGCACCAAATTCGAAGACTGCATTATGAATCCAATCTCATGCAATCGAATGTCGGATAGTTGATTTCCGGTCAGCTTCGATATGTCTTGCCCATTCAGCTTAACCTCTCCCTTAGAGGCTTTTAGCAATGCGCCTGCAATGGATAAGAAGGTACTTTTGCCCGAACCAGACGGTCCTACGACCGCGACGAACTCACCCGGTTCCACTGTAATAGACACATTATCTAATGCTGAAATACGGTTTGAACCTTCATTGTAATACTTTGATGCCGCCGTAATTTGCAATCCTGTAGTCATTATTCAACCCTCCCAAGCGCTTTAAGCGGATCAATCTTCGAAATCGTACGAACCGATACCAACGAACTGAGCAATGAGATCACCAGCAAAACGATGGAATAGGTCACCACTAGCTTCGGATCAAGCATGAACGGCATGCCTTTGGGCATGATTGCCGCTGTCCCATAAGTCAGGATTATGCCAACGATAATGCTAGAGAGCGACAAGACGAACACTTGAGAGACGACCGCTTTACCCAAGAACCCATTTTTGGCTCCGATTGCTTTCATAATCCCGAACTGGTTGGTCTTCTGCATCGTAAATACATAGAAGAACACGCCAAGTACGAATGCTGAAATCGCAAGAAGGAACGCAAGCATCATCATGATCGTACCATTCTCTTCCTTGTATCCAGGCATTCCCTGTACTGCTGCCGAACGGGTAACCGTATCGGTTCCTGACAGCTGCTTATTAATGACACTAGGATCGATATCACTACCTTGAAGCATGATTGCATTCACTGGTTCTGTGACCCCTTTGTCCGAACCAGGTGCCGCAAACGCAATCTTTCGCCACTCTGCAATGGGTGTAAAAACAGCTGCTACATGGTTATACGTCTGATCCTTGACAAAACCGACGATAGTCAATGATTCCGTCGAGCCATCCAATTGGAAGGTATCCCCCAGTTTAAAGCCCTCATCTTTTTTCATGGTGTCATTTACTATAACTTGTGTCATGTTATCGGATGTTAACCCGGTACCTTCAATACTCTTTGGTTCTAAAAAACTCCCGGGGTCAATCCCAATAATAGCTATATCTACTTTATCTTCATTCACCGCGCTCTTTCCCTTGATTGCTGAGGCCATGATCGTTCCCATGGGTGAAACGGCAGTTACACCTTGCATCTCTGTTAATTGTTGTGATAGTTCATTAGACAATAATGATTTACTCATCGAAGCTTTCGATCCTTGTTCAAAAACTACATAATCAGTCTTCATATTCTTGAACGTCGAAGCCGCTAGTGTAGATAACCCATTTCCCAATCCTGATAATATGAACACCAACCAAGAAATAAGTACAAAGATAATCGCAATCATCAAAAACCTTTTTTTGTTGTGTTTCAATTCCTTCAATGCCAAAAACATAGTTGCTTCCTCTCCTCCATATAAAATATAAATGACACAAGTGTCAATTACCTGATATCTACCCCACTAATTTTTTCGTATGCGCATTTATGAAATTGCTATCCGGCTTACATTTAGTATGCACTATTTATGACACTTGTGTCAAATATAATATTTAGCTCTTTCTTCCTGCGTACGGACGAACAATTCTTGGTTTGGTCAAGCAACTCCGATTTTGTAAAAGCCTGCTTTCTTCCCAATGTTAATCACCATCCCTAATTGTACAGTAGGTCTTATTGTAACAAAAATAACGACCAGGTCGCCTTCCTTATTCCGTTTCATTTGGTGATGTTAACGGATTTTTGAGGGCAGGGAGTAGGACGCCGTCGATTAGCGAAGTGTAGAAATGCTTGTCGAATGTTTTGCGCTGTACGAGTCCGCGATAAGAAGCCATTGAAGTAATAACCTGGCAAGCCATCTCAATGTCCGCACGGGTGGAGATTTCACCGCGGCCGACGGCCCGGCGCATGAGCTCACGATTTACCACAGCCCACGGTTCGAAAATCCCTCCGTTAATTGATTCCGGATTCTGCGAAAAAAAGGAGCCCAGGCCTGCGAGTACCCGAAGTTTGCGTTCACCTTCTTCGATCGATTGCTGCTTCAATAGCGCGAGCAGGTCATTGCGCAAGGTGTGCTGATCCTGCAAACGAATCAGGACTTTGCCATGAACCCTAATGCTGCCTGCTCCTGCATATCGAGGCCGTGCTTTACGCTGCTTCACCGATCATAAATTTTCCCTCCAGGCTATTCCATTAAGCTCATTGTTGATCATCGCAGCGGCTATTGCCCCCTTTGAAGCTGCTGCTACAGCTTGGTGAAATCGGGATGTCACATCCCCAACGCTGTACACACCCGGGATGTTCGTTTTTCCAAAATCATCGACAACAACTTCTCCCGATTCTGTCATCTCGCATCCGATCGACCTCGGCAGATGCGATCCCGTAACCAGTTCCGGCTTGAAGAAGATACCTCTGCATGCTATGGAGGAGCCATCTTCAAGAACAACTTGCTGCGTGATTCCGTCATGAGAATCAATTTGCCGAATCAGTGAATCATACAGCAGCACTTGATGCTGTCTAAGTTCCTCTCGCTCGGTTTCCGTTAATTCATCAGGACCATTAGTGCAAACCGTAATACGATTCGTCCATCCGGATAGGAGTGGAACAAAATGCATAAGCTCGGCCCCTTTGTTTATGATGACAAGCGGCTGATCCCTTAATTCCCAGCCGTCACAATACGGACAGACAAATGCACTTTTTCCGTACACTTCCTTCAGTCCTGGGATATCGAGCGGCCGATCCTTCATGCCCACGGTAAACAATACTTTTTTGGTTACCAAACGTTTTCCTTGCATGGTCTCAATTTCAAATCTGCCGTCTGCTCCGGTAATGTTCACTGCTAGTTCTTTAAAAAATGATACGGAGGGATAAGCAGCGATCTCTTCATTTGCAAGCCGCCGAAACTCACTCGGCGGGATCCCGTCACGGGTAAGAAAACCGTGCATTTCGTGAGTTACAGCATTGCGGGGGCGGCCCTCATCAATTAAAGCTACATATTTTCTTGCCCTTCCAAGCATCAGGGCAGCGTTCAGTCCAGCTGGTCCGCCGCCAATAATAGCCACATCGTAAACTTGATTGTCCATATATAAACACCCCTATAACCGATCTATAATATCCATAATTAAAACACAAGAAGTATATCACTTCTTGTTTGCCTCATGACTACCGCGTTCTACAGCTTCATCCAGTACCGACTGGATTGTGTGTTCCCGCATGTACTGGTGCATTTGCTGTTCTGCTCCCCACATCACTTTCTCGACCAGACAATCCTTCCTTTCAGAATTTCTCTGTTCGTCCGGTGCGGACCCCTTTTCTACTAACAGCCGATGCTGCTGTGAGCTCGAATTCGAGCATTCGAATAGTTGCTGCCTTCCTTCAATCACTTGAATCACTTTCGGATACGCCAAGGGATCCCGATAGTTCCTTTATTCCAACAGGATGGCTTCTCTCAGAGAGTCCCAAATGGAGTAAGGCGTGCAGCGCATAATCTGTACTTTTAGAGAATTACAAAATCCCCTCCCCCTTCACAAAGACATTATTCTTGCTATTACGGATCTATAATGTCTATAATACTTGGTGTATTTCCAAATTGCAATGTACTTCTTGGCCCTGCCTTCAGCAATGCGTGGGAATGGTTCCGGCAATGCCATCATCTCCATAACTCCCAGTCTTCACCCAAAGTGTGAAGGAGGCCGCCATCGCTGTATATGTTATGTTCTCATTTCCCCCGGTGCTGCTTGCGGTACTGCAGCGGCGAGCGTCCGGTGATGCCTTTGAATACCCGCCCAAAATGGGCAATGCTCTCGAAGCCTGTCTCTTGAGCGATCTGGGCGACCCTCCACTCCGTCTCCTTGAGCAGAGCCTTCGTCTCACGGATGCGTACATAATTCAAGTACTCGATAAGCGTAAACCCCGTTGTCTGTTTGAACGTCCGGCATAAATATGTGGAGCTGATGAAGAAATGCTCCGCAATCCCTCCCAGCGTCAGCTTATCGCCATAATGCACATCGAGATATTCGATGATGTCATAGACCCTGCGCTGCCCCTCGTTCTGTTCTGGCACCACAACCGGCGGCTTCGCCCCCCGGATGCGGTCCAGCCGGATCAGCAGCTGCAGCAGCAGAGTCTGCAGATACGGCTTGCTCCACAGAGCCCCGTCCCGCTGCTCCCGCAGCATCGCCTGGAGCAGGTCGGCAATCTCTCCCTGCTCATGGGCAGTGGACCGCAGCAGGAAGCTCTCCCCCTGGAACATCTCCGCCAAGTCCAGTGCATAGCCCGCCGAAGGCTCCAGGAACAGATCGTCAAAGCTCACCAAGATCCGCTCATGCCGCGAGCGGTTACGGCTGGTCGTGCGGTGCAGCTGGTTTTTGTTGATAAAGACCAGATCTCCTGCCTGTAGGGCATAAATCCGGTTATGGATATAATAATGCCGCTCCCCCGACAGTAAATAATAGATTTCGTAGAAATCATGGAAGTGATCGGTATCCATATTGAAATTACCGCTTCGTCTGATTTGCTCCACCTGAAAAAAAGGCTCCACTTCCGCACCCCTCTTCGAGGATAAAATATGCATCTTTTCTTCTCCATTGTACTAAAAAACGTTCACTTCTTGCATTTTCTATACTATAAAATAATATCAAAACCAAGTAAATGGAGTGATCCCCTTGTCCAAAAAGAAATATGTGATCGTCGGTACCGGCGGCCGGGCCGAGTTTTTTTACGGTGCACTTGTTACCGCTTACAACGAAACTTCCGAACTGGTAGCCTTCTGTGATGTCAATCAGACACGGATGAACTTTGCCAACCATATGCTGACAGATAAATACGGCTACCATGAGGTTCCCACCTACAAAGCTGAGGACTTTGACCATATGATATCCGAGACCCGGCCTGACTTCGTACTGGTGACCACGATTGACCGCACGCATCACAAGTATATTATCCGCGCCATGGAGCTGGGCTGTGATGTCATCTCCGAGAAGCCGATGACCATTGATGAAGAGAAATGCCAGCAGATTTTTGATGCCATCGAGCGTACCGGCAAGAACCTGCGTGTGACCTTCAACTACCGTTATGCGCCGCATAACACGAAGATCCGCGAGATAATCATGGACGGTGTGCTGGGTGAAATTCTGTCCGTCAATTTCGAGTGGCTGCTGAACACCCAGCATGGAGCGGATTATTTTCGCAGATGGCATAGGGATAAGCGGAACAGCGGCGGCCTGCTGGTGCACAAATCAACACATCACTTCGACCTGATGAACTTCTGGCTGGCTTCGCAGCCGGATACGGTCTTCGCCATGGGCGACCTGCGTTACTATGGCAAGGAGAATGCTGAGAAACGCGGCATCACCGAATTCTATCAACGCGCCTATGGCAGCAAAGCTGCCGAGAATGATCCCTTTGCGCTCCATCTGGACCGCAATGAACACCTGAAGAGCATGTACCTCGACGCCGAGCATGAAGATGGGTATCAACGCGACCAAAGTGTATTCGGGGACAATATCAGCATCGAAGATACGATGAGTGTAATGGTCAAATACAAGAACAAGACGGTCATGAACTATTCACTGAACGCTTATATGCCTTGGGAGGGCTTTATTATTGTCTTCAACGGCACGGAAGGCCGCATGGAGGTTCGGATCACCGAACAATCCTACGTCAATTCCGGCGGCAAAAAAGAAAACGAGGGCGCACTGGAGGGTGTGAACATTACCATCTATCCACACTTCAAGGAGCCTTACCGCGTCGAATTCACAAGTGGTGCAGGTGGACACGGCGGCGGTGATCCGGTACTGCTGAGCGACATTTTTGACAAGAAACAGGAGGACCGCTTCAACCGTGCAGCCTCACACAAGGATGGCGCCATGTCGATCATGACCGGCATCGCTGCTAACCGTTCGATACGCACAGGGCAGCCAGTCAAGGTGGACGATCTTATGCCAAAGTAAAGATTACCGCAAGTTGATATTTCGCTCTCTATAGCAGTACAGGAGGCTAAATCTCCTCCTTCCATAACAAAGAACCCATCCTCCACCTGACCGTGGACAATGGGTTCTTCTTGTATATCCTTATGACCATAGGGATCAAATCACCTTATGCTGAACCCACTTGTCTCCGAGAAAACGCCGTAGGAAGATGAAGCCGCGCACGCCCCACTCGCAGTTCATAGCAAGCCATACCCCGATAATGCCCATATGCAGCACGATCCCGAGGATGTAGCCGAGCACTACACGGAACAGCCACATGGACAGCATCGACACGATCGATGTGAACTTGGAATCGCCGGCGGCCCGGAGCGCAGAAGGGGTAATGAAGCTGACCGACCACAGCGGGATCTGGGCAATCGAATTGATCAGAAACACAATGAAGATATCCCGGACAATCTCCTGCGGCGGATGAAACAGCGACACCAGCGGATGGAATAACGGGAAGATCAACAGCGCCATCAGGACAAAGGAGGCCGAGGACAGCCACAGAAATGACTTGACGAATTTGCGCGCATCCCGGATATTCCGGCTGCCCATACATTGGCCAACGACAGTAATCAATGTCAGGGACAACGCATTGGCGGGAATCTGCATGACCCCGGCGAGCGAGGAGGTGATCGCATTGGTGGCAATGGCATAGGTGCCGAGACTGACAATAAAGACCTGCGTCAGAATCTTGCCGCCATTGAAGAACATCTGCTCGGCCGCAAACGGCAGGCCGATGAACATGATTCTGCGGAGCATGGTCCAGCTCGGAACCAGCAGGTCCCGGATCTTCACCCGCAGGCTGCTGTCGAGCCGGAACAGATAGATCAGCGAGCAGACCGCCGCCAAATACCGGGAGACATTGATCGCAATCGTCATTCCGAACACACCCATATGCAGTCCGTTGATGAACACCAAGTTTAACAGCACATAAGAAAAGTTCATAATCAGTGAGAGTACGAGGGATACACGCGTCCTCCCGATACCTCGCAGCGCACCGCACACCGCCTCCATCACAGCAATCCCCAGGTAGGACAAGCTGCTGCCGATCAGATACGTGCGGGCGTTCGACATAACCTCCGGTGAGGCCGCGCCGAACAGCAGATGCAGCAGCGGTCCATGGAACACAATGCCAAACAAGCCGATGGCAAATGCCATCAGCGATACGGAGGATACCGCTCCGGCGGCAGCTTTGGAGACCATCAGGTCATTTCCACTGCCTTTATATTGTGCGACTACAACGGTTCCGCCAGTCGAAACCGCAATGAACACACTGATCAGAAAGATATTCAAGGAGTCGATCATATTTACCGCACTGATCGCCGCCACTCCGGAAGAGCTGATCATCGCAGTATTCACGACGTTCAGCCCTACCACAAAGGCCTGGTCTACCAATATAGGCAGGAATAACGATATGATTTGACGGTAGTCAATAGATTCTCCGGAAAAATACTTATCGAGAAACAGGCGGCCCTGCTTCACTTTTACCTTGGGCTCTAGCATAAGCTCACTTCTTTATATTAGAATTAGGGCCCCGCTATTCTAACATATGAGCTGCATAAGTCAAGGCGAAGCGCGTGTCTGGCCGGTATTACTCCCCGTTCAAGGAAGGAGATAATGTAATCGTGAATGTCTTATCGAAAGGGGTCACTACGTTAACCAGCACCGCCTTGCAGTTCGCCTGCAGCTTGGCCTCCCGCACCCCGGTCGCCAGATGTTCCCTCTCGCCACCCGTCAATTCAATCCAGTCTTCACCACATGCATAGCGGAGGTTACCGCCGCTCCAGAGATAGACGTCCTCGTCTGCAGCCTGCAGCTCTCCTGAGATGAAGCTTCCTTCGCTTCCGAAAATGAAGGACATCTGCGTCATGACCTCCGCCGGTTCATCACAGTGCAGCCGGATGGTCCAAGCCTCATCCGTCCGATGTACCTCCGCCTGCACCCGGAGCGTCTGCTCATGCGTAAGAGGCCGGCTCTGATGCGGGAGCAAATACCAGGGACTGACCGGCGTTACGGAGGTTGGCGGAAGCAGCGCCGCCTCGACAGGACCGTAGTAACCTTTCTTCTGTTCTCCTGCCAGACGGTATCCTTCGGGCACCTTAGTCATTTCCTGCATAGGCACATATCCCGGATAGAAGTAGGATGCCACCTGAACAGCAAGCAGCCTCACGGAACCGTGACGAAGCGCAAAGAATGACGGAGTCTCTGTAATCAGCGTCACACTGGTACTGCCATCCCTGTAACGAGCTACGGGTGCACCAAAGTCAGTATGCAGACGGCTGTGGGTGATCTGTCCCCCATGACCGGCATCCTCCATCTGCTGCAAATAGCCATGGCGCAGGAAATCACCATTCAACATTTGCTCATATTTCACAGGAAGGGGAGCCGCTGCCTTAAGCGGCTGTTGAAGCTCCGGCTCCAGCAGCATACGCACGAGCGTATTGACCGAACACACGCCCGGATCTGTAAGTGACTGGCCAGCCCATTCTGCCATGCCCGCGAATAACTCATCCTTGTCAGAACGGGCCAGAATCGCATAAGGCAAATAATAGGGGGACAGGTCATGAACACTGCCCAGATCCTGCCGGCCGGAATAATCGGTAACGACCTCGCCCGAAGGATGGACCAGGTATACCATCATGCGCAGATTCTGACGAACCGGCTCCAGCAGCTCTGGCCGGTTCAGCAGACGGGCGGCATGAATCAGCATGATGTCGCTGACTGCGCTGTAAATCCCATTGCTTCTCTCCGTCCATTCCCCATCCGGCGTAATGTCCATCCCTTCCGCAAGCCACTGATCCGCCCGCAAAGCGGTCTCTTCGAGTCCAAACAGCTCGTGCAGAAAGCCCAGTGCTGCGCACAGCACCCAGCGGTGATTCGGTGTATGGCATCCTCCCGTAATCATGGCTGGCACCGACCGTTCAAGAAACAGCCGCATATTGTCCAGCACCGGCTGCAGCGGCTGCCATGCCTTGCGGGTCAGCAGCTGGTACAACTGGGCGTAACCGACAATGACAAAAGCCGTATCCGGCGGGGAATGATAGTTCGTCCAGCCCGGAGAAATCGTACCGTCTTCATGTTGAAAGCGCAGCACGAACTCCGTGGCCAGCAGCAGGCGCCCGAGTAGTGTCTCATCCAGGTAGTACTCAGAATCGGGATTGACCAGAGCCGCCCCCCAATAACACATGTCAGTCGGTGTTCCGGTCGTGTGGTTGACCCATGCAATACCCGTGCCCGCATCTATTGTCCCCCCATAATAGCGGCTCTGTGGATCAAGCACCTGCCGGGATAACCCTTCCTTTACCTCTCTGTCATTACTCTCCACCAGTTGCTTGTACATTGTAATTCCCTCCAAATTATGCATTCTGCTTCATGCCCGGGTGATGCCAGAGTTCTAAATCCGTTCCAGCTCTTTCCGAATACGCTCAGGAATCTCGGCGAATAATTGGCTCCAGGAAACGAACAGTTCCCCCCGGTCCGCGTATTCCCAGCTGCTGTAGAGCTGGGAGGGAGTGAACCGAAAGGTCTGCAGATGCGCGCGGACGCGGCGGTCAATCTCTTCATCCGATGCCAGAATTCCACTATAGAAATGGCCGTAGATCAGACCGTCTGCGCCTGCCTCCTCCTGCGTACAGGAGACAAATTCCGGTAGCAGCTCAAATAGCTCAGGAAGCGGAGAAAGGGCATGTTTGCCGGGTTGGACGTAGAGGGCAGCCTGCGTTCCACTCAGGTTGGTCTGTCCGCGCAGCAGCCCTTTCAGGTATTTGCCATGAAAGCTGACTTCGACGTCCGCCACCTCTCCGTTCCTGCCTATGTATACCCACACATGCTCCAGATCATATAGGTGCTGAATATCATAATCGTAATAAATGGCGTATTCCACAACTGCCTGCACATCGTGGCGTTGTACGCTTAGCCGCCGCCGGAAGGAAGGAGAATCCCCATCCTCCCGCAGCACCGTTATGCCGAAGCGAACTGGCAAGAACGGCTCATTCTGATCAAATAATAAACAAGGGGCATATTTGACAGCAAGCAACCGGTCGGCATCACTCAGCATTTAGCCTAGCCTCTGGCCGCAAGCTTGGCCGTAAGGAGCCGGTGACTGTCATCGATTTCTTCCGGCTGGCAGGCTGCCTTCAGCTCATACACCTTGACCTGCGCCCGCTCAATCATCGGTAAATAGGCATCATAGAACTCCATATCTTTGCTGTTCACATAAGGGCACCAGTGATCGGACAGGCCAAGGGTTTCATGAATATGAACCCCTACAATATCATCCATCAGGCCTTCCATTTCCCCCACACTATCGTACAGACCCAAGCGATCCATCATAATGGCATGACCAGTATCGTACCAGATACCTACAGGAGCTCCCTTTAATGCCTGAATAATCGTCCTTGCTTCCGCAAGCGTCGGAATCTGCTGCGGTCTGGAGCGGGTTTCGATGCCAAAGCGGATCTTAAGACCCTTCGACACCGCCCGGTTGCATACCTCATCCAGACTTTCGATTATCTTCTGCACATAACCGGCGCTGTAGGCTTCCCGCCGCTCCATCAGCTCCGCCCATTTGCTGCGGTAAGCTTCCGAATCTCTGCCCTGTCCGTTATAGATCTGCTCCAGCTCTTTGCTGATATCATTCGGAAAGGGCACTTCGCCGGGATGCACAACAACTGCTTCGCCTCCGTAGCGCTGGGCGTATTCGGCTGAGCGGACTAGCAGTTCTATCGCACGCTGCCGCTTTTCCTCATCCCCGAAGCCAAGCAGCACAGAATCCGTGCCATAATCAGGGTCCGGAACGTGAGGGAAAGTGTTGTGGACACTGGATATGCCGATCTCTCCCCGTTCGATCATCGGCTCGATCGTAGTGAGCATTTCCCGGGTCACATTATAGTTCAACTCCACGCGGCGAAAGCCAAGCGAGCTGATCTCACGGATCATTTCACTGCCTATAGTATGGCGCCGAATGTTCCAGCATGTTGAGAAAGAAAAGGCTCCTTTGTCCTCCATAATGATGTTCTCCTTTCCTGAACGTTAACGGCTCAGCCTTTGACAGCACCCAGCATGACCCCGCTAACAAAGTATTTCTGAAGCCACGGATACACAACAAGGATTGGGACCGTGGCAAAAATAACAGTGGCCGCCTTAAGGCTCTCCGGTGTCAGTGCAGTCCTGTTCGAACCCTCCAGCTGCGTCAGTTCAGAAACCATGTTGTTCTGCACCATTTGGAACAGCTTAAGCTGAAGCGGGTACAGGTCCGGGCTGTTGATATACATCAGGGAGTCCTGGAAGCCGTTCCACCGTCCCACTGCATAAAAGAGAGCAAGCGTAGCCATCACCGGCATCGATAACGGCAGTACAATACGCATCAGTGTGTGAAAATGGGAGCTTCCATCGATTTCAGCCGACTCCTCCAGGCTGGGAGGAATGTTATTGAAAAAGGAAATCAGAATAATAAGATTAAAAGGGCTGACCAGTCCGGGAAGAATAAGCGACCAGACCGTATCAATCATTTTCAAATCACGGATGAGCAAATATTCAGGGATAATACCGCCGCTGAAAAACATGGTAACGACGATAAGATACATGAAGAACTTGCGGCCCTTCAGATTTTTCTTGGTCAGCGGATAGGCCGCTGCGATGGTGAAAAGCATGCACAGCACTGTTGTGGCTACTGTGAGAAAAACGGTAAAGATCAGAGAATGAATCATAGCATTGTTCGAAAACACCTGGACGTACGCATTCCAGTTCACTTCAATGGGGAACAGGGTCACTTCGCCGGAAGTAATCGCCCGGTTAGAACTAAGGGATACCGCAATGATGTGTAAAAACGGAGCCAGACAGAACAACACGAACAGCGTAACCAATGTAATATTTACGATATCAAATATCCGGTTTGAGGTGCGTTCACTCATAGCACTCCGCCTCCTTCCTTATCATATAATGCCGTCGCCGGTCGTTTTTTTCGAAATATAGTTGGAGCCCAGAATGAACACCAGCCCTACCACAGCCTGGAACAATCCAATTACAGTAGCCTGCGTATATTGGCCGGATTCCAGACCAATCCGGTACACGAAGGTGCTAAGCACATCAGAGTATTCACGGACCGTTGTATTCCCGATAACGTAGGGGCGGTCAAAGCCGATACTGACCATTTTCCCGAGGTTGAGGATAAGCAGGGTGATGATGGTTGGCTTGATGCTCGGAAGCGTAATGTAACGGATCTTCTTAAGTCTTGTCGCGCCATCCACTTCAGCTGCTTCAAATAGCTCCCTGTTGACACCCGTTAATGCCGCCAGATATAGAATGGTTCCCCAGCCGGCGCTTTGCCACACCCCGGTGAAGAGATAGGTGATGAGCCACGGATTTTTTTCTGTTAGAAACGGTACAGGGTTCAGCCCCAGGCTTACAAGAACCTCGTTCACCATCCCGGACTGGTTGCCGAACAATTGGTATACGATCCCCCCGATGATCACCCAGGAAATAAAGTGGGGAATATACAGAAGGGTCTGTGATATTTTTTTGAACCATACCGACCGGATCTCATACAGCATAATAGCCAGCAGGATCGGAGCCGGGAAAGAAACAAGCAAATCAAGAAAATTCAGCATAAAGGTATTGCGAAGGGTAGTATAGAACTCTCTCATGCCAAAAACTTCGCGGAAGGCGTCCAATCCTATCCATTCACTGCCTCCGATGCCCTGAAACAGGTTGAAATCTTTGAACGCAATCTGCACACCATACATCGGACCGTAGCGAAAGATCACAAAATAGGCAATCGGCAGTGCAAGCAGCGCATATAGTTGCCAATACCGTCTTAAATATGACGCTTTGCTCAATGGGGTTTCCTCCTATGGAGAAAAACCGGGGTGGAGCGGCACTCCTCTCCCCCCAGCTTTCACCTTTGTATTTGTCTATTTAGCAGGAAGTTCCTTCACAGCCTGCTCCAGTTCTGCCTTCAGCTTCGTTCCGCCCAAGGACATGAAATCCTTCATTTCCTGCTCATACACGGATTCAAATTGATCCGGTTTAGCCATCGTTGATTTTACAATAATTACATCGAGCTTATCGGTGAGTGTGGTGCCATACTGCGCTTCCGCTTCAATCGGTTTGCCGAATACAATTGGACCTACGGTGTCCGTGTTGGCAATAGTGATTGACTGCTTCAACATTTCCTGGTTGTTTTTCGGGAAGCCCATCACCCATGCTTTTTCATTGGTTGCCTGATCACCGAGGTTCTTACCGTTGGAGATGATGGCCATGTCGCCGCCATTGAACAGGCGATCGGCAAATTCTTGAGAGACATTTTCCTTGACCACCGGAATGCCGTCCACCATATCATAGTTTTCTCCTTCAACCCCGTTGTATATATCGTTGAGGTTGGTGCCTGTAGACATCCAGTCCAGGTATTTAACTGCTTCCACGGCGCGCTTGCTGCTCTTAGGAATCATGATGTACATACCGTTAGAAGCATAGCGGGATTTAATATACTTGTTGTCGACTTTGGCGTTGGTATATACATCTACCGGAGTGACCTTGCTTCCCGGTACATTTTTGTAGAGGTTATCCATGGTGCCGTCCTTGTAGAACTGGGCATCCACATCTTCCGACCAGTAGCCGGTATTACCGTTCTGAACATCTTTGGCCAATTGCGTTTTATCTTTATCCAGACCAAAGTCTTTGCTGATCAGCCCTTCGTTATAGAGCTTGTTCATAAATTGCATTGCATCCTTGAAGCCCTCATGGAGCGGAAGCTCGTACCGCTGGCTGTAAGTCAGATCGCCACTGATGGGCTTAATGAAGGAATAGATCAGTGTTTCAAACTGGGCCGGAGCAAGTGCCATACCCATTGGGATGTTTTTGCTGCCGAGTTTGGCCGGGTCCTTCTCTTTAAACGCTTTCAAAGTAGTGTACAGCTCATCCGTAGTCTTTGGAACAGGCAACCCCAGTTTATCCAGCCAATCCTGACGGATATAGGAGCTGTAACGGCCCGTGATCGCACGTTTACCCGGAATGGAGAACTGTTTGCCGTCCAGCTGGCCGAATGCCAGCGTTTCGTCGCCAATGAACTTCTTCAGGTTTGGACCATATTCATCGAGCAGTTTGCCGACATCAGTCAGACCGCCCTGCTGGGCATAGCGGTAAAATACACTCGAGTCATACGTAAATACGATATCGGGTACATCACTGTCACTCGCCATCAGCACGTTCAGCTTCGTGACTTCCTCAGAGCGCTGAATCGGTACATATTGAACATCGATATTGTTCGGGTCACCGAATCTTTCCTGAACTAACTTGGACAAATAGTTGTTAGTAATGGTTTGAGGCGCCGGGCTGTTACCACGGTCGAATATTTCCACCTTTAAGGTAACGCGCTTAGCGCTGCTTCCCTCCGTTGCTGTCGCTCCGTTTGCTGCATTCTCCTTAGAATCGGACGAGCATCCCGCCAGCAGGGTAGCCCCCATTACTGCGGTTAAGGTAATCCCCGTTGCCTTTTTCCAAAATCCCTGGTTTGTGTTCACTGTCATCTTTCCATCTCCTTCGCCTCTGCAGGCCGTAATGGTGACTTTATGTTCCCCCAAGCCTTGATCCAATAATATCCCTTAAGCGGAATCGCTTCGCATATTATCGCGCTCTGCCTTGCCGCCTGTTGTTTGGGATGCCCACAGTATTTCACAGGCTTCACCGCTTTGACAATAAACCCGTTTCGGAACTGCACTTTACCGTGAATTCGGCCTTCCTGTTTATCGAAAACAACTATTTTCGTATAATAAAGCGCTTTCAAGGTTTCTGAAAATAAAGACCGGAACACCGCTTGCACCCTTCTTCACAAAGGTTGCAGGCATATTCCGGTCCGGTCTGTTCACCTTTCATCGGTACAACGAATACGGCTTACCATTCAGGTGTTTGTGGCTTTGTGTCCACGCTTCAAAGAGCGGTAATCGCCTGGCGTAATTCCAATCACCCGCTTGAATACCCTCCCGAAGGTGATCGCATTCGCATACCCCACCTTTAGTGCTATATCCTGCAATGAACATTCCGTCTCCAGCAGCAGCTTTTCAGCTTCCTCCATCCGCAGCTGCGTAAGGAAATCAACAAACTTCATATCGAATTCCATTTTAAAAAGATAACTGCCATATTTCCCGGATATCTGAAACCGGTCGCTTAAATGCTTCAGGGAAAGATCCGGATTGGCAAAATTCTCTTCTATATATTTCTTCATCTCATTGACCATCGCTTTGTAACTTTTGGTCTCGCTGACAGAAACATAGGTGCGGAATACATCGGTTAAGTACTCGAACAGAATCCCCTTCACTTCTTGAATAGATTCCGCCTTTTCCAGCAGCTTCAACTGCTCCGCCGCAGTCTCCGCCGACAGTTCATCCTGTAGTTGCTCTGACATCACAGCTACTTCCCGGTTCAGCATCTGCAGCATGGCCTGAATCAGGGAACGAATATCGTCGTCCTGCAGAAAGTCCTGTTCGAATGCTTCAAATATCCCTTCCAGCCGCTGCCGCCACTGGCCGCTCGACATTCGAAACTGCTTGACGAACTCCGCAATCATCTGCAGATATTTATAAGTTTCCAGCAGGGGCTGACGCGAATCTATACCTTCCGCCAAAATGATATCTTCGTGCATCAGAAGCTTATGCTGCATGACATTCTCTGCTGCCACATAGGAGTCCCGGATCGTACCCGGACCGGTTACTGCCGGTCCAATCCCAAAGCTGAGCGAGATACGCAAATTCTGTTCCACCCAGGAACGGCATTGCTCGGCGAACAGACGGATTTTCTCGGTCATCTCCTCATCATTTCCGGTTGCCAGGAAGAGAATTGCCGCCCGGTCAGTACTGATCCACTCCGCCCAGCCCTGTAAATCTGCCCCACGCGCCAATTCCTGAAAAACATTCATCAGGGCAAACTTCAGCGTGTTCTGGTCGCCCCGGGTATATCGATCCTGAAAAACCTTCTCATAGCGGTTAATTTCGCTGAGTACCACTGTGAATCGGGAAGAAGAATCGGCACCAGAGAGCGGTGACAGCTCCTCCATCCGCTGGACGGCATTGTCCAGCCGCTCACTGTGCAGCAGATCGGTGAATAGCTTGCTCCGCTGCAGCAGCAGATTTTCTCTGCTCTTTTTATCATAATCCGTCATATGGTTGATCAGATCTTCGAGCACCCCGTCAATGAGCATCATTTCATCCGGCCTTGAAGCGGATTGATCCATCGTCCGGATCTGATGGCCTTCAATCCGGTTCATGATCACCTGAATCGGCTTATAGTTGCGCCGGGTAACATAGATCAGATATAGAACCGCGCATACCACTGTTCCGAACGCAATCGCTACCCAGAGATAGGAGATCACAGAAACCCAGCTGAACAGATTACCCGCCTTGATCCCGCTAGAGAATTTCCATCCCGTGTTCTCCATATGAAGAGTGTTCAGCAGCTTGCCGTTCTTGGCTCCCTCACTGTCTGAATGTGCTTGGTACAACAACTGTCCATCGCTTCCATAGATCGTAAGGAAAGACAATTGCTCGTTAACCATACTGTCTACAATCTGTTCAATTCCACTCATTTTGATATTGATGACCAGCAGACCCTCCGAGCCAAAGGGCAGCGGCATTCCTTTATTTATAGTAAGCACACGCACACTCGTGCGCTGAACGAACTCATCCTTATATTCCCTGACGGGCTGCCACCCCTCCTTCACCGTTCCGGAGGTCACGCGGCGAATCCAGTCTTCATCTATGAATCCTGTCAGATTCTTTAATCCAGTTTCTGTAATAACGCTTTCATTTTTCTTGTCATATAAATAAATGGATTGAATGTAAGATGATTCATCTGTCAGGATGCGCAGGTTCTGGGCCACCGCATAGATTGCCCCGGTATCCGCCTGGCCCTCACTGTTGAAGTAGCGTTTGTAAGCATCACTGCGTTCAGCAGATTCGAGCACCGACAGCTCAACTTCCTTGATGGTCCGCTCTACATTATCCACGAGATAGTTGGCAGCGATACGGTCTGCTTTCTGGGTCTCCATGCGTGAAATATCATTAATAAAAACAAAGGAGGCGAAAATAAGTATGGTCACCGTAAGCAGAAAAATAGGAAAGTACGACAGCAGCAACCGGCGATACCAGGTACGGAACAATGGATAACCCCCTCTAACAGCCCTATGAATATAGGCCGTGTTTCAGTCACTAATATATACTCAGCCCCAATAATTGGAAGCGCATTCAATAACGAGTTTTGTTTGAATTTCTGCCATTATAGCACATGCTGTGTAGACCCGGCCAACCCTGTGGGACATGGTAAATACAGGAATGACCCAGAGAGTCCGTATTGCTGTATCCGGAAATCCCCGTCCTATCTTTTTGCTATAAAACAATCAAAAAGGCGGAGTGCACTGGACCGTGCAACCCCGCATTCATATCCGCCCAAGCACCTGCCAAGCGGGAACTTCTCGCTCTTTATGCTTTATAAACCGCTGACTTCCCTAATATAACGTCGTGCCTTCACCGCATATTCCAGAGGATCAGCAAGTTCCGGGTCCTGCTCTGCCTCCACCACGAACCATCCCGAATAACCGGAACGGTCCAATTCGGCGAAAATCTCTGCAAACGCGATGCAGCCATCGCCTGGCACGGTGAACGCACCTTCTTTTACCGCCTGCAGAAAGCTGAGCTCCTCCTGTTTGACACGCTCGACAATCCCGGGCCGGATATCCTTCAAGTGTACATGTTTAATCCGGGGTAAATGAAAACGCAGCACCTCCAGCGGATTCTCTCCGGCGAAGGCTAAATGCCCGGTATCGAACAGCAGGGATACCTCATTCGGCTCCGTTAGCTCCATCAGCCTGGCGATTTCAATCGCGGTCTGCACTCCGGTCCCCATATGATGGTGATACACAAGTGTCATATCCTTCTCAGCCGCGAGACGTCCCAGACGGCCTAGCCCCTCCGCGAGTAGTGACCATTCCGTTTCTGTGAATACAGGCTTAGCAGCAAACAATGGCGTATCCATCTGCCCCTGAATACTCCGTCCCTGTTCGGAGACAACGATCACCTTGGCCCCCATCTCATGCAAAAAGTCACGGTGTGCACAAAAGGCTGCAGCCGTCTCCTCATATGGACGCACCGTCAGATACGCACTGAACCAGGCACTGGCGATCTGAAGTCCACGGAGCGCAAGCGCCCGATGCAGCCGCTCCGGGTCGCGCGGATATTTGTTGCCCACCTCGCTTCCCTGAAACCCCGCAAGTGCCATCTCACTAATGCACTGCTCAAAGGTATTATCCCGTCCGAGCTCAGGCATGTCATCATTGGTCCAGGCAATGGGGGCAATCCCCAGCTTCACTGTATGTTCTTTGAACATCATCGCGTCTATCCCTTCCGTTATCCGTAATAGGACGGGTCTAGGCCCGCCGCATGATTCTTTCATTACTTTCAGGAGGTATCAGGAATATACAGGGCTTAGGCTCTTTCAGTAGCTGCGCACTTTATCCAGTTGTCTGCGCTTCTGCTCGTAGGCCGACTGCACCGCTTCGCTGCCAGACACTTCCGGTACCCCGACATGCCACCAGGCGCCGTAGCCATGGGTCATGGTCTTTGGCAGCACCTTGATGTCGATCAGCGTAGACCGCTCTTGTTTCCCGGCTTCCTCCAGGGCGCTGCGCAGCTGCTCAGCCGTTGCCGCACGGAAGGTCTTGACACCATAGCCTGCTGCACTGGCTGCATAGTCAATCTGCATCAATTCACCGCTTAAGCGGCCGTCCGGGCCACGGTGGCGGAACTCAGTGCCCATACTGTCCAGGCCTTGTTCCATCTGCAGATTGTTAATACAGCCGAAGCCCGCATTGTCGAACAGAATAATATTGATTTTCTTGTTCTCCTGAAGACTTGTCACCAGCTCCGAATGCAGCATTTGGTAGCTGCCGTCACCTACCAGTGCGTACACCTCCCGGTCTGGTTCCGCCAGCTTCACACCCAGTGCGCCGGAGATTTCATACCCCATGCATGAGAATCCGTATTCCATATGGTAAGTATCCGGGACCGCAGCATGCCACATCCGCTGCATATCGCCAGGCAGGCTACCTGCGGCTCCAATGACAATAGCGTCTTTGGGAATACATTCATTAATGATCCCAAGCACCCGTGTTTGCGTAAGTGAAGTCTCCAGCTTCGCTGCATACTCAGGGAGCAACTCATCCAGCTGGCCGGCAATCTCAGGTACGAAGGAACCTTCAAGGCTGTCTGTGTCTTCATTCCGGGTATACTCTATGCCAGCCAGACGATTCCGCTCTACTTCCCATGCCTCTTTGGCGGACCCGATCTCATCCGTATACGCGGAACGGTAGCCGCGTTCCTCCAAAGCTGCAGAAAGTGCAGTCAGACCTTCAGCTGCATCACAGACCACCGCGAGTGCATCCAGCTTGGCAGCATGATAAGGGGAAGCGTTAAGTGTCAGAAATTCCACCCCGGGATGTGCGAACAGACTTTTTGAACCTGTGGTGAAATCTGTAAACCGGGTTCCTATACCGATCACCAGATCGGCTTTTGCAGCCAGGGCATTGGCGCAGCCATTGCCGGTAACGCCGATACCGCCCAGATTATAGGCACAATCGCTCTCCACGGCACTTTTTCCAGCTTGTGTTTCCCCGAACGGGATCGCAAATTTTTCCGCGAAATCACGTAGTTCCGGTCCGGCATCCGCATATCTTACCCCGCCTCCGCAGACCAGGAGAGGTCTTTGTTTACTGGCAATCAGATCTGCCGCCGCCGCAACCTCTTCCGGATGAGGAAGGCGGGGAATGACCCGGTGAATACGCTCACGGAAGAAATCAAGCGGGTAGTCCCAAGCCTCAGCCTGCACATCCTGCGGAAGCGCAATCGTAACTGCCCCGGTGTCAGCCTGATCCGTCAGTACACGCATCGCGTTCAGCAGTGCTGTCATTAGCTGTTCCGGCCGGCAGATCCGGTCCCAATATTTGCTCACGGCCTTGAAGGCATCGTTAACCGTGATGGAGAGATTATGAGTATGTTCCATCTGCTGCAGCACCGGATCAGGCTGCCGGGTAGCAAATGTATCGCCAGGCAGCAATAGAACGGGAATCTGGTTCGCTGTCGCAGTGGCGGCAGCAGTCAGCATATTGGCCGAGCCAGGACCCACTGAAGCAGTACAAGCCATGATCCGCCGTCTGCGGCTCTGCTTGGCGAAAGCAGTTGCTGCATGAACCATCCCCTGCTCGTTTCTTCCCTGGTAGACGGTCAGTCCGCCCGGTGCTTCCTGCAGCGCCTGCCCCAAGCCGAGCACATTACCGTGACCGAAGACGGTGAATATCCCGTGTATGAAACGCTCCGGCCCGCTGCCAAAGTCCACATATTGCTGGTCCAGGAATTTCACCAGTGCTTGCGCTGTCGTTAATCTGATTCGTTCCATAGGAATCCCTCCCCTCGTCCTCTCTACTGCCAGCGGGCAGTGACGACTTTTTTGCGTGTATAGAATTCAACCCCGTCGCTTCCATTCGCATGAAGGTCACCATAGAAGGAATCCTTCCAGCCGGAGAAGGGGAAGAAGGCCATGGGTGCCGGTACCCCGACATTGACACCTAACATGCCAGACTCGATATGTTCCCGGAAATAACGCACTTTCCCGCCGTCATTCGTAAAAATACAAGCTCCGTTGGCAAACCGCGACGCGTTGGCGATCTCAACCGCTTCGGCCACATCCTTGACACGAATCACCGACAATACGGGCGCAAAGATTTCCTCCTGCCAGATTTTCATGTCCCGGGTCACCCCGTCAAACACCGTGGGCCCGATAAAATAACCCTTCTCCTGCACGGCTGCATCCTCCCGGCCGTCCCGGAGCAGTTTCGCACCCTCCGCCACGCCTTGTTCAATATAAGAGACGGTTCTCTCCTTATGGCCCTGACGGATCACCGGCCCAAGAAACGTGCCGTCATCCATTCCATTGCCTATCTTCATCAGGTCACATTCACGCAGCAGGATGGAGATCAGCTCATCCGCCACCTCTTCCTGCACCGTTACCACGGAGCAAGCCATACAGCGTTCTCCGGCAGAGCCGAAGGCTGCGTTAACAATCTGGTTGGCCGAGGCTTCAAGATTCGCATCCGCCAGTACGATGGAATGATTCTTTGCGCCCGCCAGCGCCTGCACTCTTTTCAAATGCGCAGTGCCCTTCTTGAATACATATTCCGCCACCGGCTGCGAGCCCACAAAGGAAATCGCTTTGACATCAGGATGCTCCAACAGGCCATTTACGACATCATGCGCACCGTTAACCAGATTGAATACACCCTTTGGCAGTCCAGCCTCCTCCAGCAGTTCTGCAAGACGTGCCGCCAGCAGCGGTGTGCGTTCAGAGGGCTTCAGCACAAAGGTATTGCCGCAGGCAATGGCGAGCGGGAACATCCAGCAGGGCACCATCATCGGGAAATTAAACGGTGTAATGCCGCCCACCACACCGATGGGGTAGCGGTACATCCCGGACTCGATTCCTGTTGCAATATCCGGCAGCTGCCGGCCCATCATCAGCGTCGGGACACCAGTAGCGAACTCCACACACTCAATCCCGCGCTGCACCTCGCCGTACGCTTCTTTGAAGCTTTTTCCATTCTCCAGCGTAATCGTCTTTGCGAGTTCATCCCAATTCTCTACCAAAAGCTGCTGGTATTTGAACAATATTCGCGCTCTGCGCGGCACCGGTGTTGCGGACCATCCTTCAAAAGCCTTCTTCGCCGCAGCCACAGCGCGGTCCAGGTCTGCTCTTCCGGACAGCGGAACTCTGGCCAATTCTTCACCCGAAGCCGGATTATATACCGTCTCTATCTGTTTCGTATCTGCCGCTACCCATTGCCCGTCTATATAGTTGTTCAGTACTTGCGCGGTTTGCTGTTCCAACTTCTTCACTCCTTCGGCTCTAATGTTCTGTTCCTGCTAGTATGTTTGCTTCGAGATGATGACTTGAATCTGTGTTCTCCCTTACTCTGCGCCCGAACTCACTTCCTCATGGGTACGTAAGAACGCTTCCAATTCGTCCAGGGTTGGCATGGCGTCCGAGCAGCTGTGCCGGGAGATGACGATGGATGCAGACGCACTGCCGCGGCGCATGGCCTCGCTGACGGTATCTCCCCGCATAAGACTGTGGATGAAGGCTGAAGCATATGAATCTCCAGCTCCAAACGTCTTCAATACCTTAGCGGGAAAAATACCGCTCCGGTGTTTCCCCCCGTCAGCCGTGTAAGAGATAGATCCGCTTCCGCCATGCTTGATGACAACCAGCTTCGCCCGGTGCGAGAACCAGCGGCTGGCCGTTGCCTCATCGTCTGCGCCTTTCTCATTGTAGAGGTTCTCCATACTGTCGAATTCCTCACGGGTACCGATGATGCAGTCACATTTCTCAGCAGCCAGATTATAGTAGACAGCCGTCTCTGCGGCAGATTTCCATGTGTAAGGGCGGTAATCCAGATCAAAGAATGTAGTGACATTATGCTTACGGGCAAATTCCAGCGCCAGAAACACTGCCTCGCGGGAGGGGCTCTGTGCAAGTGCGGTACCTGAGATCAGCAGCGCCTTGGAGCTCCGGATGTAATCTTCCGAAATTTCCTCCGTATTCAGCAGCAAATCTGCCACATGGTCGCGGTACATGAGAATACTGCACTCTTGCGGACTCTTAATCTCCGTAAAAGCAAGCCCGGTCACTGCTCCGGTTCGGTCAACCGTCACCTGGCTGTCGTCAATTCCGTTGTTCTGCAGATAGGTCCGGATAAAGCGGCCCATCTGGTCATCGGCAATCTTGCCGACAAAGCCCGTACGCATGCCCAGCCGCGCCGTGCCAATCACGATGTTGGCCGGGGAGCCGCCGACATACTTGGTGAACGTGAGTGTCTCTTCCATGGGTCTTCCGGTTTCATTGGCATTGAGGTCAATACAAAGCCTACCGATAGCAATTAAATCCAGCGGCCGGTCGGGATCGAACTGTAAACCGTTCATAGTGGCGCCTCCTTGAAAAAACTTCAGTGAAAGAATACATGAGTAGAATCTGGCCTGTATTGGGTTGCATGAGCTCGCCTTTAGTACAATGAAAAGAATGAAATGAAAAGTATGAAATGAAAAAAATCCGATTAAATTCCAGCATTTTTTGAAACTCAGTGATTGAGGGGTTGGGGAAGGGTAAGCGCTTAACCTAATTTCTACTTAAGTATAATTTAGAAGTGTTGGTTTGGCAATCCTAAATTTGAAGCGTTTCCACGAATTCGTTGTTCGTTGTTCTTTAGTCCACTGGTCACGTCGTGGAATCGTACCGGCCTCATTTGGCTATACACTAATGTTGAGTCATGAGCAGAAGAGTGCAACTCAAGTGGAAAAAGTGAACTTAAATCTTTCAATTTCCCCACCCAGCAAGCATTAGGTGGAAAAGGTATCTCTAATCCGACCCATTTGCACCTTTTAAGCTAATTTGGCTTGAATTAAGTTTCCTTTTTCCAACTATTCCCCCCATATTAGGATTCTCGGCCTTTTTAAGTTCACTTTTTCCACTTTCCTATACCGAAGCTCAATGCCATGTCCCCCCACCTCTTTCCTTCGCCCTCCTCCATACTCCTTTCACCATTCCAGGGGCATCTGCTCCTCCCCCCGACGACTCCTGGTTCTTTACCATCCCTGCTACTCCTCTATTACTCCTTTGCACTTCTATGCTACTCCAACACTCCCCTGCTACTTCCCTTCAGCCCGCTGATTCTGCGTTCCCGCTTGCCTGCAAAGGAACAAAAAAAGCCTGTTCTCCACTTCCTAGCGGTGAACAAGCCTGCATAATGTGTGGAACTGACTCCGAACGCCTGACTTCGGGCGCAACCTAGCTTTTATTGCTTCTTAACAGGCGCCGGCCCTGTGGAATGACGGATGACCAGCTCCGGCATCAGCATAATTTTACGCTTGGGGCTGTCCGGATTGTCGATGGACTGGTTCAGCAGGATCATCGCCTGCTCTGTCATCTCACGCAGGGGCTGGGCAACACTGGTCAACGAGGGATGGCAAATCTCAGCCAGCATGGTATTGTCAAAGCCCACAACAGACAGGTCGCGGGGAATGGACAACCCCAAACCGCGAGCCTCTTTCAACACCCCGATTGCGAGCAGATCGTTGCAGGCGAACACTGCTGTCGGCCGCTCCTCCTCAGCCTGGCCCAGCATTGCTGCAGCTGCTTTCCGGCCATTCTCCAGTGTAGCCGAAGTATGTGTAATATTAGCCGGATTCTCAAAGGGGACACCCGCTGCCTTCAGCGCATCCAGAAAACCCTCCGCACGCAGTTTACTCCCCGGCAGATTGTCGGAGATGATGCCGAGCTTGCGGTGTCCCAGAGACAACAAATATTCCGTTGCCTGATAGCCGCCCTTATAGTCATCTACCGTGACAGAGTTACTCTCCATCATACGGATATCCGCCGAGAACAGAACAAGCGGCACATGATCGGCCAGCAGACGGCGGATCATGTCCGGATTACCGATGTGAGAAGCGATGATCAGACCATCGACCCGTTTGCGCAGGAGCAGCGAGATATACCTTGCTGCCTTGTCATCGTCCCGGTCCGTACTGCAGACGATCAAGTCGCTTCCCTGCCCCTGGGAGTAATCCTCAATACCGCGGGCAGCCTCGGCAAAAAAAGGATTGGCAATATCCGGTATCATCAGCCCTATCGTTCCTGTCCGGCGACTCGTCAGCGCAGAAGCTACCATACTCGGTTGGTAATTGAGCTCCTCCATAATAAGACTAACCTTCTGTCTTGTCTTGTCGCTGATCCTTCCGCTCTTATTCAGCACCTTGGACACGGTTGCGATGGAGACTCCCGCTTCACGTGCCACATCATATATCGTAGGTTTCATAATTAGTAAGCCCGCCTCTACCTTCTGCAATCTTATACGATTGATTATAGGGAACTCACCTGACGGTGTCTATTACACGGTGCCAGGCTCATCTGCCACAGCCGATTAGTTGACCATGCCCCGACCTTAACCACACAAGGACCTAACCACCACCACACCTTAACCGCACCCTGCACCTTCACCACGCACTGTGCTTTCAAAACGCCCTGCGCTTTCACCACGCACTGTGCAAAGAGGAGCCTCCGCTCTGCGGAAGCCCCTCTTTGGCCAGTCCATCAATAATTATTCCCGCCTGTCGGTTACGGCTGCGCTCCGAACAACCACTCATGATCCGGATCATTGTGGAAAACCCAGGTACGGACGGGGCCAGCCATCACGTTAAGATAATATGAATCATAACCCGGCGGTGCAGACACCGGATGGTAGCCTTCAGGAACCAGTACGATGCTGCGGTCAGCCACGGCCAGTGTCTCGTCCAGGCTGCGGTCGTCATTATATACCCGCTGCACCACAAAGCCATGCGCTGGATTAACCCGGTGGTAGTACGTTTCTTCCAGGTAGGACTCTGCCGGCAGATTGTCCTGATCATGCTTATGCGGGGGATAGCTGGACCAGTTGCCGCCGCCCGTACGTACCTCGACCACCAGCAGGCTCTCGGCTTCACTCTGCTCCGGAAGGATGTTGACCACCCGGCGCGACATACTGCCATACCCCCGGTTCTCGGCCACAGCGTCTGAAGGAGATATCAGCCTTGGGGCATATTTGCCCGTCCCTGGTGCCAGACAGGCGGCTAGCTCCAGCTCTGTCAGGGCGGTAACTTCATAATGCGCACCTGCAGGAACGTACACCGCATACGGCGGCAGATCCTCAAACACAGACATGCGCTCGCCAATGCCGGAGAACACTATGCCATCTACCTTAACATCCGCCTTACCTGACAGCAGTACCAGGCAGATCTCGTTGTCCTCTGCACTGCGGCTCAATGTATCCCCGGCCTGCAGCTGGTACACCTCAAAACCTACATATTTCCACCCGGCGCTTTCCTTGCTTACTGCCGCCACCAGTCCATCCTTGCCGGGGGCTCCGGCCTTAATGATCAAATCAGACATCTTCACCGGCCTCCTCTGTTTTCAGGTTGTGCATCCGCTTACAATACCTGGCTCGTTGCTGTCATACCCTCTCCTGCATGGTGTGACAGCTTGACCGGAAGTCCGGTCAGATGCGACTTCTTCGCGGCTTCAGCAATCCGTTCCGCTTGTTGGCCGTCTATGCCGCTGCAAATAAGCGGCTCTTGCAAGCGTATCGCCTGTGCAAACGCGGCAACCTCATCTGTGAACGCCTGATTATACCGCTCCAGGAAGAAATGCTCTGGCTGATCGCGTGTAACAGAGCTTGCGGTAGACACTTCCACCGTGGTCGGACGGCAGTTGTCTGCCGTGGCTGATCCGTGTGAACCGAACACCTCTACCCGCTGATCATAGCCGTAGACGGCCTTCCGGCTGTTATCAATCACACAGATGGCGCCGCTTACAAAGGTTAGCGTGATGACGGCTGTGTCCACATCACCACAACGGCCGAACATTGGGTCGACCAGATTGGCGCCCCTTGTATACACTTCAGCCACTTCCTCACCCATCAGGTAGCGGGCCATATCAAAATCGTGAATCGTCATATCCATAAACATCCCGCCGGAAGAAAGGACGTAAGCCTCACCGGGCGGCTGCGGGTCACGCGAAGTAATCTTCACGATATGGGGGGTGCCCAGTTGTCCGGACTGAACCAGCTGCTTGAGCTTGCGGAAGCTCGGGTCCATCCGGCGGTTGAAGCCGACTTGAAGCAGCACCCCTTCTTCCTCTGCAATCTGCAGAGCCCGGCTGGTCTGCTCCGAAGAGAGACTGATCGGTTTCTCACAGAAAATATTCTTGTGGGCGCGGGCAGCCTGCTCAATCCAGTAAGCATGGGTATCCGTCGGCGTACAGATGAACACCGCTTCAATCTCAGGGTCATTCAGCAGATCTTCCCCATTTGTAAATACAGAACCCAGGTTCCGGCTTTCTGCCCAATCCAGCAGCTCCTCACTTACCATAGCTTCAGCAATTGATTTCAGTTTAAACGACGGCATTACACGCAGATTATCTGCATGAAGGCGACCGATTCTGCCAGCGCCGATAATTCCTACTACGATCGGATGTACCATTTTCGCTTATCCTCCTCAAGGGTAAGCGCTTAACCTTCCCGAAATCAGTATACTCCAAGCAATGACACTACTACAAGTAAAATTTCTTCGTCTATTTTTGCATGCAGAACACTATCAGCAGTAATGCAGTGCTTCTCCCAACGCGACGATGGCCATCGCCTGGCCATAGGCCATAGGGGCAATAAGGATCTGCTTATAATCCTCCTTAGCCGCGCCAATCGGCGTACCGCCGGATACACCAAGCACCGTACCTTCCCTGTCAATTTTGCCAAGGACAGCCCGGATTGCTCCCATGGCCTGATCCGCATACTGCTCTGGCAGCAGTCCCTTGCGGACACCTTGCAGAATACCCGCCGCGATGGCTGCTGACCCTGAAGTTTCGGTATAGCTGCCCGTGTCATCTAACAGGGTATGCCACAGTCCATCCCCGCTTTGGCAGGCCAATAACGCCTCTGCCTGTGCATGCAGGATCTGCTGAAGATAAGTGAATACACCACTGTCCAGATACGGGCGCATCAACTCAAGGTACTCCGGCAGGCCGAGCGCGAACCACCCGTTGCCGCGGCACCAGAAGGCCTCACTGAAGTTATGGCGGCTGCCAAAATGCCAGCCGTGGAAGAACAGCCCCGTCTTTTTGTCATACAAATATTTGATATGCAGCAGCAGCTGATGCAGCGACGCTTGTCTCCACTCGGCGTTATCATACTTCACACCCATTTTGGCTGTGAACAAAATAGCCATAAACAGCGTATCAATCCAAATTTCATTGTCATGGAGCATAATTTCATGCTTGCTTGCTCCCGTTGTGACATGCTGATAACCAAGTTCCTTCGTCCGCGGCAGACCATTCATCAACCACCGGACCCATTCAAGGCTTAGCCCCTCCGCTTCCTCCAGTTCCATTAGTGACAACAGCGGGGCAGTGGTATTAATGTTCCAGCTGGGCAGCCCCTTCTCCAGTTGACGTACCATCCATGGCTTCGCGTAACTGCTATAACGGTCGTCTCCGAAATACCGTTCCAGCTTTTGAAGGCCGTATAGCCCTACTCCCTGGGGCCAGTCCCATTCCTCCATCCCGAAATCACGGGCAAAATATCCCCGCCGCCCCGCATCCGCCCCTAAGTTCTGCAGCTCAGCTTCGTTTTCCGGCCGTTCCAGCTTCAGCAGCTTATTGGTCACTAGACTCAGCTTGTCAACGATTTCGTCCTTGTTCACCCGGTAGTTCCCCATCTTCTACTCCGCTCCCTTTTCCGCTGTATATTGATCTTTCCTCAGTTTGCTCTTATCCCATGTTTATTCTAAAAGTCTTGATCTCATAAGGCTTGATTAGGAAGGAGAAATCACCATCCTGCCAATCCCCCTGCGGCTCCTCCATCAGATCACATTCCTGCCAGGATTCAATAGGATAGGCACTCTCCACACGGACCCGGGTCTGGGAACCCGCGTATTCATGCAGGCGTAGTACAACATGGCTGCCATCCTCCGAACGTTTAATAGCATCGGCCAGCACATGTTTGCCGTCAATCGAGAACAGGGCCTCACCCTCCAGCTCTCCCGGAATCGACCGCAGAGGATTATTCAATTCCCAAGCCTCCTGGACAACCCCGCCATCCACAAAATCACCGGTATGCGGATAAAGCGCATAAGTGAAGGAATGTTGGCCCTGATCCTGCTCGGGATTAGGATGGACCGCCGATTTCAATAACGTCAGCCGCATCACGCCGTCCTTGATGTCATACCCGTATTTGCAATCATTGAGCAGGGCTACACCATAACCCCTCTCACTGAGATCCGCCCACTGGTGGGCTACCGTCTCGAAACGGGCATAATCCCAGCTCGTGTTCCAGTGCGTCGGGCGCTTCACATTGCCGAACTGAATATCGTAGGTAGCTTCCACAGCATGGATATCCACCGGAAATGCTGCCTTCAGTAATTGATTATGGCCATGCCAGTCCATCTCTGTGCAGAAGTCAATTCTCGCCGTGTCGCGGTAGAACACGATTCTCTGGGTGATGGTTGAGCGATGGTACGTCCAGACCATACGCAGGACCGCTCTTAGCGGACCGTTCTCGATCAGCTTGCATTCTTCAAGCTGCGAGATTTCTGTCATTTTCTCCTGGTAGAAGATATCAATATCCCAGGCTTCAAAATCCAGCGGTTTGTCCTCGAACACCTGAAGCACATTGCCGCGCTTTCCAGGTGCCAGGAGCTCACGGCCGTTCCGGCGGTCATAGATCGAGGTGAAATGTCCCTGGTCATTCCAGGCCACCTCAACCAGAGGTGTTGTCAGGCGGTTGCCGGCAGCATCAGCCAGCGGTGATTCTTCCTCCGAGCGGGCAATAGCCAGTTCCCCCTGGCCATATTGCAGAACAGCCGTACCAAGAGCAGGTACAGAAGGAATATACACAAGCCTTCCCCCGTCTGCTGTACGCTGCTGCTCCAGAGGTTGCCCGGCCGTATCACAGATGACAGCATTACTCGCTGTTCCACCCGGTAACTCAGCATACCGTGGACGATCCCAGATGGAGCTGTTCAGCAGGGTAAGACTTCCTTGTCCTTCCGTCCGCTCTCCCTTTTCACCGCAGCCGTTAATTAAAGCCAGCGACCGCGCCTCTCCTTCTGCATATTCAAGGTCACTATCCTCGTATACCTCTTTAATCGATGAGCCGGGGATAATATCATGGAATTGGTTGCGGAGGAGGATTTCCCATATCCCTCTGAGCTCTTCCGCAGGGTAACCGGTTGCAAGATCACCTCGCCGGACACTGGTGAGCGTATGCAGCCACTCTGCATCCCGTAGCAGCAATTCCAGCCGCCGGTTGTATTTTTTGTTCTTGGCCTGAGAGGTATATGTCCCCCTGTGGCATTCAAAATATAACTCGCCATTCCAGGTATGCACATAGGCATCCGAATTTTCAATCCGTTCATGCAGCCCGTCAAAATACGCTCCTGCGCTCCCCATCTCCAGCTTGGGGATCCCTGGAAGCTTATCGAACCGCCGCCGAAGCTCCAGCATTTCCCGTGTAGGCCCGCCGCCTCCATCACCCCAGCCATAAGTGAACAGCAGATTATCATTGATCTCCTTGTCCTGATACGAATTCCAGATCCCGCGCAGCATTGCGGCTGTCATCCGGCCGTTGTATGTGTACGCATCTCCGTTCTTCTCCGAGGTGGTAATGAAGTGCGTCAATATTTCGGAACCGTCCAGCCCGCGCCACCAGAACGTATCATGCGGCATCCGGTTGAACTGATTCCAGCTAATTTTGGTTGTCATGAAGGTCGAAATCCCCGACTTGCGTAAAATCTGCGGCAAAGCCCAGCTGTATCCGAATACATCCGGCAGCCACAAATACTTGCTCTCGATGCCGAACTCTTCCCGGAAGTAGCGTTTGCCCGCCACAATCTGGCGGACCAGTGATTCACCGGACGGGATGTTACAATCCGACTCCAGCCACATGGCTCCTTCAGCTTCCCAGCGGCCTTCCTTGATTTTGTCTGAGATCTTCCCGAACAGTTCAGGGTAATCACGTTTCAGATAGTCGTATAGTTGCGGCTGTGTCTGCAGGAACTGATATTCCGGGAATTCCTCCATCAGCCGCAGTACGGTAGAGAAGGACCGGGCTATTTTCTCCCGTGTATGCTTGAGCTGCCACAGCCATGCAACATCAATATGGGTATGACCAACGGCTGTAACCGTCACATCAAAGGTTTTGGGCATAGCATCCACAGCATCGTTCAAGCTGGCCCCGGCACGGTACAGCGACAATTCATGGGCCTCTGAACCAGGTTCAGACCAGTCAATTTCACGGAAGGCGTCGTTCAGTGCTTTTTTGAGCCATTGCTTCTCCGGCTGGTCACTGCCCAGATACCGGTACGTGTCCAGCGCCGCCTGCGACAGATAGCACAGATCATCAATCGTTTCATCCAGGTAACCAATCATCGCCTCGCTAATCCGGTGATCCTGAATAACCGCAGGACCTCCGCCCTCAAGGCCTGACCACAGCCGGAAAACCAGCTCCACGGTCTGCCCGCTTAGCTCCGGCCCAAAGATAACCTCCCTGTGGTTGTTATCCACACCCTGATAAGGCTCCCCGTTCACAAACAGCAGGGATTCAAACCCGGAGTTATTGAAGCTCCCCGACTTGCCAAAATCAAATCTTCCGGCTATTTTGAAGCCCGGTTTACTTACAGGCATCTCGACCACCGTACGCAACCAGACATAACGGTCACGCCCGCGCCAGTGCTCCTGCAGCTTGATCTTGCCATCAAAGGTGACAGCCTCAGGATACACACCGTTAGCCCCGTCTTCATCCTCTGCGAACTCCAGTTCTTCAATCTCCAGCAGCCTGCGGTACCTGTACTTTCCAATCTCCGCCTGACGCCGGATCAGCTTTTCTTCTGTCAAAAACATTATCTCCACTCCTTGTATCCGCTTTCATACTGCCAATATAGCAAATCCCTCCCCTCAAAAACTACGTTATATTTGCTGTGATCCCCCATTTATATTGCATATATTGCTTTTCTGGATTTATAATAAGGGCATCTTACAGACTAAGGCGGCGACAGGACATGCTCGATAGCGACTTGTTGTATGAGCAAGGATATAGCGTAAGCATTAATACACCGGCTGATTCGCTGTTTTATTACTTTGATTATGACCAGCGGTCCCACGACATCAATATGGAATTTCAGCATTTTCATGATTTTTATGAGATTCATATCTTAATGGATTCCAGAGCGACCCATATGATCGAAGGGAATGCGTATGCTCTTCAGCAATATGATATCGTTCTACTTCGTCCGCACCGTCTGCACAAGACACAATATCCGGTAGGTCCGCCCCACAAGAGGCTGATCATTAACTTCGCTATGCCCAAGAATATACCTGGATTAGAAACCGCTTACAAAAATATGTTTCTCTCTTTTGAAGAGGAAGTGCCTATCTACCGTTTGAGTGGCGAGTCACGGAGAGCTGTGTTTGATCCACTGAACTCGATCTTCACCTTATCACACGGCGCCTCCCCCCTGAATCCTGTATGGGTTCACAGTTTGTTTCAGCAATTTCTGTGTGCCCTGTACCAGCAAAGAGAGCGAAACAGCTATGTCCTGGAGGAAGTAGGGAATTCCACTATGCAAAAAATATATTCAGTTACTGCATACATCCACAGTCACTTCAGCAGCGAACTGTCTCTGGATTCGATCTCCAGGGAGTTCTACATCAGCTCTTATTATTTATCCCATCAGTTCAAGTCGGTTACCGGCTCTACACTGACCGAGTATATCCAAATGATACGTGTCCGCAATGCCCAGCAGATGTTGATCAGCACCCGGCTGAAGATTTCCGTTATCGCCGAACAGTGCGGCTTCAACAGCTTCTCCCAGTTTAACCGGGTATTCCATAAGCTGAGCGGCATATCTCCCTCCGGGTTTCGCAAGCAGCAGACCTCGTCCTATTCAGCCTCAACCGCGCTGTCTTACTAGACAAAACATACCAAAAAAGCTTCTGCGCTGCCCGGATGAGCAGTACAGAAGCTTTTGTGTTGTTATGCGGTCAAGAGGACTCGAACCTCCACGATATTGCTACCACTGGCACCTGAAGCCAGCGCGTCTGCCAATTCCGCCATGACCGCAAATTAAGAAATGCAACGCAAGAAGTAATATATCATGAATCTGGTGGGAGGGCAATATTTTTTTTATGAAATGATGTTTTCATGTTCAACTACTTAGCATATGCTGCCATACAGATGAATAGTATATTAGAAAAAACTCCTCTCGTAGAAGGAAGCCTTCTACAAAAGGAGTTTTTTTCTATTAAGGCGCGTATACTTTTGCAGAAATGTGGGCTGGGCCGGTTATTGTTACATCCCCTTGGAGATCTTCCGGGTTTGAGGCAAACACTTGAATGACATGAAATCCAACAGATACATTTGTAAGAATCGACTGGAACGAGGTGGTCATTGACAGCGGTGCTTCTTCATCGTTTGAGATAGCCCCTTGCTCAGCACTACTGACAACGACTCCATCCAAACGGATTTGAAGAGAGAGCTTGGGTTGATCCGGGGGTGTAGTAAAAACGTTTATCACCTCCCAACCTACTGTCGTATGAAGTTCTATGATGTTAGTTGCAGTCGGAACATTAATACCAAATTCTAATATCAACGTTGGGGATGCATTAATGGGAATACTCACCCCATTGTCCAGGTTTGTCTGGGAGCTTCTAGCAAATTCAACTAAGACATGTGACATTTGTTCACCTCCAATTATTTATTAATCATCATATGGCATAAATTATTAAGTGTTTGTACATTGTCCTATGAACTAAAAACTCTTACCTGTACAAGGGAGGAAGAAATGTGAAAATCATTTTTATTACTTCAGGTTTTAGAGCCATTTATTCTTTTTTCGAACAACGTGTTATAACAGCATTTCAGAATGCAGGCCACTACTGTGAAATATTTACATTAAATCATGATATAACTGCATTAAAACTCATGACACAAACCTTGCAGCCTAATCTTATTGTAGCCATGACCGGATTGAAGATCTCCAGACCCATATTGGAATTCTTGCAACAAGCTGACGTAAAGTCGGCCATTTGGATGACGGAAGATCCATATTATATAGATTGGACTTTACCGCTTATCCCTTATTTCGACTACATTTTCACCATCGACCAAGCTGCAGTAGAACAATATCAAAGACTTGGACATCCATATGTCTATCATCTTCCGCTAGGAACAGACCCGGAGGTATTTCATTCTACACCCGTCTCTGAAGAGTATACAAGTGATATCTGTTTAGTAGGAGTACCCTATAGCAATCGAATTGAACTTATAGAATTCCTGTTAACGAGAACAGACTACCGTATCCAAATCGTCGGGAGAGGATGGGCACAACATTATAATAAATGGAAAAACCGGAATCGGAATTTACATGTAGTGAATGCCTGGGTAAAGCCCGAAACGGTTGTGAATTATTATAATGGTTCAAAAATCGTTCTAAATATCCATCGTCCTTCTGATGAGAAATACAACAAAAACCGTATCGGTGTGATTGCCAAAAGTATCAACAATCGAACCTTTGATGCTGCCAGTTGTGAAGCCTTTCAACTTATGGATTATAAGGAAGAGCTGTGGAAACATTTTGAGGAAGGCAAGGAAATGGTTTCTTTCAAAGATAAGAATGATTTACTTGAGAAGATTCAATATTATATGGCACACGATGAGGAACGCAGACAAATGGCTATACAAGCAAGAATACGCGTGTTGGCTTCACACACCTTTCAACATCGAATTAATCATTTGCTGATGAAGGTTCAACCTTAAATTGCCGTAACTACGGCGAATGTTTTGGACATCCAGCCGCTGTTGTCTCTGGATTTCCTGATTTATACCACTTCTAGCGGATAAATTCCGGAGACAGCATATGCTCCGATGCGAGCTTTCCTTCGGAAAACTTTCGAGCGGACGCTTTCCCTCTTCCAGTTTCAAAAATCCCCACCTCCCCCCGTGACTTTGACTTCCGCCAGTCCTTCTTCATCTTCGTTTTAAGCTGAATCAGCTGCCGCACATGTTCATCTACCAGGGAGTAAAACGCCAGCTTTCCTTCTTTGTGGTATTTAAGCGGAGAACCGATGATATTTGCCACATTAAAAACAACATGCGAATTAGATGAGACTAATTCACACGCTAAATTTAGTCTTATATCCTATTACGTTTTGATTATCAATACATAGTATGAAAGTATACAGCACTAGGGGGGCGATATTGATTGACAAGGGTTATATCACGAAGTCCATTCAATCCATTTTTACTGAAATATAATGTAATTATAAGTAAAAAATGCAGAAAGAAGGAAGGTCTTAGAATTGGAGATGAACTCACCATATTCTAATTTAAAAGAAAAATTAATTTCACTAAAGGCTAAAGTTGGCGTAATTGGACTTGGCTATGTAGGGATGCCTTTAGCAATTGAATTATCAAAAAAAGGTTACCAAGTTTATGGAATTGATATTAATGTAGAAAAAATCAGTAGATTAAAGAACAAGGATTTCTATATTACAGGAGTAAATAAAGAAGATTTACACGAAGTGATAAACAGTAAAAAATTCATTCCTACAAATGATTTTTCAGTAATTTCATCTTTAGATTCTATTAACATTTGTGTTCCTACTCCTTTAACAAAAGATTACATCCCGGATATGTCGTATATAAAATCAGTAGTTGAAGAAATAAAACAATATATGCATAAAGAATTACTCATTATTTTAGAAAGCACTACTTATCCGGGTACAACAGAGGAATTGATCGAATATGAATTTACAAAAAAAGGATATAAAGCTGGTGAGGATTACTTTCTTTGTTTTTCCCCAGAGAGAGTAGATCCTGGTAATGGAAAATATAATACAAAAAACATACCGAAAGTAATTGGAGGAAAAACACAATTATGTACTGAAATAGCAACCTTGTTATATAAGGATGCCATTCAATCACTTGTGACTGTTTCTTCCCCTAAGATAGCCGAAATGAGTAAGCTTTTAGAAAATACATTTCGTAGTGTGAATATTGCATTTATTAATGAAATGGCGATGTTATGCGAAAAATTAGAAATAAATATATGGGAAGTAATTAAAGCAGCGAGTACAAAACCCTTTGGTTTTATGCCATTTTCTCCTGGCCCTGGTGTTGGAGGACACTGCATTCCTCTTGACCCTATGTACTTATCGTGGAAAGCAAGAGAATTAAACTTTTATAGCCGTTTCATTGAATTAGCACATGAAATAAATCATTATATGCCGGAGTATGTGTTAAATAAGGTTGAAACAGCACTTAATAATGTTAATAGATCTGTCAGAAACTCTAAAATATTATTACTAGGCATGGCGTATAAGCCGAATATTGATGATTTACGGGAATCTCCTAGTCTTTCTATCTATCATACATTAAAAGAAATGGGCGCTTTAGTTGAATACAATGATCCTTATGCAACCCAGTTTACAGATAATGAAGGAAATATTGTACATTCAATTGAATTGGATCATCCTAATCTTCGTAATTTTGACTGTATTATCTTATTAACAAACCATAATGTTTATAACTACCAAGAGATTTCGAAAAATTCTAACTTAATTATAGATACAAGAAATGCCTTTAAAAATATAGATACACCTAACATTGTAAGGATCGGAGATTCTCCTCCAGGTTGCTGAGCTCCATTCAGCATAACAGGTACCTGGCTCAGAACTTTTACACTGGAGGTATTTACTAATGGAGCAAAACAAAATAATATATCAATCTGATGTAGGTACTTCAGTCGGTCAAATTAATAAAAACAAAGTTGTCGTTTATACTGCTATCACAGCTAATTATGACAATCTTTACGAACCCCGGTATAAATCCGATAAATTTGATTATGTATGCTTTACTGACAATCCGGATATAAAGTCAAACTTTTGGAAAGTAATACCACTACCACATAATAATCTTGATTCGACAAGAAAGGCAAGATATGTAAAAATACTACCTCACTTGTTTTTTCAAGACTATACCTACAGTGTATGGGTAGATGCAAATATTACTATCGTTGGAGATCTATACGAGTTGCTGCAAAGTTATTTGAAGGAATCTTCACTTGTCTTTTTTAGGCACTCTGATGGAAGAAACTGTATATACCAAGAAGCAGAAGCTTGCATACGGAGAAACAAAGATGATAAAAATGTCATTCTTGCCCAAGCTGAAAGATATGAAAAAGAGAGATATCCCGAAAATAATGGCCTTATTTCTACTGGAGTAATCTTAAGGAGACACAAGGATCCAAAAATTATAGAAACAATGGACGCTTGGTGGAATGAAGTTGAAAACTTCAGTAAAAGAGATCAGATGAGCTTTAATTATATCGCTTGGAAGTATAATACCCCTTTTTCTATTCTCGATGATTATATTAGGGATAATAAATACTTCAAATGGAGAATTCACGATCATCAGACAAATCAAAAAAAATCTTTGATCTAATGTTAATAAGAAGTATAAAAGTCACGAAGAAAGAATATTTTGGTGGATAGAGCCATTGAGGTAATAAGTGAGGGCCACCCGGGGAGGGGGCTCTCTATGCGAAAGTGACTGTTACTTAGCTCTGGTAAGCGGATACATTTGGTGGCGAACAGTATTTTCCTTTTGATGGGACGAGTTAACACCTCCGATATGGTATTCCGTGAACATTTACAGCTCGATACAATGCTAATGTTCAAAGAAAAAGGGTGATATTAAAATGAGGTTCGGTGGTAGCGATTTATTAACAATTCAATCCATATTTAAGGAAGTAAAGAATAACTTCACATATGAATTCTGGGTTAAGCCTGAAGCAGCTCATAAAATTAGTAAAGAGTCAGTTATAGGTGCTTCAGGTATTTCAGATCAAAGGTATGTTATTGCAGCTGGTTATGGGGGCGATCATGAGTATGCTGGAACAGGAGTGTCAGTAGGGACGAATGGTGTTTCAGTTTTTGAACATACAGCAAATCATCTGCCAGCTACTTTAGTATATGAAACAAGTATTACTGACTGGACTCACATTGCAATTGTTTATCGTGATAAAACCCCATATCTTTTTATTAATGGTGAGATTAAAAAAATGGGTTTGAAAAGCCTGAAAACAAATGTTTTTGCCTCAGGGATAATCGGGGGTCTGAGTAATTACGGTTTTTTTATTGGTGAAATTACTAATGTTAGAATTTGGAGTTACGCAAGAACAAGGAGACAAATTTACGAGAATATGAATAATGGAATCACTGAAAAAAAACCGGGCTTAATATGTTTTATTTTAGAAGAAGACAGACTGAATAAGCAAAATCTAATAAGTAATGATGAACGTAATGAAACTAATACTGAAGAAATTGATGTAATCATTTGTGTGCATAATGCTTTAGAGGAAGTAAAAGTATGTCTCGAGTCATTAATTGCTAAGAGAACATTAACCTTTAATATTATTATAGTTGATGATGGCAGTAACAAGGAAACAAGTAGATTCTTAAGGGCATATGCTGAAGTCTATAATTGTAAGCTTATTAGAAATGATTATGCACAAGGTTATACAATTGCCGCTAATATAGGGTTGCTGGCATCATCTTCTAAATATTGTGTGTTACTTAATAGTGATACAATCGTTACACTTCGCTGGTTAGAAAAGCTAATTGCATGTATAGAATCTGAGGAAGCTGTAGGTATAGCAGGTCCTCTTTCCAATGCAGCTTCTTGGCAATCCGTACCAAAATTGTTTGAACAAAATGATTGGGCAAAAAATTCACTCCCAGAAAAAATGAACTTGGAACAGATGTCAAATTTAGTGGAAAACCAGTCAGATAAATGTTATCCAGAAGTTCCACTTTTAAATGGATTTTGTTTAATGGTTAAAAGAGAGGTTATAGATAAAATTGGTTATTTTGATCAGGAGACTTTTTCGGAAGGATATGGCGAAGAAAATGATTATTGTATCCGAGCAAAAAATGCTGGCTTCAAACTAAAAGTAGCCGACGATTGTTACGTGTATCATTATAAATCTAGTAGTTACACGAGTGACCAAAAAAAATTGTTAAAAAAACAAGCAGATAAGCTAATTTGCAGAAAGTATTCCAGTAAAAAAATAAGAGATTGTATGACAGTTTTAAAAGAAAATAAGGAACTAAACACTTTGAGGAAAAAAGTTGAAAATGCGATAGAAAACGGTGAAAAGTTAAAAAGAAATAATATCTCGATTTTATTTATTTTGCCAACAAAAGGAGGAGATGGGGGATCACACTCAGTTGTACAGGAAACAATGGGACTTCGTACATTGAATGTAAATGCAAAAATAGCCAACAATCTTAACTATAAGATTCCATTTTCTGAAAAATACTTAAATTTTGATGGATTTTGTGTTTATTATAAAAATCAAGATGAATTAATTCGCCTTTCTCAACACTTTGACATCGTAGTAGCTACCGTATTTACAACGGTGAAAATGTTAAAAAACATCATAGAATGTCACCCCTATATAAAACCCTCCTACTATATACAAGATTATGAACCATTGATGTTTGATAAAGATCATCATCGGTATAAAGAAGCGATAGAATCTTATACATTAATTCAAAATAATAATGCTTTTGCCAAAACGAATTGGATCCGTAATATAATAAAAGAAAATCATGGAATTGAGGTTTATAAAATTGCTCCGAGTTTAGACACCATGCTTTTTAAACCTGCAGTGACAGTAAATAATAGTAAAAAAGATGTTGTTCATATTGTGGCAATGGTCAGGCCAAAGACTCCTCGAAGATCGCCTAAAGAAACAATCAATGTGTTGAAAGCGATAAAAGAAAAATATAATTCAAAAATAGAAATTTCTATATTTGGTTGCTCTGATAATGAATTGAACTCTTTAAATGTTCCTTTGAATTTTGATTTTAAAAATCAGGGGATACTCCATAGGGAACAAGTTGCAGAGCTTTTACAAGACTCCAATATTTTTATTGATTTATCAACTTATCAAGCCTTTGGACGTTCAGGATTAGAGGCAATGGCAATTGGTTGCTCTACTATCCTTCCAAAGATAGGCGGAATATATGAATATGCGGTACATGGATACAACAGTTTTTTAGTTGATACTGCTAATAATGAAGAGGTTATTCATTTTATAAGTTGCTTAGTAGAAAATAAAAGTATAAGAAATAAATTTTACTTAAATGGAATAGAAACTGCTAAAAACTATTCGATAGAAAAAGCAAGTCTTTCGCAGTATCAATTTTTCGATAATATGTTAAATAATAAAGAAAAAGGGAATTGACAGAATACACATAAGTCAATTCCCTAATTCATGTCCACTTGATTGTAATATTGATTATACCAGGTTATAAATTTGTTGATACCGTCGTCAATTGATGTATTTGGTTTAAAGCCTACATCTTCAAATAAATTTTTTATTTCAGCATAGGTCTGGTACACATCCCCAGCTTGCATTGGATAATATTTTTTAATTGCTTTTTTACCAGTTGAATGTTCAATCGCTTGAATTAAATCTGTTAATCTTTCAGGTTTATTATTCCCAATATTATAAACCTTGTAGGGTAAGGTTTTATTAAATATTGCAGGAGAGTTTTCTATAAGTCTAGTGACACCTTCAATAATATCATCAATATAAGTAAAATCCCGGTACATGTCTCCATTATTGAATACTTTTATCATTTTATCTTCCATAATAGCCTTTGTAAAAGAGTAATATGCCATATCGGGTCTTCCATACGGACCATAAACTGTGAAGAAACGCAATCCGGTTGCAGGTATTTTATAAAGGTGACTATAAGTATATGCCATTAGTTCATTAGACTTTTTTGTAGCTGCATATAAACTAACGGGTTGATCAACCATGTCTTCTGTTGAAAATGGTATCTTTTGATTAGAACCATACACAGAACTTGAGGAAGCATAAAGCAGGTGGCTTACTTTGTGGTGTCTACACATCTCGAGAATATTGAAGAATCCCACAACATTGGATTGTATATAAACATGTGGTTTCTCAATGCTATATCTTACACCTGCTTGTGCCGCCAGGTTGATTACTATATCAATATTGTTTTTTAAAAACAAGTTTTCCAGATAGTCCCTGTCAATTAAATCTGCTTTATGGAAAGTGAACTGATCAAATTTCTTCAATATGTTTAAACGGCTGAGTTTAAGGTTCACGTCATAATAATCGTTCATGTTGTCATATCCTATTACTTTGCAACCCATGCTCAATAACTTTTTGGAAAGGTGCATACCAATAAAGCCGGCTGCACCTGTAACAAGGTATGTCTTTGTGCTATCTACAGGTTTTAAATTCATTTTACACACCTACACCATAGTATTTAAATCCTTTTCCAGTTAATTCTTGTTTATCGTAAATATTTCTAAAATCAAAGAAATACTTTCCACTATTTAGTTCATCATATTTATCAAAATCCAGGTTTCTGAATTCATTCCATTCAGTGAGAATCAAAGTAGCATCCGTATTTGTAATAGCCTCGTAAGTTTCTTCACACCAAATCAGGTTATCTTTTATATCACGAAGACGCCATGTACCTTCTTCACGTCCTTTTGGATCATATACCTTTAGCTTCATGCCATATTTTACTAATTTTGGTAAGATGACTAATGAAGGTGCTTCCCTCATATCATCTGTATTAGGTTTAAAAGTAATCCCTAGAACCGCTATAGTTTTCCCCTCAACTTCACCCAGAGCATCCACGATCTTATCTACCATTTTAAGCTTTTGTCTTTCATTAGCTTTTATAGTAGCTTCTATTAAAGAGAGAGGTTCACCGCTATCTTGGGCAATTTTTACGAGAGATCTGGTATCCTTTGGAAAACAGCTTCCTCCATAACCAGGACCTGCATGTAAAAATTTGGGGGAGATACGTCCGTCCTTTCCCATTGCTTTAGCTACTTTTTGAACGTCAGCCCCCACCTTTTCACAAAGATTAGCTACTTCATTAATAAAGGTAATTTTCATGGCAAGAAAAGCATTTGATGCGTACTTAATGATTTCTGCCGTTTCAATGTTCGTTATGACAAAAGGAGTTTCATTGATATATAGGACTCGATATACTTCTTTCATTAGATTGATGGCTTTTTCATTTTCAGCACCGATAACTACTCTATCGGGATGAGTAAAGTCTCTAACTGCAGATCCCTCTCTTAAAAATTCAGGGTTTGAAACTACGTCGAAAGTATAGTTCACCCCTCTTTCGTTTAGAGCATCTTGCACCAGTGACTTGACTTTTTGTCCTGTTCCTACGGGTACAGTCGACTTATTGACAATCACCTTATATCCATTCATGTAAGTAGCTATACTCTCGGCAACAGTAAGAACATATTGAAGATCAGCACTTCCGTCATCTGCTGGCGGTGTTCCAACCGCAATGATGATAATGTCATTTTTTTCTACAGCATCCTGGATATTAGTTGTAAAACATAGTCGTTTATAATAATAATTTTTTTCGACCATTGTTTCTAATTCTGGCTCATATATGGGAATAATACCTTGTTTTAAACGAGCAATTTTGTTTTGATCAATATCAACACATGTAACTTTATGTCCAAAGTCTGACAGGATTGCTCCCGACACTAAACCAACATAACCTGTACCTACTACTGCAATTCTGGACATTTATTACACCTCTTATATACCTTTTAAGTAGTAGAGATTTAATATCTGATCAAACTTTTTTGCTACAGCATTATAATTGTAGTTCTCTAAAATATAAGGCTGTATCTCACTTAAATACTTTTGTCTTTGTTCCTCATCACTAAGGATGGAAAGAGCCCTTTGTAATTCATTTTCATTTTCGACAATGGCATAATCTAACTTGAACTTACGAAGTAACTCAGAATAAGCAGCAGAATTTGATACAATTGTGGGAATACCATTTGCAATCGTCACTAGCAATCTGTTATTGCTCTTTTGTTTTTCCAAACTATCGTGAGACAAAAAGCATAGACTATAACGTTTTAGATTATTAATAAATCCTTCATATTTCCATTCTATTAACTCAACATTGTCTAATTTAATTTCTTTATTGCCTATAACACCTACTGAATATTTAGGTTGTGCGGATATATAATCAATTGCCCACATTGCTGATTCTAAATTACCTAGTTGGTGATTACCAAACCAAACTACTTTTCCGTTAAACGGTGAAAGGGAAGGGTTCAATTGTTCAACATAATCGATACCATCATTCAAAATGCAACAAGGTTTACCTAGCTTCAATTCCTCTATCCGCGCTTTTTGAGTTTCATTTGCAACAGTAATAACATCAGCTTGCTGCGCAACTTGGTTAAATGATTCTTTGGCATCATCGTACTGCCGTCCTACCACATCATAGATGAGAAAAACCTTTCGTTTCTTTTTTTGATCTAGAATTTTTATTAAATTTTCTTGTGAAGCGGATTGATTCACAACAATAATGTCAGCATTCTCCGGATCATCAAGATTAGCTATATACTTGTTGGGAAATAACTTTTGAAGATGATCTATTAGATATAAAGCCCGAAGTCTTGATGTGGCATTTTTTATAAAAGGCCTTCTTTTGGGGATAAATGTTATCTTAATCGGATTTTCTTCCACTTTTACTCCCCTTCCAAAATAGTCTCATATCATAATATGCGTTATATTTTGTTATGCTTAATTAAAATGCCTAAACGGTCTGCAAAATAGATTCAAGAAAAGGCAGGAAGGCGTTTTTATCTTATAGGGGGGACGAGTGGACGCGTTCAGCTAATGGTAATGCATCGTCCGAGGTTTTTATGAATTATTTTTATGTTTATACCCAATGATATAGGGATTTATACGAATTTGTTGGCCAATTTTGATTTCATTTGCAGTGATCCCCATTTTCCACAGACAAAACACTAGAGAACACTGATCCCGTTCGCTTCCAGTAGCGATTTCGTTCCACCAAAGTTCATTCAATTGGTTTATTTTTTCCGTGTTTTTTCTAATAATAAATCCACTCTCAAATAATCCATAATCACGAGGAAATCCTTCATTTAGATACTTTATTTTTACACGGTCCGCAATTTCGGTGCTTACTTTGTTGACTTTTAAACAGTGTTCTAATTCTTGATAGGTGCAGTTTCGTCTTGGATGCTTGTATAAGGCAATATCTTGGCCCTCTAGACATTCCACTATCATCTCATAAATATCTTTTGCTTTTAATTTAAAATTTGCATCCAAATAAATGCTTAGGTCATGTTCTGGTAGAAATTTATGAGATAACAATTTGGTTAAACGAGCCATTTTTCTCGGGCTTTCAAATTGTTTTTCCAATACTTTAATCGTCCAATTTTCAGACTTTATGCTCGGGTCATCCGTAAACAGAATATAATCCACACTTTTATCTATACATAAGGGTTCTTTAACGGAATCATGATTACCAAATAATGAAGTATAAACAACTACCTTCATAGTATGCCCTCCCCGAGTCTATTAGCGGATGATCGCTTAAGATAACTACGTACCACATAATGTCCAAAAGAGGATGGGACGGGTTGTCCGAAAATAGCCGGAGTAGTTGTCCAGGACCGTAAACCCGTCAAGGCCACGAAGCGGTCATTTAGCCTTGACAGGTGTTTTCGAATAGAAGAAATCGGTTTCCCCAAATGTTACTCCTTTCAATTTAGTCCATACAATCAACTCATGAAAAATCCATCTACAAGTTTCAAAACTATATTATGCATTGGATGTTTAACATTCCATAGACATGAATGGAACTTCCGATTACACACATTTGTAATGTCTCATACATTAATATAACTAATAGACTTTCAAGGAGTGTGTAATAATGTGTCGGATTTCTTGATGATAACCCAGATCATTGAGACAAAGGATTGCAGGGTTAACCATTCTTGGCCCGCTTCCCACTGCCAAAGATCTTCCTCCATCGCATTTTATTGTGAACGGTATAGGAAGTCCTCGAAATTTTTGAAAAAAAGAATCTATTATAGCAAAGACGAAAGTCGGTATCGAAAAATTCGAATGTTGGGATGAATAGTGCTGTTTTGCGTGATGTTCCGAAAAACAATGGAGTTGTTGGTAACCCATCAAAATTTTTAAGATATACCCGCTGATGTGGCCGGTGGGAGGGAATACAATCAGTAGCCTTTTCTTTCAAATGAAGTGGCAGTGATTAAATTTGAGACATAAGTTAATTGAGGATGTGAGTGGAAAATCTACTCGCGCAAATCCTAAGAACGAAAAGATCCAGAGCATTTATTATTTTATAGCGGGAGGAAAGGATGGGATATAATCTTGCTAAAAATAGTTAGCGTAATTGACCAGATCGGTTCAGATATAGATTATTTAGCTAATGGTTTATTGCCCTATATGGATCGCTATGATTACCAAGTTTTCGATGTACATCCTACAACCCCAAGTACTTCTCAACTTATGCGATTCGAAAAATACGGTAAGGATGCAGACATTATTGATTTTCAACATCCTCATATTGCGCTTTTGCTATTAAACAGGTATTCCTGGCTTTCAGAAAAGAAAAAAATATTAACCAACCATATTCCTGATTATCTAAATAACACTCAATATAGCATGTTTGATAAAGTAGTCTCTTCAAATAAAACGATGCAAAGAAGAATACCGGGCAGCGTGTTTATTTCTTTAACAGTGGACACTAATTTCTGGACTTTTAATGATAAGTGGACGAATAATAAAAATTTGATTATGGTTACCGATGAAATAAAGCAAGAAAAGGGAGTCTTTGAAGTAGCAGTTGCATGCCGTAACCTTGGGCTAAACCTTTTATTGGTTGGTCGAAAATCGGATGAAAGCTATTTAACTAAAGTGTTAGAAACTGGACGCGTTACTTACCGGCAAGAGATGAGTAAGGAAGAACTTCAACAATTGTATTATCAATCTACCTTATTCGTGTGTAACTCGGATGAAAGTGAGATTGGACCTGTTTCAATATTAGAGGCCATGAACTCTGGGGTGCCAATTCTTTCCCGTTTAGTCGGACATGTGCCAGAACTCAACAAAAAGAATTGTATGCGATTATTAGAGTCTCCATTAAATGATGTCGCTTCATTGACGAATGCTATTGAGAATCTTCTGAGCAACGAGCAAGAGCTCTTAGTTATGCGCGAGAGAGCTTGGCAAATTGGCTCAAAACAAGCAGACGAACGCAGAGCATACAATTATCAAAAGCTTTACAGGTCCCTTTTTCCTGGAACCCCAGTCTCTGTAATTGTAACAATTTATGAATATCATCATACAATACTTAATTGTTTACAATCTATTGCCGCTCAAGATTATGTTAATAAAGAGGTAATTATCTGTGATGACAATCCGAATAGTGAAAATCAGTCAGTAATAGAGGAATTTGCACGTTCCGTCTCTTTTCCAGTTGTATATCGAAACACATCCCGAAAGGAAAATGATTACGGGCTAGCTAGAGCTCGTAATGTAGGGATAATAGAGGCAAGTGGTGATATTTTAGTATTTTGCGATCAGCGTATAAGTATGCATTCCAATGCTATTAGTGAATTTGTCAAAAATCTAATGCCTAAAAAATGGTTATTTGGTACAAAAGGAATAATAAAAGGATTTGTTGAGAACTTCTCCTGTGTTTACCGAAATGATCTAATCAGAGCTGGCATGTTCTGTGAGCGTGTTGATGAATATGGTGGGGCAACACAAGAAATATATAAACGCACTCATTCACAGGGGTTTAAGCATGAACTAATTCCAACTGCTAATTCAACTTTTATTGTTGAATCATTAAGTCTTTCCAAAAGACGTCCAGAAATTATTAAAATGCGAAATCGCTTATATAGAATGAACTTTTAGCCTTTAAAGGGGAGAAAAAATAGAGGTAGAGGTGAGATTATTGGAAAGTGGTAATTTAAACAGATCACATACTATAGATGTAGTAGTCTGTGTATATAACGCGTTGGAGTATGTCAAATTGTGCTTAGAATCCTTAATAGCAAAAAAAACCATTCCATTCAATTTAATCATTGTGGATAGTGGGAGTGAACAAGAAACAAAAAACTATTTAGCTTCTTTCGCAAGGAAATATGATTGTATATTAAAAACTAATAACTCAAAGACTGATTACACAATTGCATCAAATCAAGGACTGAAATTGTTCACATCAAAATATTGTGTGTTATTAAATAGTGACACAATCGTATCTATTCATTGGTTAGAAAAACTGATGGATTGTATGGAATCTGAAAGCAGTACAGGGATTGTTGGACCTTTATCAAATTCGGCCAGCTACCAGTCAGTACCTAAGGATGTTAATGGAAATGGAGGCACGGTAAACGAATTGGAGAAATTAGGCGGTAAAGAGTTAACCATTGAACAAATGGCCTATTTTATAGAACAACAATCCAAAAGAGTATTTCCAGTTGTTAATCAAGTGAATGGGTTTTGTTATATGATTAACCGTTCCGTCATTGAAAAAATAGGTGTTCAGGATGAAATAAACTTTCCTTGCTATGGGGGAGAGGATGATTATTGTATTCGGGCAGTCAATGCAGGGTTTAAACTAAAGGTTGCCGATGACTGCTATATTTATCACTATAAATCCAAAAGTTATAATACTGAGGAAAAAAACGAGAAAAGGAAAAATGCAGGGAGAATTCTGCGGGAAAAACATACACCAACAATTGTTAAACATCATTACACTGAAATAAAAAATAACATTGAACTTGCAAGAATAAGGGAAGAAATTGATCTAGCGCTAATTAATAGCAGTTGTTTGTATGATTACAATAGGGCTATTTTGCTTTTCTGCTCTGAACCGGAAAAAAATAGCAACCTTGAAACGATGATAAAAGAAACAAAAAGAATGTATAAAGATAATATACTACTAAAATTGGCTGTACCTTTTCATTTTAAAGAATATCTTACAAAAATATATCCACATCAAGCGGTTCATTTTATGTTTTACGAAGATAAAAGTGAATTGATTCGAATTAGTCAGCATTTTGATACAGTAATTGCCGCTGATTTAAACGCTAATGATACTTTACGGCAAATTGCAGCAAATTATGACCATATTAAAGATGTTTATTATACCCTAGAAAAACATTGAATTTTTACCCCTGATTCCGAGAGCCCTGTCTAACGCATACGGCGCTCCCTCCTCGCCTTATCCCTAAGAAATTTTCCCGTTCGCACAAGCCCCGCACCATTCACTGAGTAATATAGGAGTAAATAGAGTGAAGAGGTGAATACCATGGGACAACCAACTACAATCCGCAAGCGGGCCAAGGCGCTGAAGGGCAAGCCGGTCTGCATTACACTTCATGACGGACGTTCGTATGTAGGCTATATAACCGGGGTTCAAAAGGACGTTCTGATTCTCTCCAGACCCTATACCAGTACAACCCGCACATCCGGTAAAAAACGGCCCAGCCACCGGCAAAAGGCAGAAGTCTCCGCGTTTATGCCGCTGCTGGGATCTCTTTTTGGAGGAGGTTCCGGTGCAGGGGCGTCGGGGCTCAGCGGGGGTTTACGGTTTCTGGGCCTGATCCGGAGAGCGATGCCGGTGATGAAAATGGGCTACGGGATGATCAAAACCATTAGACCTTTTTTCAATGGACTGAAGGGGTTAATGAGTAACAACGGCTGAGCCTGAAATCCAGATGAGCTTTAGACACAAAAGACACCCCTTGGAGGTGTCTTTTGTCGTTTCCAAGGATAGAGGAAATAATCCAGCCCGTCTGGCGTTCTTAGTACAGTTGGGATGGTTGGATTCCATTAGAAAGTTGGCATAAAACTGCGTAAAACATTGAAGAGGATTATAGCAGCAGATTTTCAATTTGTGATAATACGCTTTGTTCAAGCCGGTAGGTGCCGAATGGACTGAACCAGCGATCCAGCAACAATCTGGATTGAGACAAATGTTGTGCAGCTTCGGCTTTCTTGCCCTGCTTGGTCAGCAGGACTGCCCAAGCCTTGTGGTAGCTGTAAGGCTCCTGCTTAGATATTGACCTGATTAATTTCTCAGCTTCAATATAGGAAGTGTCATCGAACGGGTAGTGCAAGAGAAGATGCCCTGCGTAGAAGCTGTCAATCATATGACGGGTAGCTGGTATTTGACCGGATAGATGCCCAGACACAGCAATAGGCCTGATGTATGACAGAGCTTTATCCAGTTCCTGTTTGTCTGCAAAATGATAATAGAGAAATAGCCGAAGCTCGGACTCTTCCGCCAATTGCTCTGGCGTTCTCTCAGGTGAGCTGTCCAGCAGCCGGACGGCTGCAGCGATGACCCGGGCATTCCAGCTGCCTGGAGGACGCTCTGAAAGATAATCCTTCTGAAGGATAACGCTAGCCATCAGAAGTTCCGATCTTGCGGATCTCTTGCGCAAGATCATAAAAAGCTTACCGTCAGAGTGGCTTGCCCCGTTGCTAAGAGGAGCAATGGTTGCAGCTCCGAGGGCAAGACTAATCCAGAATAGCCACTCTGACTATATGTAATGGCTGGTCAAGGATGAGAACCAGCAAGCTTAGAAGCAAGCTGGCGGCGGGGCCGCCAAGAGACATCTTTGACCATTTAAACGCCATATCTTTCGAATCCCCGGAGCTAGCACCAAAGCGCATCGTTCCTCCAAAGGTTAGCCAGTTATGGTTCTGTGCGGTCTATTTTGCGGTCATTATCTTCTCTGCCCTCATGCTGTCCATTCTCATCCATGAATCAGGACACTTGCTCACTGGCATCATCTATGGATTGAAGCCACAGGAAATGATTCTCGGACCGTTTCGCCTGCACTTCAATGGACGTTTTCCTCGGCTGGGCCTTGTTCGATTGGCTTCTTGCCTGCGAGACCAATTCACCGCTCAAAGGCATTTCCTTCTGGTGGCACGGCTCTGCAGCCCAGCCGCCGACGCCGTTGTCGAACGGATTGGCCTCAATCCACTTTTCATAGACAGCCGCCAGCTTTTCGTTGACGCTAATGTTTTGTTTACTGCGCAGCCCATCCAGCAGATTGGTCGTATATGCCACATGGACACTCCCGCCTGAACCCGTGCCGCTGAGATAATAATTCACCTGGGTTCTACCGAAAATTGAAACGCTGTCACCTTGTCCAAGCGGCAATACCTGTCCGTCATTCTTAAGGAGCACCGCACCTTCTGCAGCCACCTTACGGCTAAACTCAGCAAACCCTTCCAATGGTACTCCTATACCTTGTGTGCTCAATGGTTCTCCTCCTGATCATCTGATCCATTCCTAATGCAGGTTCTATAAAGGGACTGCCCGGCCCTATTGAAATTTTAATATTTCGCGAACCTATGCATATTTAATACTATAAAGAATACCCTTTCAAGAACCAAAGGGATTGCTAATACATACAAACATTTCTGAAAAAACAACAAATCCGCAGCTCTCCGAGCTGCAGATTGGTACCTTGCGTCAATGTTCTCAGGGCCATAATCTATTTACGGCCTTTTTTCATCATCCGGTTATACATAATAAGCGCGGCAATAATCATGGCAATCATAGCAACGCTGCCTGCTGAATCAGGCGACATGCCAAACATAAGGCAAATACTAGTCACTAACGTTCTCGTAAGCAGCGCGACCGCTATCAGCATCACCGGACGCCAAATGTTATATCCTCTCCTCTCTGCAACACTCCCACTCATTCTAATGAATCCGGTCCTCTCGACATCACAAACTATTAAGTATAATTATTTCACATTCAGGTATGCGTATACATATCACATCAGCAGTAACGCAAAGCGGCGATTTCCCAAGTAACGGGAGAATCGCTGCTTTGCTAATTTTTCATGACTCATTTCTAGATGATCAAGATGCCAGATTTAGAATGCGGTAGATAATAACTGCAGCTTGAGCACGATTAGTGTTGCCTTTTGGCTCAAATTGATCAGTACTAATTCCATTAATGATCCCCAGGTTAGTCAGCTGTGCTACAGACTCCTGTGCGTAGGAAGCAATTTTACTTTGATCGTCATATTTCTGCAGCACCGCACTGTTATCCACTGACTGCAGTTGCCCTTTCGTTCTCAGGACATTTGCAACCATAATCGCCATTTCTTCACGAGTGATCTCACGGCCCGGTTCAAACTTTCCGCTTCCTGAACCCTGGACGAGACCAGCATTCACAGCTATTGATATGGCATCCGAGTACCATGCACCTGAGTTAACATCACTGAATGTTGCAGATGAACCAGTACTGGTGAGATTCAACGCACGTACCAGTAGTGTTACAAATTCAGCCCGTGATATATTTTGGGTCGGTGCGAATTTATATACACTTCTACCTTGTATAATACCTTGGGCTACCAGGTTCTCGATTGCTGATTGGGCCCAGGACACCTTGCCCAGATCTACAAATACCACTAGGGTAGGTACAGATGTATTGCTTGTTACTGGTGTTGCACTTGGTGCCGGTGTTGTGCTTGGTGCTGGTGTGGTGCTTGGTGCCGGCGTAGTGCTTGGTGCTGGTGTGGTGCTTGGTACCGGCGTAGTGCTTGGTGCTGGTGTGGTGCTTGGTGCCGGCGTAGTGCTTGTTACCGGTGCCGCACTTGGTGCCGGTGCGGGTGTTACGACAGGTCCGGGACTATTTGACGCCGTAACCGATATTTCGTTGGAATCTGCACTCTCACTAACAGAATCAGCAGCCGTAACTATATAGTAATAGGTTCCAGTTGTAGCTTCTGTATAGGTTGTTCCAGTAACACTGCTTGCAATTGTTATATAAGGACCGCCTGGAGTAGTTGCACGTTTTATATGATAACTAGTTGCACCTATTGAAGCCTCCCAAGTCAGATTAATCTGATTATTCCCTGCTGATCCAAAAAGATTTAATGGAGCCTGCAGTCCTGGAGCATGGGGAGTAACTGTAACTTGATTGGAGTTATAACTAGGAGTCTCACCATAATTAGTTAACGCTGTTACCACGTAATAATAGGTAGTTCCGTTATTTACTCCACTGTCTGTATAATCCGGTGTATTCGTATACGAGACAAATTGGTATTGTCCTCCGTAAGTCGTCGATCGATCTACGCTATATACCGTTGCACCGTCGACCGAATCCCATTTTAGATGAACACTATTAGAATCTGCGGTGGCTACAAGGTTGCTTGGGGGTACAATTTTCCCCTTAAGATCAATTTCATTAAGTATAATTTCTCCAGCGGCAACATTTTTTATCACTACATAGGCTACATTTTTTACCACCTGACCCAATTGAGTATAAAATGGATTCGAAGTACCCGAAGTGCTTATCGGGGTATGTGATAAATCCGAACCGGGAATGGTACGCAGGAGGTTTCCTCGACGGTCATAGAAATTCATATCTAAGAATGCTATGTACGCGCTATCTGCATTCACATAATAGTCTGTCACATCGGAACTATATGGCAGGTCATATCTAAACTCTTGAGAAGGCTTCATGACAAATCCAGTAGTATAGTCGCCATCGGTTGTACATTGAGAACCAATATAGGAACTAATTAAACTACCATCGTTCATATAAGTTGGATGTACTCCCCCTAATATACCTAGCGTATAACCATATGCATTCGGAATGTCCTGTAAGGTACTTAACTCAACAGTTACCTCGTTGGAATGTGCACTCTCGCCTGAAGAATCGACAGCTGTAACTGTATAGTAATAAACGGTTCCCGTCCAAGCTTCTGTGAAGGTAGTTCCCGTCATATGGCTTGCAATTGTGGTATAAGGACCACCTGCTTCAGTTGCACGCTTTACATTATAACTAGTGGCCCCTTCGGATGCGTTCCAAGTCAGATTAATCTGATTATTCCCTGCTGATCCAAAAAGATTTAATGGAGCCTGCAGTCCTGGAGCATGGGGAGTAACTGTAACTTGATTGGAGTTATAACTAGGAGTCTCACCATAATTAGTTAACGCTGTTACCACGTAATAATAGGTAGTTCCGTTATTTACTCCACTGTCTGTATAATCCGGTGTATTCGTATACGAGACAAATTGGTATTGTCCTCCGTAAGTCGTCGATCGATCTACGCTATATACCGTTGCACCGTCAACCGAATCCCATTTTAGATGAATACTATTAGAATCTGCGGTAGCGACAAGATTACTTGGTGCTACGACATTTCCCAATAGATCAATTTCATTGAGAAAAATAGGTGCACTGGTAATATTCTTAGCAACAATGTAGGCTACATTTTTTATTACAACATCTAATTCAGCATATCTTGGGTGTAAATTCCCTGTATGCTCATACTGTAATTCTGTATAAGGAATCGTATGTAAAACATTTCCTTGAAGGTCATAAAAATATAAATCAAAGTACCGTCCTTCTATACTTAGATAATAACTTTTTACATCTGAAATATAAGGCAAGTCATATCTTACCTCTTGAGCAAGCTTTATTTCACTTCCAAGAATATCGTCACCATCAGTAGCAGCAAGAATTGATCCATTACCATCGTGGATATCGGTTGAAGGTACTCCCCTTAATAAACCTGCGTCAGGGGATAATGCACTGGCTGAATCAGGAGCAGATATCAGGATAAAAAAGAACAAGAACACACTTACTGCCAACAACTTTCTCATAATTATCTCCCTCTCACTTCTACACTTAGTATTCTTGCAATCGAATAGACCTTCACACACTCATCCCCCCCAAAAAAAAATAAGACTGCAACAAACACTCTTACAAATTCGCCAACAAGAAAATTATTCCTGTAAATTCGATGAAATTATTTACAAATCGACAAAAATCCTTTCGTAAATGTGTTCCCCTGAATTCGGCCACAAGCTGTATTAAGACTTATGGAAAACTTCGCTGGTTTTTGACAGGAACATTTGTTCGGTATATACTTTTCCTAGGAGGAGGGTATTCCCGTGGATGTTATGGAGAAACTTGAAATTTTGACCGCTTCGGCCAAATATGATGTAGCCTGCACCTCAAGCGGCAGCAACCGCCCGAGTCAGGCCGGCGGCATGGGCAATGCGGTCATCATGGGCATCTGCCACAGCTTCGCGGCGGACATGATTTATGATAAGACCCATGGGATGGCGCTTATACATAAGCCCGGGCAGCAAGCGATCATTCCACTCGATGAATGGGTGCCTCCTGCACCCGATAAAGCCGAAGAGGAATACCGCAGTCTATGGAAGGGATTCTATAACGCCATAGGAATCCAAGAGCGCCGCAATGACCGCCTGCGTGCCTCGCTGATGCCCCGTCGTTATTGGAAACACCTCCCGGAAATGAACGATAACATAGCAGCTGCTCCAGTCACACGGGCAAAGCGTGTACAACAGCTTTCGCCCCAGCACTCCAACCGTTTGGAATAGACGGGGCTGTCCCAAAAGTAGATATTCTACTGGCGGAAACGTACACGCTATCTTCTCAAAAGCTAAAAACTTAAAAGAGCAGCGATTCTCCTGTATTGGAGGATCCTGCTCTTTGTTTTTGGTCATATGTAGCTTGCTTTAGTAGATTGTGGGCAAGTGAAAGCCACCCGACCTCTATATAGATTGAACTTGTGACTTTTCTATTCAGGGATTGCCGTGACTCCAGAGAATATTTGGACTTCCGGCCGCTGTTGTCTGCAGATTTCTTGATTTATACCGCTGTTTACGGTAGAAATCCGCAGACAAAGGCGGACGCTACCGCTCCTACAGTTCCAAAATTCCCTTACGCCACTTTTTCCTTTTATTACTATTTAAAGTTCAATCTATATAGATACGATTCCCGCTTAAACAGCGGAGAGGACGGAACGATTGTGGAAAAGCGATAGCGTTCGCCTTGGTCTCCGGATTTTCACCACTAAGGGGAATGAAAAAAATCTGGAGAGCACAGCGATTGGAACAATGGTCCGTACGCGTAGCGTCCTCACAAGCGCAACCGTCTATCTGACTTCAAAAAAAGCTGTCCCAATCAGCCATTTCATGGCTTATGGGACAGCCCCTTTGCTTTGCCTACAAGATACTGTTCTCTTTGCTACTTAGGGTTTTTGTGTAATCTTGATTCTACGGAACTGTTGGGCAGGCCCACACGGTTTGTGCAGATCAAATGCACCCTTTCCTGTTCTCACCCATACGATACTGACCAAACAGCTCAGGGAGCTTGAGAAGAACTGTCTTGTGCACCGTGAGATTATCAAGGAAATTCCTCTTCGTGCCGAGTATCCCCTAACCGCCACCGAGGTGGACTTCGTACCCATCCTGGGCAGTATTATGCCTGGGGAGAGGTTCATCCGGCTGCAGCCGAGCAGTAATCTTCCATTAAAAGCGGGATAGTCTGATGCCATCTGGCTATCTTTTCACAACCTGGAAGTTATCCTCGATCAGCAGCCAGTTCTGTGGAAAAGGAAGCCCCAGCTTCCAGTAACTAATTCCTCTAAGGCCAAGCTCCTTCAGCAGCGTAAATTTCGCCTGAATCGAACGGGCATCCTCGAACCAGACCTTATGCTGCTTACCAGCATCATCCGTATAGTCAAAATACGGCGCCTGTTCCTTGTAGTCATACTGAATCGCAGCATTCCTGGTTCTGGCCAGATCAATTGCCGCCTGGGGGCTTAGCGCTTTGGCATAGGCTCCGCCAGCAACGTAGGGCAAGGTCCAGTCATAGCCGTACAGGTTCTGCCCCATCATAATCTTGGACCCCGGCATCTCGCTCAGGGCATACTCCAGCACCTTGCGGACAGGTCCGATGGGGGAGACCGGCATGGGCGGCCCTCCGCTGTACCCCCACTCATACGTCATAATAATCACAAAATCAGCCACCTCGCCATGCACCTTATAATCATGGGCGGTGTACCAGGCCCCCACTTGGGCTCTGCTTGTTTTGGGCGCTAATGCGGTGGACAACAGGAAGCCTTCCTGATGAATCCGTGCCGCAGCTTTGCGGAGAAATGTATTATATGCCTCACGGTCCTCCGGGCGGAGAAACTCAAAGTCAAAATGGATATCGCGGAAACCCAGCCGCTTCGCAGTGCTGATAATGTTGTCTAGAAGCCGGGCCTGAACAGCCGGATCATTTAGAATTAACCGCCCCAGCTCAGAGCTGAACTGTGCATTCTCCAGATTGGTCACGACCATCATCAACGTCACCCGATTTTGTCCGGCAATCGAAGCCAGACCATCCAAAGGCGGGGCCTCCAGAGAGCCATCCCGCTGCACCCGGAAGCTGAAGGGGGCCAGGTATGTGAGATGGGGCGCAGCCTCAACTGCGGCATTTTGCAAACTCTGGGATACTTCTCCCCCTCTAGGTTCGACATAGGCGTTAATTTCCGCTTTTCGCTTCGGCTTAGGCGGGATATACAAGCGAAGCCCAATCTGCAAAGGCTGATTCAAGGACAACTGATTGCTGGCAGCCAGAGTATTGATGTTAACACCAAATTTCCGCGAGATGCTATAGAAGCTGTCTCCCGGCCGTACCCAGTAATACATACCCGTAATCGGAATCACCAGGGTTTGCCCGACCACGAGCCTGCCGGGTGCAGACAGTTGATTGGCTTCGCTAATTTCAGAAGCAGGTACTCCGTAGGCCTGCGCGATACCATACAGGGACTGGCCCGATTGCACCACATGAATTTGCATAATACCATCCTCTCGATCCGGACTGTGAATCATATATTTTATTCGGGTGAATGAGGAGGTATGCGGCTTTGGCAGAATGACACAGACTTACCTGTCTTCCACCAAAATAAAGACCGCCCCTGACTAATGGGCGGCCCTGATCACTTTATGCTTATTCACGGTATTGTTCGCTCGGCGTTCTCCAGCGGCGGAGGCTAGCAGTCTTCTGAGCTAGCAGTACTGCTTCCGTAACTGTTTACGGCGTTGGCATGCCGCCATTCGCGTTCAGCGTCTCCCCGCTGATATAGCTTGACTCCTGACTGGCCAGGAACACGTAGGCCGGAGCCATCTCGGCAGGCTGGCCCGGACGTCCAAGCGGGGTCTTGGCACCGAAGTCCTTGAGCACTTTAGTCGGCTGTCCGCCGGCAACCTGCAGCGGTGTCCATACCGGTCCAGGAGCTACAACATTAACACGGATACCTTTGCTGGCCACCTGCTGCGCCAGAGACTTGCTGAAGGTGTTGATTGCAGCCTTGGTCGTCGCGTAATCGAGCAGAATCGGCGAAGGCTCATATGCCTGAATCGAAGAGGTATTGATAATCGTGCTGCCCGGCTTCATATGCTTAAGGGCCGCTTTGCAGAGCCAGAATAATCCGTAGACGTTGGTCTTGAATGTCGCATCGAACTGCTCAGTGGTGAGGTCGGCAATCTCTGGTACGAACTGCTGCATGCCTGCAATATTAGCCAGAATATCAATGCCTCCCAGCTTGTCTACTGCAGCAGCAACCAGCTCTTCACTGTATTTCTCATCCTTCAGATCGCCCGGAACTGCGACTGCGGTACGGCCGGCTTCCTGCACGAGCTTCACTACTTCCTGGGCATCCTTCTCTTCCTCGGGCAGATAGGACAGGACCACATCGGCACCTTCCCGGGCAAAAGCAATCGCAACCGCGCGGCCAATCCCGCTGTCGGCCCCGGTTACAATCGCCTTGCGTCCAGTAAGACGCCCTGTTCCGCGATACGTATCCTGCCCCGCATCCGGAAGCGGGTTCATTTCCTGTTCAAGACCCGGAGGGTTCTGCTGCTGCTCAAATTCCGGACCCGCCTTGGTGTACTGCTTCACAGGGTCCTGCATCTTGTATTGGTCAGTCATCTTTTGTTTCCTCCTTTTGATAGGGTTGATAGGGTGTGGCAACCATTTCTGCTTCATGCGTTTACTTCTTCTAATGTAACCGTGATGCTTGTGATCTAAACAAAGGAATGGGAGGGAGAGTAGGACAGAGCCTGGCAGAGCTATCTAGCGGAGGCACAAAAAGAGATGTCCCATCAGCCTTTATATGGCCTTTGGGACATCTCTCTGTGATGGGGATAAAGTTCCCCGCTTGCCTACATCTTCGTCTGCAAGAACTCCTTGATTTTCTGAACGGTGACCTCCGGGTCCATATTCTGCAGCAGATATTCCGACTCCCTTTTATAGGCCACTTGCTCCGTATAATTGCCCAGGTATTCATCTATAATGCCGTACGGCACCGCTTCCCGCTCTAGCCTAAGCTGAATATCATTCTTCGTCACGTATATAAATACCCGCAAGGCATCCTCACCGTACTTCTTCCGGAATGCACTGGCCCCTTCATGATTCACTACAACGATGACGGCATTATGCTCTTCAAGGCCTTGTTCCAGGTCTGCCACTGTAATCCCGTAGTCCCCCCGCTCCAAACGGACTCTCTGAAAAAATGCATTGCTCTCCACCATCGCCTGAAACTCGCTCTCGGAGACAAAATGATAATGTTTCCCATTCTTCTCTTGCGGACGGGCCGAACGTGTAGTGTAAGGAAGGATATAGGGGATTCCCAGCGAAGCACTAAGCTGCTTGGCAATGCTTTTCCGCCCCGCACCGCTTGTTCCAGTAATAATAATGATCTTGGGATTGGAGGAGTCTGCTGTTGTCTCAGGCCGATCATTCTGAATGCCCTCTTCGATCGCTGGTGCTTTGGATGTTTTCAGCCAGTTCCACATTGCTTCTCCCGTATGCTTATGTCTGCGTCTGCTCAAGCCTTCGACAACAGCACCGGGATTCACCTCCTTCACATGCAAGCTATACCTAAGTTAATTCGACAAATATCTCCAAATCCCTCCACCCATCCCCTTTTATTGCCCTGCTGAAAACAACAAAAGAGAGTACCCATTAAAGGCACTCTCTTTTCCCTTTATCCAAACAATGCTGCTTACACCTGCTTGAATTCAATCCAGTCGATCTGCAGGCCCGGTTTGACGAAATCCAGCTTCAGCTCATACAGGCCGGCTTCCAGTTCGACCTTCACCAGCTTCTGTCTGATCCACTTGCCGTCCGTACCGTTCGTCTGAATGGTTGCCATCGTCTGGCCATTCAGGGTCACATTGCATGCGCTCTGCGCCAATTCGGTTTCAGTGGACATAATACCCACAATAATCCGGTATTCACCTGCTTGTTCCACCTGTACGAAGGTCGACCCTGCTACGGATGGTTTCACCTGTGCATTCTGCGCCAGAGACTGCGCCTGTTCTGCCGAAAGGGCAGGATTCGCCTTGAAGCTCTCCACCGTCTCCTCACTCACATGAGGTCTTGTGAATACCGGAGCATTCATAATGAACCGGCAGATGTTCATAGCAGAGCGCTGCAGCTCTCCACGGGTCAGGGAACCATTATCCAGCGACTCCAGAGTGTTGTCATCATAGGCGTTGACTTCAGCACCATAGTTGCTTACAACCATGTACAAGTCATTTTGCGCGCGGACCATCCAGTTCGTGTTCTTGCGGTCCGCCGGACCCCCATCTACAACATCGTTCATAATGGCCCACCAGTCCGTCATTACAATGCCCTGGAAGCCCCATTCTCCGCGGAGAATCGTGGTATTCAGGTCATAATTCGAAGCTGCCCAATGTCCGTTCACCGGATTATAGGAGGTCATGATCGAGTTCGCTCCGCCTTCTTTTACCGCAATCTCAAAGCCCTTAAGATAAATCTCCCGGACAGCACGTTCTGATACAATGGCATCCACCTTGCTGCGGTGCTTCTCCTGGTTATTGCAGGCAAAGTGCTTCAGAGTGGCATTCGAGCCGCCTTTCATGATCCCGCGCGTGCAAGCTGCCGCAAACATTCCTGAAATTAGAGGATCCTCTGAAAAATACTCGAAGTTACGTCCATTCAGCGGACTACGGCGGATATTCAGCCCCGGTCCAAGCAAAGTATCCACGCTGTTTCTAACCAGCTCCCGGCCTTCCAAGACATATAGCTCTTCGACCAGATCTGCATTCCAGGTTGCCGCAAGCAGTGTTCCAATTGGAACCTGAGTCGACTTATGTCCGCTGTCCATCCGGATCCCGGAAGGGCCGTCTGCGGTACAAGCTACCGGAATGCCGTAACTGAACAGCTGATCACTGACACCGCCAAATGCCGACGCTGTACCCGGTGTAACCAGCGGACTGCTCATTCCTTCGCCTCTCACAATTACTGCGAGATCCTGATCACTCAGCTGGGCGATAAAGGTAGTCATCTCTACTTTTCCGTCATGCACATCTCTTAAGGTATAGCCTTGGTACCCCGTCTGCGTAAGTGCTTCGGGCAAATTCTGCTCGATTCGCTCTTTCATCGAAACCTTGCGCGTAGGGACGGCAGCGTATACTAATTCATAGGAACCGTCTTCCTTGCGCGCTCCAGGCATCATCCGGGTGAACCCTTCCGTTGGCGCCAGTGCTTCCTGAAGCTGTTCCACCACCTCAAGAGCCTCCAGCACATAACCGCTGCGTCCCTCTACCAGAATTTCTGATGCCTTCTTAATGCTGCTTCCCACATATATACGGTAGGTTCCCGCTTCCAGCACATAGGCTGAAGGATATCCGGTCACGCCGGCATCATCATAGGAGGCCATCGAATGGATCGGGAAGCTCACCGTCAGATGCTGCGACTCTCCCGGCTGAAGAAGCCCGGTCTTTCCGAATGCCGCCAGCACTTTAGCCGGTTGACCCAGCTTGCCTTGCGGAGCTTCGTAATAGACCTGCACAACCTCTTTACCTGCAAAAGTGGTTCCCGTGTTCGTTACGTTTACCCCGATCTGAGCGGAGAGCTTGCCTGCCTGACTGACCAGCTTGGCTTCATCCGGCTCAATGGAGAATGTGGTATAGGATATCCCGTAGCCGAACTCGAACTGAACCTTGTCCGGACAGAAGGTCTCAAAATAACGGTACCCTACATAAATATCTTCCTGATAGAAGTTTTTGAATTCATTGCCGTAGTTAGCAGTCGAAGGATAGTCTTGGATTGAATAAGCAATGGTATCCGTCAATTTGCCGCTTGGCGTCACTTCACCAGCCAGCACGTCGGCAATGGCATTGCCCCCTTCCATCCCGCCATGCCAGGAATATATCACGCCCGGAATAGGGTGCTTATAGCTATTATCATTCAGCCAGCTCATATCAATAATATTCGAGACATTCAGCACGACGATCGTCTGCTCAAAATAACCCGTTACCTGCTTCAGCATCGTCTGCTCATCTGTCGTCAACTGGTAGCTGCCCGGCGCGTCTGCATTATCCTGATCTTCTCCCGCGGTACGTCCGATGACGATGATCGCCTTGTCCGATTTGCTTCTTGCCTGCGACACCAGCTCATCAGTTAATGGCATTTCCTTCTGATGCCAAGGCTCTGCAGCCCAGGCTCCGCCGCCATTGTCAAAAGGATTGTGCTCAATCCACTTTTCATAGACTCCCGCCAGCTCTTCGTTCACAGCAAGGCTCTTCTTGCTGCGAAGTCCATCTAATAGATTGGTTGTGTATGAGACATGCACACTTCCGCCTGAGCCTGTACCGCTGCGGTAATAATTCACCTGGGTTCTGCCAAAAATCGAAACGGTTTCACCACCGCGCAGCGGAAGCACCTGGCCTTCATTTCTCAGCAGCACCGCGCCTTCCGCACCTACGGTCCGGCTGAATTCTGCAAAACCCTCTAGTGGAACTCCTAAACTCTGTGTAGTCAATTTCATTTCCTCCTGATTGTGATTTCCTATCCAGTGCAGACTCTCTAAAAAGGTTCTATGTCCCTTCTGAGATTTCTGGAATCTCGCGAGCCCATGCATACCTTCTACTATAAAGAATCCCCTTTCAAGAATCAAAGGTATTGTTATAGAGATGAGTTCGTCAATTATATAATCAACACAAGTAACCCGTTCATGCATGCACCGGATCTCTCCGGCAGCCCGCATCAACAGGTGAAGTGTCAGTCCCAATCCTATATTTATTTCCGGCGCTGTTTCATCATCCGGTTGTACATCACGAGCGCGGCAATAATCATACCTATCATAGCGACACTGCTTGCCGAACCAGGGGACATGCCGAACATGAGGCACACACTGTTCACTAATGTCCTCGTAACCAGCGCAACCATGATCAGCATCAATGGACGCCATATATTATACCCTCTCATCCCTTCAACACTCCCACTCCAGTATTCAAGACAACAACGAATAGATTCATTTCCATAACTATTAGTTGCTATTATAGCACAAGAAGGAATGCGCATACATTCCCGCCGGGAGAGCACTGCCGAACAGCGCATGCTCCCTGCTGATTCTTATCCATTCTTTCTTTTAAAACACTCCAGTAGCTCAACCTTCATAGTCTGTATGGCATCTTCTTTGGGCATCCGCAGCAGACGGGTTAACCGTACCATATCTTTTTCGAAAAACTTCAATAATGCAAGGGTAGCCGACTCATCATTATCCTTCTGAAGACGTTCAAGCAAACCTAGGAATTCATCTTCTGACTTAATTCCTGAATCATTTTCTTTCTCCATTTGTTCACCGCCTGTTGAGATATATTCAATTGCCGGGCGACCTCAGCTTCTGTTTTATCTGCCAGATAGATTGCGCATATGACCTTCTTTCCCACTTCTGACGTTAGTCCGTTTAAATACTGCTGTACTAATAATCTGTTATCGGCTTGTTCGGAGAATGAAGGAGTAAGAGGCTCTGGACTGGATGCAAGAGGAACTTCCCGCTTGAAATCCCTCTTGGCACGATACTGCATACGCCAGGCAATCCGGTAGAGCTCGTGACGATAGTATTCAATTGTACTCACATTTAATGCCTCCCTTGTGTTTCTATATGCCTATAATGTAGGGAGTTATTAATTTCCATTCAACAACCAATATAGGAACTTATGTTCCTATTATTATATACATAAGGCAAACTTTTGTACATTGCAGATCAAAATTCCAGTCCAAAAGGGGACAGAATGCGTCTGATTTTTGACAAGAACAAGTGTTCGGTATATAATTTCCCGTATGAGGGGGATTCTGCGTGGATATGATGGAGAAACTTGAGATTTTAACGGCTTCGGCCAAATATGATGTAGCCTGCACCTCCAGCGGTTCCGAGCGCAAGAGCCAGTCCGGTGGCATGGGCAATGCTGTCAGCATGGGCATCTGCCACAGCTTCGCAGCCGATGGACGCTGCATTTCACTGCTTAAGGTGCTGATGACTAACGGATGCGTATACGACTGCGCGTACTGCGTGAACCGTAAATCTAACCCTACACCCAGGGCCGCACTCTCACCGGAGGAGCTTGCAGACTTGACCATGCAGTTCTACCGCCGTAATTACATAGAAGGCTTATTTCTCAGCTCCGGTATTATGCGAAGTCCCGATTATACAACCGAACAAATGATTGCCGCTCTTGATCTGCTAAGGAACACTTATCAGTTCGGAGGCTACATCCATGTGAAGGCCATTCCCGGTACAGATGAAGTACTGCTTTCCCGACTTGGCCTGCTGACCGACCGCATGAGTGTCAATATCGAGCTGCCTTCCCAAGAAAGCCTGGGTCTGCTGGCCCCTGACAAAAGCAAAACCTCCATTCTGAAGCCCATGTCCCTGATCAAGGAAAAGATCAACGAGAACCGCTCGGATCTCGTCAAATATAACCACGCTCCCCGCTTCGCCCCCGCCGGCCAGAGCACCCAGATGATTGTCGGAGCTACACCCGATACGGACTACCGCATTCTGACCCTCACCGAAGGATTGTACCGGAAGTATGGCTTGAAGCGCGTTTTTTTCTCTGCCTATACCCCTGTAATCGAGCATTCACTTCTGCCTGCTCTGGATACCAAACCGCCGCTGCTCCGGGAGCATCGCCTCTACCAGGCTGACTGGCTTCTGCGTTTCTACGGGTTTCAGGCTCATGAATTACTGGATGAAGCCGTTCCCAACTTCAATCCGCTGCTGGATCCGAAATGCAGCTGGGCGGTGAATCACCGCGAGCAATTCCCGGTTGAGATCAACCGTGCCCCATATGAGCAGCTGCTGCGGGTGCCCGGGATCGGGGTAAGAAGTGCTCAGCGGATCGTGAAGGCACGCCGGGCCGGAACCCTGGACTTCGCTGCCTTGAAGAAGCTGGGTGTAGTGCTTAAACGTGCCCAATTCTTCATAACCTGTAAGGGAAAAATGCTGGAAGGCTTAAAAGTAGGCGAGCACACCCTGCTCCGCTCACTCATGTCCGGACAGGAGCTCGCCGGAGTCGAGCCGCCGCAGTATGAGCAGCTCACTCTATTTGACGATTCCTATCTGACAGCAGGCTCTGCTGCTCCCGCTACCGGCAAAGCTGTGCTGACAACAGGAGCTGCTGCCCCTAAGGGAGGCGAATGGCCCTGATGTTTAAGGCAGCCGCTTTGGCCTATACCTACGACGGGAGCTTTGAAGGTCTGCTATGCTGTGTATTTGAGAGCTATCAATGGAAAGAAACCCCGCTCGCTATACATTCGGATGAAGAAGACCAAGGCTTGCTGCTGGAATCCAAATGGATTGATACGGACATCAGCAGAGCAGAACGGGTGCTGAAGTCCATCCCGCTCCGCATCTGCCCGGAGGCAGAGGAGTGGGTTCGTCTTGGATTCTGGTCCTGCGTGCCGGACAGGGAGCTGCTTCTATTGAATTTCCTATATCTCGGCTTCACTCATGGCCGTAAGGTGATGGATATGCTTGCCGATGATACGGTGAACGCTCTGCGGAAGGCAGTCCAGCAGCTTCATCGGGAAGCTCACCTGTATCTGGGTTTTGTGCGTTTCTCCGTATATGGACCAGTTATGGCGGCAGTCATTGAGCCCAAAGGCTTCGTGCTGCCTGTCATTCAGGATCATTTCTGCGACCGGTTCCATGGCGAGAGCTTCATGATCTACGACGCAACCCACCGCATGGCCCTTATCCACCAGCCTGGACAGCAGGCCATTATTCCGCTCGATGAATGGGTACCGCCTGCACCCGATGCAGCAGAAGAAGAATACCGCCGCCTGTGGCAAGGATTCTACAACGCCATCGGCATACGCGAGCGCAAGAACGACCGCCTTCGTTCCTCGCTGATGCCCAAGCGGTACTGGAAGCACCTTACGGAGATGGAGAACAGCAGAACCGGAGTGGCGGAGAGTAAGCCGAAGCTTGAAGAGGGTTCAACCCTATTGGAAGATGGGAAGTCGAAGTCCAAAAGCTGATTATGAATAGTAATCGATGTCTAATATTTCTTCATACAAAAAGGGATGCCCCCAGCCATTTTCATGACCTTTAGGACATCCCCTATAGAGTAGCTTATGCTTTTAGTTCAAAGCCTTCCATACCCAATTCTCTACTTCTGGCAGATCGATACCTTCTTCACGGATATATTGGTTATGCTTCTTCACCATAGCATCCATTTCGTCGGCGATTGCCTGGTACTTACCGGCATCCGGCAAGCTCAGAACAGCTTCCTTCGTCAGGTCGAAACGGTCCATCTGATTCAGTACGCGCATATCAAATGGTGTGGTAATATCGCCGTTCTCCCGGTAGCCATGTACATGCAGATTATGGTTGTGGCGGTCGAAGAACAGATCTTTAATCAGGCCTTCATAGCCATGGAATGCGAAAATGACCGGTTTATCCTTTGTGAAAAATTGATCAAACTCAGCGTCAGATAAACCGCGAGGGTCGAGCTTCTGACTTCTCAGCTTCAGCAGATCTACCACGTTGATATAGCGGATTTTCAGATCAGGCAATTTCTCATGGAGGATGGAGATCGCTGCCAAGCTCTCCATAGTAGGCTCTGTACCGGACGAAGCAATAACTACATCTGGCTCTCCGCCTTTGTCTGTGCTTGCCCAGTCAATGATCTTAAGTCCTTTATCCACCAGTTCCTGCGCTTCATCAGCCGAGAACCATTGCGGACGCGGATGCTTGGACGACACGATCAGGTTGATCTTCTGGCGGTCATTCAAGATGGTGTCAAAGACAGCCAGCAAGGTGTTGGCATCAGCCGGCAGATACTCACGGATAAATTCCGGTTTCTTGTCTGCCAAGTGGCCGAGCAATCCTGGATCCTGGTGAGTGTAGCCATTATGGTCCTGCTGGAACACTGTTGAAGTTGCAATGACATTCAAGGACGGAATATCTGTACGCCAGCTTTGATCTGTCGCTTTGCGCAGCCATTTGAAGTGCTGGGTAATCATCGAATCTACTACACGCAGGAAAGCTTCATAGCTGGCGAAGAATCCGTGGCGTCCAGTCAATACATAACCTTCCAGGAATCCTTCCGCTTGATGCTCGGATAGCTGCGAATCGATTACACGGCCATAAGGTGCCAGGAATTCATCTTGTGGTTCTTTAATGGAATCCATCCATTGGCGTTTGGTTACTTCAAACACAGGACCCAGGCGGTTTGACATGGTTTCATCCGGTCCAAAAATTCTGAAGTTGCGGTTCTCTTCATTAAGAGTGACAACTTCCTTCAGGTATTTGCCCAGCACAGCCATATCTTGTGCAATCACTTGACCCGGCACGGAATTATCCAGCGCATAGTTACGGAAATTCGGTTTGTATAGATCTTTAATCAGGTTACCTGCGTTGGTTACAGGGTTCATCCCCATACGTCTGTCGCCGGTAGGCAGAATTTCTGCGAGGTCCGCGTTCAAACGGCCATTCTCGTCGAACAATTCTTCAGGTCTATAGCTGTTCAGCCATTCAAGCAATGCCGGTGCATGCTTCATGTTCTTTTGATCCACTGGAATCGGAACCTGGTGGGCACGGAAAGAGCCTTCGTTCGGCACTTTATCCCATTCCTTAGGACCAGTCCAGCCTTTAGGAGTACGGCAAACCAGCATCGGCCATACCGGACGGGTAGTGTCATTATTTTCACGTGCATTCTTTTGAATGGCCTGAATTTTCTCGATAATGGTATCCAGAACCTTCGCCATTTGCGGGTGCATCAGATCAGGATTCTCGCCTTCAACAAAGAATGGTTCCCAGCCCATCCCTGTAAAATAATTGGTTAACTCTTGTTTGGACATACGGGACAGAATGGTTGGGTTGCTGATCTTAAATCCGTTCAAGTGCAGAATCGGCAGGACCGCACCATCTGTAATCGGATTGATGAACCGGTTGGACAGCCAGGAAGCAGCCAGTGGTCCGGTTTCAGCCTCACCATCGCCTACAACTACTGCCGAGATCAGATCCGGATAATCCAGAATGGCACCTACGCTATGGGACAGGGAGTAACCAAGTTCTCCACCTTCATGAATCGATCCTGGAGTTTCCGGAGCCGCATGGGATGCCACACCACCAGGGAATGAGAACTGTTTGAACAATTTTTTGAGACCAGGGATATCCTGTGTAATCTCCGGGTAGATCTCCGTATAGCTTCCATCCAGATAAGAGTTGGATACCATAACCTGGCCGCCATGACCTGGACCTTCAACATAGAACATATTCAGATCATATTTGGAGATGACACGGTTCAGATGGGCATAAATAAAGTTCTGACCTGGGATCGTTCCCCAGTGTCCGATAGGCTTAATTTTTACATCTGCGTCCTTCAATGGTTCTCTTAACAACGGGTTATCCTTCAAATACAGTTGTCCTACCGATATGTAGTTGGTCGCACGCCAGTAAGCGTCTAGCTTGGATAAATACGTTTTAGATGAATAATCCACGGGTAAAGTTGATAATCCCATTTCAATCCACTCCTATTCCTTTTTTCTGTTTTCTGAACATAATTACTTCTACAATTACATCATACCGCCGCGCTCATAAAATTCAATCATTTTAACAATTGATACGGTCCAATTTTGTGAAATTTTGAACATAGTATGAATAACGGAGCAAATCACTAGCAAAAAGATCTTTATTTTTATAAATATGTAACTATATGTATCTTTGTATACACGCTTAAAAACACAAAAAAAAGACCAGGGAATGCTCCCCGGCCGGATCGTTAGAACGTTATTGTACAGATACAAACGTGTTGAATTTCAAATATTTGTAGTGGAACCGCATATGAGAGAATTCGAAGGGAGTCCCATTGTCCAGGAAGAAAATCCCCTCCATAATCCCTACAGGCTCATTCTCCTGCAGATGGAGCAATTCTTGATCATTAGCACCCGAAGGCTCAGCAAAAATAGACAAAAACGACTTGGTCACCGCCAGATTCCGCGACTCCTCCAGATAATGAAAGATCGATCCTTCGATAATCGTCTGGTCCAGGTTCTGGACAATCTTGATCGGAATAAAGCCCGTCTCAATCATGAACGGCTCGTCATCGAATAAGCGAAGGCGCACGATTTTGTATACAAAATCATGGGGCTGCAAGAATAGATCCCGCTGCAGCTCTTCCGTAGGCCGGATCACCTCGAAATCCAGCACTTTCACCTTAGGCTTTTTGCCATGCATCTGAAAGTTGTCGGTGACCCCCAGATTCGAGCCCTCGTAATTAAAGATCGATTCATTTTTTATGTATAACGGATTGATAAAGGTGCCTGAACCCCGTTTTTTGAAAATAATACCCGAGTTCTCCATCTTCATCAGTGCACGTTTGATGGAACTTCGGCTTACCTGGTAGGTTTCGCTAAGACTGCGCTCATCCGGTAGTCTCATATCGGCAAACTTTCCCGCAAAAATCTTCATTTTGAGATCATCAATAATTTGCTTATAGACAAATTGGGTCATGGGGTACTCCTTCTTCAGAACTGTAAAGAGCTAAATTAACAATAATAAATATAACATAATTAAGTGAGGGATCATACAGAGTAATGTGGACAGGGGCGGGCTCGTGGACTGACATGAAAAAACTCCCCTCACAGTAACAGGGTTTATTATTTCACCTGTCTACCGTATGGGGAGCATATCGCGTTTAGGAACACGGTCTTAATATTGTAATAATCACTTAGCTCCCTGTGACAGAGGAAGTTATCACTATTATCGAGCTAGATACATTTGCGTATTAGGCTTTACTGTGAAGGGTAATTAGGTAACCATCTGGGTCGGCAAATGTAAAGGTTCGCCCGAATGGCCCATCTATTGGTGCGGATGTAATCTTTACGCCTGCTGCAATAAGCTTGTCGTGGATTTCTTGCGTATCAGGGGCATGAAGCCACAGAGCAACACCAAGTCCAGGCTGAGTCCCTGAACCGAGTTCTATTCCTGGCATTAGGTCACGAAGAGCAAATGCAATAGGCTTTGTTTCAAAGACCACAGCATGAGGTGGTCCCGCCTGTGAGCGGACCAGTCCGAGATAGTTTTGATAGAATTCCGCAGAGCCTTCAAGATCGCTCACTTGAAGTGAAATGAAGTCGGGTCCAATTACTGACATATAATGTTCTCCTTTGTATATGGGGTTGTTTATGGTTATTAGCATAAATGGTAATACTGACATGAGCCGAAAACACCACACGGCATAACCATAACGCAGTATTCGTATCTTGAGTCCTGTAATAACCTCACTTTCATTTTGTATATCTTGATAATACATCCCGTTACTGACAACAGTATGTCAGTAGCGTTCTTTCATTTTTTCGATTTCTTCTTTTAAATCTTGGCTCCATCTGCTGCCAAGTCAATTTTGACTCTGCGAAAGTCAAGTTATTAAGGCGTAATCATGCGGAGTAGACAAAAAAAAGACACCCCGAAAGGTGTCCTCTCCCCCTTAACTACTCAAGCTTGAAGTAAAAGAAAGAGTTGGCATAGTCGTCAGTGTTATTGAGTTGAAGGGTTAGATAGTTCGTCAACCCCTTGGTTACAGGTACGATTACCAGTCCTTCAGCACTGTAGCTGTAGCTTTGACCCGACTCAAGCTTTTTGAAATTAGTTGCGTCTTGGAGAGCTTCCCTTAAGGAACCAGTGAACCCATAATCCGTTACACCGATAATACTGTTGCCGTCTGAAGTTTTAGAACCCCAGAGGTTAGGCATAAGAGCAACATCAACATATGTACTTTCGTGTTTACCATATGAGATAAGCTTACCGTTCTTCAGAACAATCTTAACCTTAGCCAACTTATAATCAATTAGAGCGTTTGCTTCCGGCTCCCTGAAACCAAGCGCTGCAATTTCACTTCTTGAAATTGACTTTACGGAGCTTACGGAGACCGTATAGTTGCCGGTGTATGCAAAACCATCATAACTATAAGGGTCGTCATATGAAACAGATTTGCCAATTGAAATTGCAGAACCAAAGGTTTTACCATTGCTGGTTGAAGCCGTCGTAGTGGATTGACTTGGTGCAGTTGTAGGAGCCGGTGTGTTTGCAGGAGCCTGGGTAACAGGTTGTTGTGGAGTCGATGCCATACTAGCATCATTGTAAGGAATCCCGCTATTATCTGAACCATCAATAGAAATAGTTAGTGAGGATGCATCAAAATCAATTTCTGCTCCAAGCGCTTCAGAAACAGATCTTAGAGGAACATATGTAGAACCGTTATATACCAAAGCGGACAAGTTATTACCCGATTGATCCTTCGGAGTCCACTTAGCACCGTTAAGAAGAAACTTAATATCGTGGTTCAATTTAGCCTTGATCGTCTCAACACCAGTTCCTGCGAATACTCCTACTGAGCCAAACAGTAGACTTGAAACTACGATCGATGAAATAAAGACCGATTTTCTCATTTGAATCAACTTCATTCTTATAAACCCCCCAGTATTTATTAGTGCGCGAAAGTAAGAGACACCAATTTTGGCATCTTTTACTACATAGTACCGCAATTTATTATAAACTTCGCTAATAATTCTGTCTATTATGTTGTTTCTTGTAAAAAAAGATCGAAGATTGTAACGCCTGTGCGCTATACATGAAAAAGACACCCCTGGAGGTGTCTTTCGTTTTACTCTTTATCACTGGGTCAGGATAGTAACTTATCTACTCCAACTTCATGTAATACAAGTTCGTAGTACTATCCTTTGTAATCGTATGTGCACCTGCCGTAAGAGAGACAGTGGCAATGCCGTTCGTGATGGGATAACTTGTTCCATCCACCTTGATAGCGGTTCCGTCTGCTGTGTTGAATACTAAAGTTAAGGTTGAGGCTTTGCTGGCGGTGAACCCAATGCTGGTTGAACTCTCGATTTTCAAACACTGGGTTAGGGTCAGGCCATTATATACCACAGTCCCCTTGGTGGTTGAGAGATTACCTTGAATATTGAAGAAGCTGCTAGTTGTTCCATTGGTGGTAAAGTTATGGACATACGCTCCTGCTGTAGGCGTTGGAGTCGCTGTTGGTGCTGGAGTTACCGTTGGTGCTGGAGTTGCTGTTGCTGTCGACGTTGGTGCTGGTGTTGCCGTTGGCGCTGGAGTTGCTGTTGGTGCTGGAGTCGGGGTCGTTGGGTTGGAGTTCCCCCCTACAGATACTAGCCCCGTTGTATAGCTGCGAATGGCGGACATTAGCGCTGTATTCAGTGAATACGATACGTCATCCACCGAATCATTAAATTCCCAGGTGAAGTCTCCACCATTCAGGCGTCCGGCTTCTGCCGTAACGATCTGTTCAATAGCGCTCGCGCTATCGATGTCAGAGGCACTTACCCCTGTATCTACGCTCGTATCGAAGTTGTTATAAGCTGTTCCGCCTACTAAGGCTTTATATGAGCTTGGAACGGTTTCATTTCTCGACGATACTACATAGGCATCAAAAGAGGTTGCATTGGCCGGAGCTGTTCCAGCATTGGAGTTGGCATAAATAAGACTTCCCACTTCAATAATGCTATTGTTGTAGGCTTTGATCATCCCTCCGTTCTCACCTGAGAACGTACCTTCCTCACCGATAGCATCCGTTCCTTGTAAGGAGCTTAACATTGGGTTTTTGACATGTCTAAAAAGATTCGATTCTACAAAAGCTGAAGCTCCTGTTGTAACCCCAACACCATATTTCGACACTCCGTCATAGAAGTTATTATAGACATGAACAGAGGCCACTCTTATACGCGGATGACGGGAGTCTGAATGATCGAACCAGTTATGGTGGAAGGACACAAAGAACTCAGCCGATTCGCTCAAACCGAATAGAGCTGCTTTGCCGGAATCCCAGTAGTGGTTGTAGGAAATAGTAATATACGTTGATCCCTTTTTAAGGTCTGTGGAACCGTCACCTTTGGCTTGGTCCGCGTCGCTCCCTGCAGATCCATAGAAAATATCATTATTATGCACCCACACGTTCGCATTGCCCGTATCCATTGAAATGCCATCATCCGGGAACAACATCACTCCGATGTTCCTTACTTCCACATTACCTACATATCTGAGCAGCATTCCCCACCCATACGCATACGCATCGTCTCCGATACCTTCAATCGTTATATTCATTTCCGAATAATTGCTTTTACCTTTGACTTCAAGGTATCCAGTGCTGTTAAGTTGTCCACTCAGATCAGCAGCTGTAACCTTCCCAATAATGCGGATGGCAAGCGGCGTTGTATCATAGCCTTTTTGTCTGAGTGCCAGAATTCCGCCAAGACCCACACCTGTCTGCACAGCGCCGGAGCTGTTGATTTTAACATCGAGCGTTACCGTTTGCGCATTCTTAGAAGTGATATACAGCACTTGTGCACCAGTCTTCAGCGTACCGTTCTCATTATAAGCACCTGAACCCGATCCATATTCTGAGTTTGCCGAAAAAGCGAATCCTGACCGGTCAAATGACGCTACAGACAGCGTATTAGAAACCGCACTTAACGCCTCTCCTCCTGGCAGCGTGGCTTCAACCTTCATGACATAAGCTCCCGCAGCAAGCCCCACAGCATCCGCTCTCCAGTAGGGAGCGTATTTGCGGATCAATTCATTATTGATTTTTTGAAACCCGGAATCTGCCGCACTTGCTGGTTTAACATATACATTGTACCCGGTAGCATTACTTACAGGGGTCCACTCCACATACGCAGCTTCATTCCAGCCTCCACTGCCAGTGATCGTAAGTCCAGCAGCATGTACGACCGAATTTGACCATCCGCCCGCTATTAAAGATAGTACAAGCGAAAACAACATCATTATGCTGGCTACCTTTGCAGCTCTTTTCTTCATTCTTTTGCCTCCTGATCGAATAGTTTACAGAAAAATATGAAATCGCTTGCAAGTTCTCGCGAAGCTTCTTCATCTCCTCCTTCTCTAAGCTACCTGTCTCTTATTCCGGCAATCCAAACCATTGATCTTACTTTTAATACATATTTTGGAACTATAACGCCCTGAGCATACCAATCGCTACAGCGGTTCCGATACAATCATTTACTCATATCAGCGCTCATCCTGCGGTATTCTGAGTTAATGATTATTAGGCAGGGGGATGATAGGTTGGAATCTGCCAACAAAAAAGACACCCCGAGAGGTGTCTTTCAGCTCTACTATGCAGGCCGAGGTGCATTCGCCCATCTTAAGTTTATCTAGTATGGTTTTCCTTACCCAAGGTTAAAACTTCATCCAGAAAAATTGAGAGACTGCAAGAATAAGCCCAATGACATTCACAATAATAAAAAACCACTTTTTGGCTCTGCGACTTGTGGACTCTCCCTCTACAAACAAAGTCCACACCAAAATCCCGTTTAACACGACCATAATAATTAGAGCCAACCACCAATTAGCCGCCATATGATCCGTCCTCTCCTGTCGTGGAATTATCCCTTCAAAATTACCTGAACTGCAATAAATGAATCGTCGTTCTCAAAAAAAACCTTCGTTCATCGCTAATTCTAAGCTCCCTTGTATAGTCTGGTGTCTTGGAACTTGAACAAGGGTTGACCAATCAAAACTTCTGAAGCCACTTGTTAAGATAACTATCGTGAAATTGATTTTCTTAACTTATCTGGTATTGGGATATGCCTTATGGACTCCAACGGATGGTACAGCAGCATCCATGGACCTGAAAAACGCATAACTTCCTTGATTTTTTTGCGGTAAACCGGTTTATAACAATGAATAGAACACTTTGCACAAGCCGTTTTCTCTTCACCGAATTTGCAGTGGGATAGTCTTTTCATAGCATATTCATTTAAGTTCTGACATTCATCACAGAGTCCCTTTACATGATGTTTTCTCTTACAATATATAGTAATCATTGTAGAAACAGTTACTTTTTCTTTGCGGATTTTAGGGCCATCGTTCAATTGCTGCTCTGCTCCTGTCCTCATATAATGAAGCCTCCTTGAATTTTAGTTGGGCTGCTCGGGATTTGGCAACTATACATAGTGAGTGGAACAGTGTCTCTATATGATCCTATTTTAGCAGAATGATTTCACTATGGGCGTAACTCTTAAATCATGCTACTGACAAGCTTTTTAACCACCACGTATAGTATAAAACAGCGTTGAAATGAAAAAGACACCCTTAGTCACAGTTCATTTGTCAGGGTTGTCTTTTTACGGCTGCAGGCGGCATCTTTGGATTTTGTCATGTTGGGATGACTCATCCGGCTGACCGCCCCAAATTGGATTCGTGTATCTCAGATCATGCTTTTTCTCATATATCATAGGAGCCGAACCGGGAATAAGCAAACTCACAATTCACGGCCTTTCGATAAGCGTTAGTTCAATGAATCTAAGAGATCCTTAATCTGTGAATTAAAGGATAATGTAGCTAGAAAAAACATTCAATATTTTGTTTTTTATTCTTAAATATGGGGTTATAGACTAACTGAAACTATCTTATAATGTAATTGAGATTGGATATTATACCCATTTGTGAACGCGCGTTTACAAATGGCAGTTAGTCACTTTAATAGGAGGAATGGTTATGCAATATGGTTATTTTGATGAAAAGAACAAAGAATATCTCATTACAAAACCGAACACCCCTGCACCTTGGGCGAACTACCTCGGATCGCCGGAATACGGCGCCATCATTTCTGGCAACGCAGGAGGCTATAGCTTTGTAAAATCTGGAGCAAACGGGCGGCATATAAGGTACCACTTCAATTCCAAGGACGAACCGGGGCGCTACATTTACGTGAGAGATCTGGAGAACGGAGATTATTGGTCCGGCTCCTGGCAGCCGGTTGGCAAGGATCTGGAGCAGTACAAATCTGTGTGCCATCATGGAACCGGATACACGAACATCGTCTCGGATTATGACAACATTCATACAGAATCATTATATTACGTGCCGCTAAACAGATCCTACGAAGTATGGCGCATGAAGGTCCGCAATGATGGCTCCAAGGCCCGGAAGCTGGCATTCTTCGGATTTGTCGAATTCACCAACGATAACAATTACGAACAGGATACTGTGAACCTTCAATACACTTTGTTCATTTCACGGACCTATTACAACAACAATAAGATTCTGCAAGTGATCAACGAAAACACAACCGAGGAGCAAAGCTGGAGATTTTTCGGCGCTGCAGGTGCGGAGGTAACCGCCTACGATGGCGACCGGGATACATTTCTCGGCGATTACCGCAGTTACGGCAATCCGGCCTCCGTGGAAAAGGGCCAATGTTCCAATTCGCTGAACTATAACACCAATGCCTGCGGTGCCCTGCAGATCAACGTGGATTTGCAGCCAGGAGAAGAGAAGGAAATTGCATTTTTACTGGGACAGTATGATGAGCGAGGTGCGTCCGAAATTCTCAACCGCTATAAGGATCTGTCCGTTATCGACAAGGAACTTGAAGAATTGAAGACATTCTGGCACGGCAAGCTTAACCGTTTTCAGGTCCAGACGCCAAGCGACAATCTGAACAACATGATCAACACTTGGAATGCATATCAATGCTTCATCACCTTCATCTGGTCACGTGCGGCCTCCTTCCAATACTCCGGTCTGCGTAACGGACTCGGCTATCGGGATACTGTGCAAGATATTCAAGGCATCATTCATCTGGACCATGAGATGGCACTTGAGCGTCTGCGGCTGATGATCTCGGCTCAGGTCTCCAACGGTGGCGGTCTGCCGCTCGTAAAATTCAACCATAACCCCGGACATGAGGGCACACCCGACGATCCGGAATACGTGCGTGAGACCGGTCATCCCCATTATCGTGCCGATGACGCCTTATGGCTGTTCCCGACCACCATCAAGTATTTAAATGAAAGCGGTAACTGGGACTTCACGGATGAAGTGATTCCCTATTCAGACCAAGGCGAAGCCACGGTTTACGAGCATCTGCGCCAGGCCCTTCAATTTAGCCTTGACCGTATGGGTGCGCACGGTATGCCGGTCGGGCTTCATGCGGACTGGAACGATTGTCTGCGTCTTGGAGCCAAGGGTGAATCACTGTTCGTCGCCTTCCAGCTGTATATGGCCTTCAAAGTGTTCATTGAAATCGCACAAAATAAGAGCAAGCCTGACGACGTAGTGTGGGCACAGTGCCTGCTCGATGAGCTCGATGAAAACATTCAGAAGCATGCTTGGGAGAACAATCAGTTCGTCCGCGGGTTCACCGAAGACAACTATACCATTGGGTCCTGGGAGAACGATGAGGCAAAAATTTGGCTGAATCCGCAAAGCTGGTCCGTACTAAGCGGTGCCGCCCGCCCGGATCAGGCGAAGCTCTCCATGGACAAAGTGTACGAGAATCTGCGTACCGATTATGGCACCATGCTATTCTATCCGCCATTCCGGAAATATGGTTTGCCCGTAGCACTGATGGCCCTTTTCAACCCGTCAACCAAAGAAAATGCCGGCATCTTTAGCCAGCCGCAGGGATGGCTCATCCTGGCGGAAACGATGATCGGCAACGGTGAACGTGCGTTCGAGTATTTCTTGAACTGCAGCCCGGCTAGCATGAACGATAAAGCCGAAATCCGCAAACTTGAGCCTTACGTACATGGTCAGTTCGTTGAGTCTAAAGATAGCCCCTATCAAGGCCGGGCACATGTCCACTGGCTCACCGGAACTGCCTCGACCGTGATGGTCTCTCTAGTGGAGGGCATCATGGGAGTACAACCGCAGATCGATGGCCTTCGGATCAATCCGTGCGTGCCCTCCAACTGGACAGACTTCTCCATGGTGCGGGAATTCCGCGGATTGAAGCTGAACATTCAGGTGGAGAACAAGAACAGCGTACAAAAAGGAGTTACCCATATCGTCATTAACGGTGAGGAAATTCAAGGTGACCTAATTCCTCTCACCAAAATGCAGGCAGAAAACACCGTACGGGTTATCATGGGGTAGCAAATTACTGAAACGCAGTTAGTGTACTATCTAGTTTTTAGTTACTTATGGCTTGGTCATAAGGGGATGTAAAAGACACCTGAGGGTGTCTTTTACTTTACTCCATATGAAGCTAAGGATGGGACGTGAAGAGCCATATTCTTCTCTCTCCACAACCGCAGGACGGGAGGTGTGAAATATCGGGTATTAACTTCTAAACCAGAATTAGATCAGTTTGGTCACTGACTTTATGAGTTCGTTTTTTACCATGATTTTTGCAATGTTGAGCTATAACCTCATGATCAGAATCACTGATCATTAAGCACCTTGTTCGTCCACTCTTTCATAGTGTAACTTGCTGGTTTAAGCACACATCGAGAATCCACGGCCATGGACCGTAGCCCGCTTCTACGTTGATGTGACCCATTTTAGGCAACATAACGCAAGGGACCCCTAAATCTAAATATTGAGAAACATCTTCTACCGAACAATAAGGGTCTGTTGAGGATAAAACAAACAGGGCCTTTTCCGCCACCGTTGCAATCTCAGCCAAGTTTTCCGGTACAGGGAAAAACGTTATCACAGGCTCATATTTCAAAAATGGCGAAGGCGGTGCTACCAGAATCGCTCGCTGAATTTTTCGTTTCGGATGTGAAGTCGCATAGTGAAACCACATAATGCACGCTAAACTGTGAGCTACAACGATTACTTCTTCCTCCTGCGGAATTTCTTCAAGAACAGAAGATAAATAGTCAAGCCAAACATCCTTATCTGGCTGATCCTTGTCTGGAAAATCAGGAAAATAGACCTGTTCACCTTGCTTCACCAGCTCTTGCTGTAACCATCTTTGCCAATGATCGGATCCACTGCCGCCGACTCCATACAAAAGAAGAAAACTTCTACTCATGACAACCATACCTCCACAATAGTTGAAATAATTCATATTTTACATGAGTAGATGCTCATGACATGTACACATGTGACCTCTCCCCCAACTTAACTTTAATCCAGTCAGTGAACTAATAAATAAAGTATCCATAATTGAACAAGAAACGGCTACCGAGAACGGGATTGAGATCTGCACAATTCTCATCGCCGAAGGGAATTGTAATTATCACTGTTTACGTGGCGGCCAAAGCCTCCCGTCTTCGTATAAGCTCAGTGAAACCCACTGTATCTATTAACAGTAAGCCTCAAAAACCATATCATAGTAAGCTTAATAACCGCCACGTATGGTCCAAAACAAACGATAAAACGAAAAAAGACACCCCTAAAGGTGTCTTCACTGATACTCCATATGGAGCCGAGGGGAGTCGACCCCCTGTCCGAAGATAACGGCACATAAGCTTCTACGAGTGTAGTCACAGTTTTGATGTCACCCGAGAGACTTCTAAAATAATTTATAGAATCATTTAATTTCAATCTGTGATTTTTTCCTCCTTTTCACATTAATACCCTTATCGATATATTCCAGAGCCTGCTGAAGATCATTACTTGCTCGTAGAGCATGTATAGAAACTTCTTGTACCCTATCGAGAGTTAATAACTTCAATTTAACCAAAAGTTCCTGAGCAAATTGACTGGAAGAATTTAAATTGTTAAATTGCTTGTGTTTCTTGATTGTGTGGAATAACACTTCCTCTCTTGAAGCAGCAGATATGAATTTACAGAGTGCGATTTTTTCACTCTCTACATTTTTATCCTCTAGGTACGATAAGCAACCAACTAATGAACTGTCTTTTCTTCTCACTCTTCTACCCCGCACTTCGCTGGACCAAAGTGACCAAAAGAGGGTTGCATGATTGCTTAGAGAAGAGATATTTTCCGCAGAATAATCTGCTACTTTACCTAGTGCAAGTGCAGATTCTTTTGTTTTAATATGCAATAGTATGAGAGTTAGTCCGTAATCCCATTCACCACTTAATTGTTCAGACGAAATAATCTTAAAACATACAGCTAAAATGGGTTCAACACATCTCGGATCTCTTTTAAAGAATAGGTATCTCGTAGCATGAATGACATTGAGGTTATCTAATACTTTTATAACTTCAGTGTAGACAATATCATCATCTTGAGATTGAAGAATTTTTTGAATTGGTAGCCTAAACCCATCTTTAATGTTGTCATTATCCATTTGCAACAACGTCGATAATACTCTTTTGGTAATACTAAGGCTTATATCGTGTGATGCCAGAAGACATTCACCACTTAATATAATTGAATCGGGATCATTTGTATTTAATAACTCTTCAATAATAAACTCAACACTTTGTTTCGGAGCAATTCCTGCATATAATGCAATTACTTCTCTCCATTGAGGATCTTTTCTTTTCGAGAATAAAAATAGCCTATCATACTCATCAAAATCTCCTTGATTTAGAGATAGGGCTGCTAAGTATTCTTGAAAAGTTAAATGTGAAAATCCATAAATACCAGGGCGTCTCTCTACAACAATACCACTTCTATCACGAATATTGTCTAATAAAGCTATTGCATCACAAGTGTCACCGACTTCATGAAGTGAATCTGTGAATGATAATTGAATTGTTAATTCGTCTTCATTATTTACTTCCAACTTTTCTTTAACTTCCGCAACACTATTTACTTGCATTTGAATCGCTAGTCTTCTCAAAATCAACAATTTTCGCTCTAAGCTTAAAGATCCAACGATAGAAGAATTAAGCCCCCGTTTGTTATCCCAGTGGAAGAGTAGGCCCTCCACGCATCTTTGATACAGTAGAACTCTTCTATTTGGAAGATCTCCACCCTCATATCGTTGAACTAGGCATAAAGTCGACAACAATAATGGATTAGCTGCAAGCTTTCTTATATATGGATTTCTAACAGCTTTTTCAACAATTGCATTAGCGTACACCTGACTGGATTGTTCTGCTTCTTCAATTGTTGCACCTGAAGATATTTCAACAGCCGTACTCCATTTTTTTACATATTCTTCAATTTGTTTCTCATTAAATTCGCACAAATTACCTTCTGCAAAACCTAGACTTTTAAAAAATTCTGATTTATAACTAACAGGCCTAGATGATACCACATATTTAGATCGTGGATATAACTGAATAAACGCATCAATCCAATTTAAAACGTCATCTATTCTATCGTTTATTACTTCGTCTAATCCATCAATAAGTAACATAGCTTTACCAGACTCAAACTGGCGTGCAAAAAAACCAGGTAATGCATTTGCAAACATTTTACCTTCAGCTAATTGTAGAAGATCATCGACTATTGGTAAATTATCTAAATCGAGTTCTCTAGCTTTAACAAGGATTGGTATAATAACTTTATCTGCATTTGCCTCACCAGCTGCTCCCAATAATAAATGTTGTAACAATGTTGTCTTACCGCTTCCTGGTAAACCTATTATAGCTGTTCGTAAGTTATTCTTAACAAATGTTTCGGCGGTCTCTAATTCCTTATCCTGACTTGTATTTTCTACATGAACTTGTCTTCTTGCTTCTGCAAGAGAGATAATTTTTTCTTGTGCACTTATCTTGATTTTCTTATCCGCTTTGATTTTCACTACATATGGATGAACAAATATTGATGTCAAGTCGAGGAATAGGTTGGATGCAGCTCTTAGTGTTGAAGCATCAATCTTAGACAATCTTCTTAAAATATAAGATCTGTAAGTGTGTTCAAATCTATCATCTTTTGATCCTTCTCCACCTGGACCTACTATACTCAATATCTTTTCTTGATTTTCAAACAATTTATCGAAAGCCTCAAAGTTTTTTCTCCAAGATTCTTTCTCCCATTCTTGAAATCTTGGACCCAAATCACAGAGTGTTTCAGCGGCAATACCAAGTGCCATTAAATAGGGCCACTCTAAATTTTCTTCGACGATACTTTGTGGAATTGGATATTTCTCATTTATAATTTCAACTAGCTTTTCTTTATTCAGTGAGGCATTTGCCAAAGTATGTGCACTGATTTCAACAGCTTTAATTGCATAGTCTAACTCCGTAAGTATTAGCTTAACTCTATCTTCAGAGATTGACTCATTTCGAAAATAACTTTCTAGTGCCTGAGACGGTGTCTCTGAGCACCGTTCAATCGTTCGCTCAACATTCCGTTTTTCAAGGAAACCGCTTATTTTATTCTTGAGTGAATCTTTGAAGATATCATTTAAAAGTGAGTCAAAGAAACCTATAATCACACTAAACATTGGACAGCTCCCAGCATATATTTTTTAGACAAAAGTCCCACACACTTAAATCATCACCCATTTAAATCCAATACAAAATCGGCCGACAATCGCAACAAAACCTTCAATATTTTGAAATGAGATATACCAATATTCTCATACCATAAATTTACTGTCAAAGCATTTGGTAGGCAAAATCGTAGCAACCTTTTGAACTTATCCTTAACCATGTAATATGGCGAAAGCCCTCATTGATCTACAACGCCTTAAGATCACACTCAATCTGCCCTAAAACATTAGCAGCTTCATTTACTTCATTCCACAACAGCTTTCTTTTCTCTTCAATCTGTTTTGAAATATGCAGCAACTGAGTATACCCACCATTTAGCTCTTGCTCCAGCTTCTTCGCTTTAATCTGTACATCTCTTTCTACATTATCCAAATCAACTCTCGGAATACCTTTGGATGGATCGAATTTGAATCTTCTCTCCACGCCCCTACGCCAATCAAGTAGCTTATTTGTATATGAAGGCCCAAAACCTGGTATCCGTCTAATACTAATTGCAACCACATCATCAGCAGTCTCGACCCCGAATGACTCTAATGTAGCCTTTCGGCTAGGGCCAATACCTTCAATCTTGGCATCCTCTATTCGATAACGCTGAAGGTAAATGCTTAATTGACGTTCATATTGTTTATCCTTAAGAAGCTTAATCCGTTCTGCCTTGTACTGATTTAGACTGGAATATTCTTGTTTGTACTTGCTAAGCTCATTCATTTTCCTTGTAAATGCAGTATTACTGGTTTCGTTAATCCAACGATTCTTTAGTGTTTCATATTTCTTTTGTGCTTCTGCTTTTTGTGTATTTAAGCTCTGATGCATTTTTAAGCTTGGCTTCCCAGGCAATTGCGAGATTATAACAATAGTAGCCACTAATATAAGAAACCATGCACTTGGGAATAGATAAAGCATTAGCAATCCTAAGCCAGCTACTCCAAATGAGAATGGAAGTTTGTTCTTTTTCTTTTGTTCTAAAACATTTTGGGAAGGCTTAAGTGACAGTGATAGACTATGTGGATTGGGTAATATTGGTGCTGTTCCTGGAACTGGGACTGAATTAATGCGAACCCAAATCTCGTCTAGTTTAAAGAAACTATTGAATTGAGCACTCACTCCTACAACAGTGAAGAGTATCAATCCCATCTGCTCTAGCTGACACCAAGGGCACGCGGAAAGACCGTTGAAGTATACATGTCCATTTTTATGAGGGCACTTCTTCAACTGGTTAGAATAGTTTTTAAGTGCATTTGCCCATTCAAGTGCTGAAGGTCTTTTCCCGTTGCGTGAGCTCTGTTCATCAAAAGCTCTTTCAAAAAGAGCACTTATCTCAGTAGAAAGCATAGTTAATGGAAGCGATCCTGGAGGCTGCTTCATCATTTTTGAGAAAGCTAAGCTGCTATACGCAAAACGATTTTCGGATATAGCTTTTTCAATAGGCATGTCCCCTGCACCTAAATACTGCCCAGCGAAAGGATGTCTGCCCATAAATAACAGCAAAAAAATAAAAATGGCTAAGCCGAAATTATCATGATTCTCAGTTCTCGTTAAATTACGAAAGGATTTAACTTGATGTAACTCTGGAGGCTGATACATAGGTATTCCAACATCACAAGAGTATATCGTATTTCCCGCTTTTATCTGATAACCGTCACAGTCAAGCAATGTCACGATTCCTTGCTCCGTCACATAAAAGTTACCGTGATTAACATCCCCAATGATATGGCCTGCTTGATGTACCGCCGCAAAAGCTTTTGCCAGATTCATCGCTGTGTGTACTAGAAAGGCATAGGAAGCAGAAGGAAATTCATTATTTCTCGCCTTTGGGCTGTATAGATCATGAATCTTCTTGCCTGAAAGCTTCGGCATCATAAACCCAATAATCTCATCACTTTTAGAAGATTTGAGAATATCTACGGGCCAAGTTGTAAATGCAAGCAGATTATCTGACTGAATCTGAACCATAGCTCTTAGCTTAGCCTGCTTACCATTGTCTAAAGAATTGTGATACAGCTTGGCAACATAATTGCTGTTGTTCCCCAGCCTATAGACGCTGCCTTCGCCTCCTTTTCCCAATTCTTCACCAATAGTGATGTTCTGATTCTTGCCATTAATTGCGTTCGTTATCATTTTCATTATTTACACTGCTGTATTCGCTAATCGTGTTGCTAGAAGCAACGTTTTATCATCATCTGTTCGTTCGTTAACTTTATCTGAATTCAGAAAAGCTGCTAGAGAAGTCGTATACCTTTCTGTTGATGATTCATCTTGGTTCCTAAGAATTTTAAAAAATGTTTGGAGAAACGGACTGTGTACAGTTCGAGATTCATAATGCAGCACCAAACGTTGTATACCATCTGTAAACATTGCAATTTCTGTACATGCTTTTCCTTGGCGTGGACTAAACATCAACTTTTGTATAGCATTATTTTCAGTTATGAAATATGTAGTATTCTCGTACTCACCCTGTTGAGGCCAGAACTCCCAGTTATACGTATCTGGTTCCTCAGGAGAATTCATCACTATAGCCCCATCCCCAATTTGTGCAAAAATCGCTATCTCATCTGTAAGAACAGCAGACAAAAAAGTACAAGCGAAATCCCTCTTGGATAATTGCATCGCCTCAGCTCTAATAGCTATTTCTGATTGAACTCGGATTATCCAATCTTCATAGAATTCTCTGCCAAGATCTCTTATTTCATTTCCGGTTTCAAGATACGCTCGTATTTCATCTACAAATAATGAACACACAAGAGATGAACCAATTTCAGATACTTTGGCGCTCCCAGCCCCATCAGATATGACTGCAACAAGAATTTCCTTGCCCTGTTTATCTTCTAATATTGTACATACTGATGAATCCTGACAGTTTGTATTAGCAGCTTCATGAGAAGTCCCCTTCACTGAAGTAAAACCATAACGCCATTTCTCCAAACACATCAGACACTGCCCCACCCTTCTGGACTCTCCAACTTCACTTGATCATCAACAGCAGAACTTGATACGGAACTTAAAGAATTAGACAACCAAGAGAATAGCTCTTTAAACCTAAGCCCTTTTAACTTGAGTGGAGTTCGAGTTGTAATCTGCTTAAGAATATCCATGTCTGCACCTTCAACACCGACAGAAAAAAATGAGAATGCCTTTGTCTCTTCCCCTTTTTTTACTAAAGAGGCTGCTCGCTGCCAACTATCTGTTGGCGCTCCATCAGTAATTAAAAAAATCCATGGACGATAATAGCTTACGCCATTCTGTTTATATATATCTTTCCTCTGATTTAAAAGGTCCAACGCCTGCTCTATTGCTTCACCAAGAGGGGTATCACCAGTGCATTCCAGATCATCAGGATAAAAATTATCTACTGTCATAAAATCGGTATGAACTTCAACTGGTCCAAACTTTACTATAGCCAGTTCAACTCTTTTCATCGCCATAGAGTCGGATAGCAATTCTTCTTTAAACAGCTTGAGCCCATCATTCATCTCTTTTATTGGTCTGCCTTGCATAGAATACGACGTATCTAATATTAATATGCAAGGACATCTAGGCTCTGGATTTTCAGCAAACTCAACCGCAAAAGGAATCTGTTCAAAATTGAAATCCGACATTTCCCCAACCACCTTATGTAGAATATATGTAAATTTTACTATATCTATTTTCTATCTTTTGTGACATTTTTCCTGCAATATAAACAAAAAAAGCACCTTGTAGGTGCTTTAAGCAAGAATACTATCATGTTAATATTCATATCACTTGTGGAGATTAAAAACATACGGTATATAGTAAATTGCCTGAATATAAGTGCTAAGCAATAATGTTCAATTATTAGAATTATGCAAAAATACTATTAATGGTTCTCTATTAAATCTTAAATTCGTTTCTCTAAATGCTATCAATCCTAAACTATCATTTCTAAAAACAACTTCCCCAACACAACTAATTTGAATTTCCCTACCTGAAAGCAATATTTCATTTAGAGCAATCAATCGTCTATCAGCGTTTACTGCAGAGTTTTCAAAAAACACTTGTTCTAAATATACAAAAAGGGTTCTTCTTCTATTCCTATCACTCAATAATAAAATGGATCGGTTTTCATAATTTTGTAATTCAATTAATTCGCCTATAATACCTTCAGTTTGTCCAACATCATCATTCGTCAAGTCTAATAATGAAGTTCTTCTACGAACAGACGGGTTTCTTTCACGTTCAAGTAGTACTTCACCACTTCCAGATGTAGTTCCACTGTTCACAGTAACTTCATCATAATCGTCTTCATTTGAGCTATTATCTACTCTGTTATTTCTACGTTGTCTTGCTGATTCTCTTTGACGAGCTAGTCTCATTTGACGTTCTTCATCAGTTTCATTATATGCATCATGAAGTCCACGAAGTATATTGGCCACATGTTCGTCTCTTAAAATCGAACTGGTAGTTCCAGTGATTCTTCTTGAACGTCCATTTAAGTTAGTAGCGGCAAAATGTCTACAACTTTCGATATGATTTTCGCCAATTCGTTTCTTTAAATATTCGCTAATCCTACCTCTAGCAATATATTGCAAGGGACAATTACAATTAACGGAGCTACAAAATAAATTTTCTTTTAATACTTCATAATTTTCTCTAATTGAGATATCTTCCAAATTTATAATCTCTTCAATACCCTCATATCTAAATATAGCATTTAGGATTGACATAATTCTCTCCCCCTTCAAATAGAATGGTATTATTATATGAAAATCTTACCATATTCAACATCTGCAATTTGTGACATTTTTCCTACTTTTATAACAAAATTATACTTTTTATAGCACTGGAGATTGGGTTATTCATTCCAGCGTAGGTTAAGGCTATTTAGCAATACTGCCAGGAACGGACACATGGTAATCCATGAATTTTTGGAAAAAGGGAACTCAGCCAAACCGATGACCGTGAAGTGTTTCAGAGGAAGATGGCCCATGCCAAGCGCTTAACCGACCTTTTACGCTATCCTTGCCCATAAGTTTAACCGTTTTTCCTGAAAGCGTGAGATCTCGTGATATACAAAGCGCTTTTGGCCTAATTAGGCGTGAAAGTTATTTCTGTAACAGAGCAGACTTAGGCAGACTCTCTCCACAGTACAAGCTGCTAGAAGGAATACTGGAGGTAATGTTTGAGTTCTTTAATACCAATTTTGCCGTAGAGGGTCGGAAGGGAATGTCGCAAAATGCCAAGCAGGGCTTTAACAATGGCGGCACACCACCGTATGGCTATTGGACAGAACATTTAGCTATCAGTAATCAAAAGACTAAAGCAGTGTGGGTGCATGTTCCGCATGAAGAAATAGACATTATCTTCCGCTGGATATTTAAACGTTTATAGGTCTACTGGATCAGGAAGTACCCAATGTTCAACTGCTTAATACTATCGCCAGCAAGTTCATCTCCCAGTTGACCATTAAAAGAGATAAAAACTCTATCTCACCCTGCGTTCAGCTTATGGAAACCAAACTGTATTTGAAAAGACTCTCGTATCCGATTGTTTATAAATCCGTTTAGTATGCTTTATTACAATACTCTCCCTCTGCATTTTGATATAGTTGGGTTAATAACTTATCAGCGGGGGAGAACCTATGGATGAAGTCGTTCAGGTCATATATTCGCCAAGCGAAATATACAAGGTAGAAATCATTAAGCGTAACCGAGACGGTCTATTTACCTTCCTAATTCATAAGTGGATTGAGCATGATCCTGATATAAAAGAAATCTTGAATGAAGAGGGATTCTGGGGCCCCCTTTTCAATCAGAAATCCTTATCAGATACTGTTGAACAGGCTATTCAAATCGCTGTAGAGAATCTGCAGATTGTATCGAATGAAGATATCATTCTCACCGCAGAGAAGGATGTACGCATGCATTCAACACTCAGAGAGCCTTGGCACCTACTAGAGGATCAATTTAAAGGAATACTGGAGAAGGAGTTGGAAAGCGAACTGAATGCAATGCATCATTTGTATCAAAAAGATCTAACCGCATTTGCTCGAAGTTATGCGTCCGATGATGTATTGTTCCATGAAATCAGCACAGGTCAATATTACCTTGTGCATCTGACTTGGAATCAGAACATGAACGAGAGATTCCCGCAATTCAGTGTCTTTTCCTCGTTTGATGATTTTATTCAATACTGCGAAGCTACCTTTCAGTTCATTGAAGATTGATTAAAACTTAAAGGGTGATCACCTCTATGAATAGAGAACAAAACAAAAAGACACCCCTAAAGGTGTCTTCACTGATACTCCATATGGAGCCGAGGGGAGTCGAACCCCTGTCCGAAGATAACGGCACATAAGTTTCTACGAGTGTAGTCACGGATTTGATGTCACCCGAGTATCGCCCCGTAACCGGCTATACGTTGGGTCAGCCTGATTATCTTCTTCTGCTGACCCCAGGCGGAGACCAGACAGCGTATCCCACTACTTGTTAGCCCCTATCCCTGTCACATGGGCGATGCAGGGTAGAAGCACGCACACAGGTTATTAAGCTGCGAAAGCGTAGTTGTTTTGTTGTTTGCCGTTTAATAGGCTTTAGCGTTGATGAAGCGGACGCGTCCCCACTACTCGCTGCTCATGCTCGAACTACCCCCGTCGAATCCAAGAACGGCCCCTCATTAGAAAGGGCGCTTCGGATCAAGCGGATCTTCTAGCAAGAGAGATCCAGGCAGCCTCTGTCTAAGAGGACTGTCACGAAGCAAAAATCTTACTTACACAGTATAGCACATTTATCAACACTTTAACACGTGGGTTAAAGGAATTGAAGGGTAGATCTGGAACTCCAGGAAGCGCAGCACATCGGCTTATCTGGCGATCTTTTGTTTCTCACGCAGCGCACGCGCGATATCGCGTTGAGCGTCTTTTTTGGCGGCGGTGTCGCGTTTGTCGTATTGCTTCTTCCCTTTACCCAGGCCGATCAATAGCTTCGCGTAACCATTGCGCACATACACCTTCAGCGGCACTATCGAGTAGCCATCCTGCTTGGACAAACCGAGCAACTTACTGATCTGCACCTTATGCATGAGCAGCTTGCGTGTGCGGGTCGGGTCTGTCGGGTTGTTGCGGTTCCCCTGTTCAAATGGGCTGATGTGCATGTTATGCACGTGAATCTCGCCGTTTCGAATGGTGGCAAAAGCATCGCCAATGTTAGCACGGCCATTACGCAGTGACTTGATTTCCGTACCGGTCAGTACCAAGCCAGCTTCATAAGTGTCCTCGATAAAATAATCATGGGAAGCTTTTTTGTTCTGGGCGAGCACTTTCCCGTCTGCTTTTTTACCCATGAAAGTCACTCCTTGAATCGAATTTCCCGTTTGCACGGAGTCAAACGTCAGATCTATATTGTATCAAAAGCAATTACGCTAACGCAAGGAAGGATGATCCTCTCCTGTACTGAACCACTGGAAATATCCATCCCTGCCAGCAAAAAGGCGCTGCTTCCTCACACGGAAAGCAGCGCCATATCGTACCCAGCTTACTCTTGCGGTTTTTTCTTCTTCTTGCGGCGGCCGCTGCCTTCAGGACTTCCGCCCTTGTCGCTCTGCTCCACGTTGCCCGGAGTCACGGAAGGGCTGATGAAGACCCCGCCCTTCTTCTTCTTGCGGCGGCTCTTGCCTTCGCCGCCGCTGCTGCGGCCTCCGGCCGCTGGCCCGCTGCCGAGGTCCTCACGGCTGCGGAACCGCGTGCTGGCGTCCACACCGCGCAGCTCGCTGCCCTGCTCTGCTCCGCCAGCTGGGGCGCCGTAGCCGCCCTTGCCGGAGCCGAAGCCGAAGCTGATGCCGCGTCCCCCGGTACCGCCTCCGGCCTCTCCACCGCGGCCTCGCCCGCCGCTGCGGTCCCGCTCACGCGGCGCGCTGGCCCCGCCAGCCTCGCCGCGGTTCAAGGCCGCGAACGCCCGGCGCGCG
>NZ_JBWAVA010000010.1:0-215273 GCF_056121505.1 Paenibacillus sp. LS-5 | reverse complement strand
GAGAATTTGCATTCTCTATTTTGGATCTCACTTGCGTGAAATCCCACTCACTCGTTGTTCAGTTTTCAAAGATCAAGTTCTCTCTTTTCTTCATCGTTGCTTGTCAGCAGCGACCTTTATAATATATCACAGCACCCTCAATTTAGTCAACCTTTTTTTGATTTTTCTTTTTCGGTTATCTTACGCATGTTTTGAAGCTACTCACCTGCGTCAGAGGGACGAGTTATAATTTAACACAACATCATCATAAGAGTCAACTATAAATATCCCCTATATTGCTCATCTGATGCAAAAAAGAAATCAACAAAAAAAGAGAGCAAATTGCCTCTCCTTAATCTATTGTGATTTTCTTTTATATTTACAAGGTATAACGTACGGTGTGGCCATCTCTGGTATCCTCAGCCCAAGAAGCAATCTCCCTAATCTGTGAACGGGATACAAGCTTGCGAAGCACCAAAGGCAGTTCAGCGCCAAGCTGGCTAAGCCCTGAATGCTGAAGGAGTTCTTTTATACTCCAGGGTTCCTTGCGGCTGCCGAGAATATTCAAAAGTATGGTACAGCAATCCGACATCTTGGACATAATGGCAAATTCGCAGGCCAGCAGAATGAGCTCCACTCTCTGATTCAGTGTCTCAGTACTGACAGTCAGTTCTTCGTATAGCTTATGAACGGATGAATTGAGGCCTTTAACTTGCTCCCATACTGCAGGATCAGGAAAACATCCCGATTCACTAACTTCTAACCGCGCCCAATGGTACAAAGCAATCAATACACAGTTATAGGCATCCATAGTGAAACCTGCTTCCATGTACCGCTTGGATTTCACGTACATATGCAGAAACCTGGAGAACTCCATAAACAGTATGCGTTCCTTAAGGGGTCCCTGAAACTGGATAATCTCCCGGCGCATTTCGCCTAGAATTCCCTTAGGGTCCCAGATGACATCACCCGCTATCAGACTGGTAAGAAGCTCATTGTTATCCCCAGCCATAACCGCTCTTTCAAGAGCAGAAAGACCAACATGCACTGACTGTGTACGTCGCTCTCCGGCTATCGTGTGAGTAATAATACGTTCCTTCTCTTGCTCCTCATGGAGCATTAGCACCACCACATCAAAATCATGAAGAAGCGCGCTCTGAAACGGAGCATTGCCTGTCTGATGAAGAGCTACAGCGCCAAGAACGTTTTCGTCAAATGTTTCTCCACTAAATAAGGTCAAATTGGATAGTTCCATACTTCCCTCCATCAAATTTGGCGAATTTGCGTCTGTCAGTTATAATTCTCTTAAATATTAATATTCTACATAGTCAAATCAGTTCCTCCTGGAGAACCGAACTATATTTCAGTTAGGAGCAAATACTCATGAAGTTTAAATCGGCTAAAATCAATGCTTTTCGCACTTGGGGGCTGTTGCTTACTATGCTCGGAATGGGTCTTATGATCCTGGGAACAGCGGGTATTGTATTCTGGGGTTCGGCCGGAAAGGTTGTTGCCGCAATTGGCCTTGTCATTGGTTTGATCTCTATGATGGCCAGTCTGGCGATCTATTTTTGGGCAGGTATGCTTTCAACGAGTGCAGTTCAGGTGGAATGTCCTGAATGCCGGAAGCTGACCAAAATGCTGGGTAAAACGGACCGATGTATGTTCTGTCATACTATCCTTACGATGGACCCTGCTCATGCAACGATCACCGCGGAGCAGCTTGAAAGACAGCAGCTCAAACATTAAGAACAGGGGTTCCTTAAGGAACCCCTGTTCTATGTCTGCCATAATCTATTCATTGATCTTCTGCAACGTTTCCCATGCTTCCGGTACGGCAAAGCTCCGGTTCCAGGAACCAATGCCTCCGAGCGCAAATGTCTGGGCCAGTTCGACCCTCGCTTTTAACGAAACCTTGTCTTCTATCCATATCTTCCGAAGAACTCCGTCTTCTGTGTACTCCACATAATTCTGTCCTGTACTCTTATCCAATACTGGAGTCAGCTTCTTCTCGGCTAAAATTTCCTGGACGGTATTCATACTGACGGCTTTGGAACTAACTTTGGTTTTTCCGTTCACAGTAGTTTCGGACCAAATACGGGTATATAGAGGAATACCCAGTATCAGCTTCTCAGCCGGAACATCGTCCTCCTCCAGGATACGGCTTACCGAACTCTCAACCCATGGCAATGAAGCAACAGAACCTGCAGTAGGACTGGATGCCCAATGTTCATCATAAGCCATAACAATCAGGAAATCAGTAACGACACTAAGCGCCCTGCGGTCCAGAAAAAGTGACCACATCTCGCTGTTCGATTTTGGAGTTACATCCATGGAGACAATGAGATTTTTGGCCTGGGCCATGGGCTTCAGTTCCCGCATGAATTGAGTAACATTCTCTCCATCTTTGGTGTAGACATTTTCAAAGTCGATATTTATCCCATCCAGGCCATAAAGATCGGCATACTCAAGCATCTGTACGATGGTATTCATCCGTTTCTCATAATTAGAGAGTGCCTCTGTGGTAAGATCTGCATTAAAGCTGTTGGTCAGCAGCCCCCAAACCTCCATCCCTTGCTTATGGGCCCACTGAACATAGGCGCCGTCAGCTTTGCTACGCACGTTGCCTGCAGTATCAACAATTTCGAACCAGGTAGGACTAACAACATTAACCCCAGGAAGATCACCGAACTTAGAAGGGTTGGGCTTTCGATCGTATACAGCCTCCCAGAACAGATTCACTGGCTTGCCTTTCCAGCTGCGTTCTGCCCGCGAAGGAGTAACCGGTTTTGCACCGACTTTCTTTTCTCCATCCCTGATAATATCACTTGCCTTGACGTACCCCGTGAATCCGCTGGTCATCTGCACATACAGCCATTCTTTGTTGTCCGAATTCCAGATTCTCACCTCAGTGCCAGGGGGCATGTCGGCAATAATTGGAGCATGAATGGTCGCTTTACTGCGTAGAGCTTTTGTTTTATCGCCTTCTTCACCCTTGACTGTACCAAGCGGGACGGTTTCTCCGGCAGTCATCAAAAGAACAGCTCCCGTATCCTTATCCTCTTCCACCTCAAAGCCATACAGGTTTTCAAGTGTGTCTGCTGGCAGGTAGGTTACTCCGGTCTTATCTTCCGGGGCCAAACGAAGCTGAAGCGGTTTGTTGTTCAGACTGGCGGCAGTTGTATTTTCTTGCATATATAAAAGTTCATTGTCTGTCGATAAGATAACTGACTTGGTCTCCTCTTCATAGCGGATGGAAGAGTCTACATATTTCTGCAGCAGCGGAAGCGGCAAAAGCAGAGTGTCTCCGGTTCCTGAAGCGGAATAGTCAGTAAGCTCCCCTTTGACGAAAATAGGTTTTTTCAACCCTTTCCAATCAGGATCGATGTGCAGTCGGTTCGGCAATACATAGAAAATTACCCAATAAGCTGCGGCAGCGATGATAACAAGTGCAAATAAACGGCGAAAAAGACCTCCGCGTTTCTTGCCGCGTCTCTGTCTCTGTCTTGTATTCAAAAAAATGTACCTCCAGATCACTAGTAGAATTAGAATTCAGTGGACCAATCTTAAGTATACGCTATCTGAGACTCCTTGGTTGCGCAAATCTGCTGGAAGGGCTGGGCTTAATTGATAGGAACGCATAAAGAGTGTCTTTATCAACTTGAAAAAACGTGAGGACTCCGATACCGGATTCCTCACGTTAGTGAATTTCTAACCATTTAGATTGAATGTGTTTCCCCAGTGCAGCATTGGCAGACACCGTATAGTTCCATACGTAAACCATGGATTTTGAACCCTGTCGCCTGCTCAGCACGAAGTTCCACCTCATGCAGCGATGAATAGCTGAAATCCTCAATCTTGCCGCATTCCTGGCAGATTACATGATAATGATCTGATACATTAGCATCAAAACGGCTGGAGTTATCACCGTAGGTCAGCTCCCGGACCATTCCTGCTTCCATGAACATCTTGAGGTTATTGTAAACCGTCGCCACACTCATGCTCGGAAACTGAGGCTCAAGGGCCCGGTAAATATCATCCGCCGTAGGATGATTCATTGCTTCCATCAAGTACGAAAGAATCGCATGACGCTGGGGCGTAATACGGACACCGGTTGTCTTTAATTGTTCCAATGCATGCTGTACGCCACTACCCATCCATGCCACCGCCTTTTAGTAAAGAACATAATAACTCTAAAGTAATTGTAAGACCGGACTTTCAATGTTGTCAACGCAGTCAGTATATTATATTCATTATTATATAATAAAAATTACTTATTTCAATATTTCCTCACATTTAGGTTGCTGTTTCCTTCGACATGTACTTTATACTCACCCGTACCTACTTCTCCAGAGATGTTTTTTTTGTCAATAGTCAACTCGGGTATATCGGAAATAATGTCCCCATAACCACTGGAGCCATCCATGGTGAAGTTCCCGGACATAGGCAGATACAGATCAATATCACCTACCGCGCTATAGATATCCCAGTTCCCTCCGAAGTCGGGAGACCGAACCTCAATTTTACCATTAAGGGATTCGGCATGAAGCTTAGATCTGGCCCCACTAATCTCCAGGTTACCGTTCTTGCTGGACAGGTCCATCTCGTCTCCGTTATCCACAGCCGAAATATTGCCTACCGCTGTTGAAAGCTTAAGAGCCCCCGATACAGCCCAGGCAGCTATATCCCCGCCGTTTGTCGTCAAATCCACTGTTCCCTGAACTGTTCTGGCACGAACCGCACCATTCAGCGTCTTTCCTTTGACATCGCCAAGAATACGGTGGAGAATTAATGATCCGTTTCCGGTCTCCAGGTTAATATTTTCGATAGCCTCCACATTCTGCAAGGTAATGCCGCCATTCATCGTACGTATCTGTAGATTAAACCGGCGGTCTTCTGGTAAGGAGATGTCCAGGTCCATCCGCGGCTGACGCTTGCCGGAATCTCCATATGCCTTGCTCTTAGGAGTGATCGTGATTGTGGCGCCTTCCGTCACTTCTACAAAGGACTGTTCAGAGATAGCCTCTGCAACCGCCCCTTCCAGCTGATCAACCCAAACGGTTGTTGCAATTTCGATGTCTTCTACAGGTGCACGATGAACCAGAATATCCCCATTGATGCCATCCACAGTGATTTTGGAAGTCCCCAGTTCAACTGGAACTACAAGCGGAGCTTTCTCGAACTTGCTTCCCTTGGCTTCCCCGTAATCCACAGCCGCAGCGGTCAAATTAAGACTCACCCTGTTCCATAGATGGAGATAATGCTCCTGTTGTGAGACCATAAACACACTCGCTGCGAGAATGACAGCGGATAGCAGTCCGCGCAAATCCATTCGTGAGCGGGCCCGATTCCGAGCTTGTCCATAACGCCGGGCAGAGAAGTAAATGAGCAGATACTCCAATCCCCAAAGTACCACTACGAGTGGCCACCATTTCAATAGAAGCAGCATATTATCGGTTCCGTTTCTCCAGTCCAGAAATAACAGAACTCCAACCGTTATCAGCAATATAGAAGCCGTGTACCTGCCCACTCTCCGGCTTCTCCGTTCATTGCCATTCTGCCAGGAGAGGCTTTTGGCGATCTCCCGAACGGCAAGCCCTATTCCACAAACTGCCAGAAGCGCTGCAACCGTTACACTAGCATGATGCTCAATGAAGTTTTGCAGCCATGCTGGTTTTTGCCGGAATAGGAACAGTAATGTTCCGCCCAACAGCAGCATTAGTCCAAATGAAATCCCAGGCTCTGTTACCAGACGGCGACGTTTTCCATTCGATTCAGGGAGAGCCGGCATTTCAGGATCCAACTCTTCAGGCAAACGTAAAATACGGTCTGCAGACTGCAGCACATCGAACACATTGTAGAAATACAATACTGGAATCATCAAAGCCAACAGAATTAAGAGAGGAACATTAATCTGCATGCCAATCGATGAGAAGTAGATCAGCGCAGCGATATCCAGCAGAATAATGAAAATAAAAGCAATGCCTTTACGAAGCAGCCCGAAGTAGATATGACCCGTGCCAGGGATAAGCGCTGCCAAAAGTCCGGCAATGAATTTGCGTTTGCGGCGGGGACGGCGCTTCAGGCGCGGGGGAATTAAAGGCTGTTTCTGCTCCTGCACGACGTCTCCTGCCTGTACGGCAGAACCATGTTCCCCCGCCTCACTGTTGGGAAGCATAGCAGAATCATTGTGCTCGGGACTCATTGTGGGACTCCTCCTGTCATCGAGACTATGGTTGTTGTTCATCAAAGCCGTCCGTTCCGGTGAAATTCAATTAACTCTACTCCAGGTGCTACCTCTTCTACTGCGACTGGAACAAAACCATATTTGGTATAGAGTGTAACAGCCGGAATATTAAGCTTGCCTGTAGAGACGATAAATTGTTCCATGCCCCGGTATAGATCAAAGATATACTCTAAAAGCTTACCCGCCACCCCCAGGCGGAAAAAATCAGGATTCACCATCATTCGGGTCACTGTCAGCTTACCCGGCGATTCTTCCAGGACGGCAACAGCCCCCATCAAATCCCCATAATCGTCGAACCTGCCATAAAACAGCTCTTCAGAGCGGCTCAGCATGTCTCTGGTCTCCAGTAGCGGCGGGATTTCATGGAACCCTATAATCTCAGCCTCCAGCCTGTATGCCTTGTGTTGAAGGCTCCACACCTCACTTAGTGTATCCCCGTCCTGAAGATCCAGCTTGATTATTTTGTTCATGCGCACATTCCCCTTATATGCCGCGAAAGGCCTGCCGTTGCCGACAAGCCCTAGCGCTTATGCTTCTAATGTAGATATATTACCCTGAAGGTGGATACGCTCAGCCGTTCAGTACTTCAGCGAGCAATGTGTTTACAAGGCCTGGATTCGCTTTTCCTTTGCTTTCTTTCATAACCTGGCCTACAAGGAAGCCTATCGCCTTTTGTTTGCCTGCCTTATAATCCTCAACGGACTGGGGATTGGCAGCCACAACTGCTTCAACGATCTGCTTGATCGCTCCCTCATCACTGATTTGAACGAGGCCCTTCTCTTCAACGATGGCAGCCGGGAGCTTCCCGCTCTCCAGCATCTCTTTGAAGACCGTTTTGGCAATTTTACTGCTAATAGTTCCTTGAGCAATCAGACCAATCATCTCACCCAATCCTTGCGGCGTGATCTTTACTTGCGACAGCTCCAGCCCGCCACCGTTCAGATATGCCAGCAAATCCCCCATCATCCAGTTGGCAACCGCTTTGGCATCCTTCGTAAAAGCAAGGCTGCCTTCGAAGAAATCAGCCAACGGCTTGGAGGAAGTCAGAACACCCGCATCGTAGGCGGTAAGGCCATATTCCTCACTATAACGGCTCTGCCGTGCATCAGGCAGTTCCGGAATGGTAGAGCGGATGGATTCTTTCCAGGCATCATCAATATGCAGCACAATCAAGTCAGGATCCGGAAAGTACCGGTAATCATGAGCTTCTTCCTTACCCCGCATGGACAAGGTCTTACCCTGAGCTTCATCCCAGCGGCGGGTCTCCTGAATTACAATACCGCCATCATCCAGAATCTCTCCCTGACGGAATTGCTCATACTCAAGACCCCGGAGAACACCGCGGAAGGAGTTCATATTCTTAAGTTCTGCGCGGATGCCGAACTCCTCCTGTCCTTCCGGCCGCAGGCTGATATTGGCATCACAGCGCATCGAGCCCTCTTCCATCTTCACGTCGGATACGTCGCAATACTGCATAATCGCGCGGATTTTTTCGAGATAGGCACGAGCCTCCTCAGGTGAGCGCAAATCCGGCTCCGAGACAATCTCAATAAGAGGTGTTCCTACACGGTTAAAGTCGACCAATGAAGCAAAGCCGCCATCAACGTGAGTGAGCTTACCCGCGTCTTCTTCAAGATGCAGACGGGTGATACCGATCCGCTTGGTCTCTCCGTTGACCTCAATATCTATCCAGCCGTTCAGGCCGATAGGCTGGTCATACTGTGAAATCTGGTAAGCTTTCGGTGAATCGGGATAGAAGTAGTTTTTGCGGTCAAATTTGCTGACATCACCAATTGTACAGTTCAGTGCCATGGCTGCTTTCATTGCATATTCCACTGCCTGGCGGTTCAATACCGGCAGGACACCGGGATGACCAAGACAGACAGGGCAGGTATGTGTATTAGGCGGGGCTCCGAATTCCGTAGAGCAGCCGCAGAAGATTTTGGACTTGGTATGAAGCTCCACATGAACTTCCAGTCCGATGACCGTTTCGTATTTAGTCATATCTATTCTCATTCCCTTAAAAGTTTTGTGCTGCAATTACAGCTGCGGAAGCTGCTTGTGATGATCCGTATGCTGTTCATAGGCATGTGCAACCCGCAGAACTGTACACTCATCAAATTCTTTACCAATAATTTGAAGGCCGACAGGCAGTCCTTCAGCAAAACCGCAAGGAATGCTGACGGCAGGAATGCCGGCGAGACTAACAGGAATCGTCAAAATATCATTCAGATACATCGTCAGCGGATCTTCTGTCTGTGTTCCGAGTTTGAAGGCTGTCGTTGGTGCAGTCGGCCCGATGACTACATCGTACTTTTGGAAAATTTCATCAAAGTCCTGTTTAATCAGGGTCCGCACCTTCTGGGCTTTCAAATAATAAGCGTCATAATATCCGGAGCTCAGTGCATACGTACCTAGCATAATCCGCCGCTTAACCTCGGCTCCAAAACCTTGACTCCGGGAATTGTGATACAGATCAAGCAGACCTCCCCCATCATCGGCTCGTACCCCGTAGCGAACACCATCAAAACGTGCCAGGTTGGAGGAAGCTTCCGAGGAAGAAAGCAGATAGTAAGTAGCAACTGCATACTCTGTATGCGGCAATGATACTTCTTCCCACACCGCGCCAAGGCTTTCCAGCACTTTCAGTGCGGACAGAACGGTCTCACGGACAGAAGCATCCACGCCTTCACCGATATACTCCTTCGGCACAGCAATTCTCAGTCCCGAGATATCGCCTGTGAGGGAGCTGAGATAATCAGGAATATCAACTTTGGCCGAGGTCGAGTCTTGAGCGTCGTAGCCGGCAATGGCCTGAAGCACATAAGCCGAGTCCTCTACATTGCGGGTAATCGGACCAATCTGGTCCAGTGAAGAAGCAAATGCAACAAGCCCGTAACGTGAAACCAGGCCATAAGTAGGCTTAAGGCCCACTACTCCGCAGTACGATGCAGGCTGACGTATGGAACCGCCAGTGTCGGAACCGAGGGCAAACAGCACTTCTCCGGCAGCCACCGCTGCTGCAGATCCGCCGCTGGAGCCGCCGGGAACACGTTCCAAATCCCAAGGGTTGCGGACCGGGCCGAAAGAAGAATTCTCATTGGAGCCGCCCATGGCGAACTCGTCCATATTCAGCTTGCCGATTGTAACGGCATCTGCCTGGCGCAGCTTGGAGACGACAGTGGCATCATAAACCGGCTGAAAATTGGAGAGGAATTGACTGGCACAGGTAGTGCGCAGCCCCTTGGTAACAATATTGTCCTTAATTCCGGCAGGAAGACCAAAGAGCAGTCCACGGGCTGCTCCAGAGGCCAGCTTATCATCCAGCGCACGGGCTGAAGTGCGGGCTCCCTCTTCATTTAAAGTCAAAAATGCATGCACTTTACCGTCGCGCTCCGCAATGGCAGCCAGGGATTCTTCAGTCAGTTCGCTGACTGAAATCTCTTTGGCATGCAGCATATTATGTAATTCAGGCAATCGATATTGAAATAAGCTCAACATTCTTCCTCCTTTCGCTATAGTTATTCGAGAACTGCGGGAACCTTGAAGTGCCCGTCTTCGTCTTCAGGTGCGTTAAGCAGCGCTTCCTCTTGAGACAAGCTCTCCTTCACTACATCATCACGCATGACATTGCTGACCTGTAGTACATGGGTGGTCGGTTGTACGTGATCTGTATCCAACTCGTTCAGCTTCTCAGCATATTGTAAAATAGCATTCATCTGTTCAGTAAGTTTCGCCTCTTCTTCCGGGCTTAGATGCAGGCGGGCAAGCTTGGCCACGTGCTGCACATCATTGACGGTAATGCTCATTCGAATATCCCTCCTGTTTAAAGGGCTAAAGCGCCCGGATAACGTGTTAATTATATTGTAGAAGCCTCTACAATTCAATCTGCTTATCGTTTCAGGGCTAATACAATTGAAAAAGGAATGTCACACAAGCCATGTAATGCTTGGGACACTCCTTAAGGGGGAGCCGAATAAACGGTTGGACTCGGTGACCTCCAACCATTAACACTGTGCGTTCCCGTTGAATGAAACTAATTAAGCATAAATGCATCAAGGAATTCCAGATCCTAAATCCTCATAGATGAGCAGGATACAAAAAAACCGGCTTGCGCCGGCTTTTCTTAAATCCAAGCACGGAGGTTCACCTGTTTGATGAAATCCGCCTGGGACAGGCTTTCCTTAGTGGTTGTCTCTGTCTCAACTGCTTCTACTTCTTCGCCGTTCATCAAATGATGAAACAGCTTCTCATTATGCGTGGACAAAGCATAATCTATTAATGCTTCATGTGTTGCACTCTCAGCCTGAGCCGCCAGCAACTGCTCTTCCGTCTCGACATCCTCAGCTGTAACATAGAAATTTCTGTTGGCTTGTGGAACACGGATGACGTAATCAAAAGCATTGTCGGGATTACGGTCATAAGCAATCAGGTAGCCATAGTCCCCGATAGGAAGACTCTGCTCGAAAGCGTCCGCGACAATGACAATCTTCTCACCTAAACGCAGCATCGCCCTACCTCCTGACCTGGAATCTTTCATAACTCTTACTTGTTCCAACAGTCTACTAAAAAAAGATAGAGCTGTCTAGCACCAGGAAGCGGGTTCAGCCGTTTTTTTGCAGATAACATTCTAAAAATCGATTAAATTCGTCAAATTTTGCATTTTCATTACTCAGGCAGTTTATTCCTGCCCATAAGGAGAGAAGCTGCAGAAATGCATACCACAATCAGAACACCTGCAGAAAAAGCAGGCTCCCAGGCACCGAAGCTTCCTTCCGTAATAATTAGAGCTGACTGGGCGGATAGAGCCGCTGGTGTCCAACCTAACTGCGAAGGCAGCAGACTATGCGCGAGCGTCATTGCCGCTGCTGCCCCCAGGCCAAGAAAAGCAGCCGCTGGTCCACGCAGCCATGCGCTGAAGAGCAGCGTCAGTGAGACTGCGCACAGCAGCCACAGCCCATACAGTCCGGCCCCCGCCCAGAGTCTGCTCCAGGAAAGAGCCCCTATCAATTGTTCCGTATAGTAGGCCGCACCTGCTACACCCAGTCCAAGGGAAATCATCAGAGTGGTCAACTGGGCAGCCCATTTAACTGAGACGATGGTTATCGGGGTTACCGGCTTGACCAGCAGCATTTCCAGAGTCCCTCCGCTCCGCTCACCAGCAAGACTGTTCATCACACCCAGCACAAGGATCAGCATGCCGATAGTACCATATTGTCCAAGAGTCTGAGCCATTACCACAGCCGCTCCGGGCATCTCATAGCCCTCCAACATTCCTGGTGGCACATTCCCGGAAGCTTTGAGAATTTCGGGCATGTAATAGGTTGTGAGCGGCTGCATAATACCAAGAATAATAAATACCACAGGGACCCAGATCAGCTTATAGCTGCGCAAGGCCTCCAACAGTTCTTTCTGGTATAGCGTCCAAAGCCTCCTCATACTCCCACCACCTTCATGAACAAGTCCTCCAGGGTGGAGGAGCCCGCTTCAAACTGTAGTAACGGAATGTCCTGACCTGCGGCTTCCTGAAGAATGGTACGGCGCGCCAGTTCCATATCAGTGACATTCAGAGTGGCGGATCCGGAGGTGATCATTGACTGTTCAACAAATGATCTGTGTGCAAGACCCTGAAGCCATATCAGTGCCTTCTCCTCCATTCCCGTACTCAATCTGATTACGGGCAGGCTGTACTGTGAACGCAGCCTGGACAGTGCTCCCTGTTCTGCTATTAAACCATGGTTCATCAGGATAATATCATCACATATTTCTTCGGCGTCATGCAGGACATGAGTAGAAAAAATAATTGTGGTCTCCTCCCGTATTCCCCGTAACAGCTCTATCACTTCCCGGCGTCCAATAGGATCCAGGGCAGAAACCGGCTCATCCAGAAGCAGCAGCCGGGGACGATGAACCAGCGCCTGTGCCAGACCAAGCCGCTGTTTCATCCCGCCGGAATATCCAGCGATCTTGCGCCGGCAAGCATCCTTCAGTCCTACCTTTTCCAGAACATCCGCTGCGAGTCTACCCGCCTCCCTCGAAGCAATACCGCAAAGCTTCGCTGCAAACACAACATACTCCTGCCCGCTCATCCAACTGTAAAATGCCGGAGATTGGGGTAAATAACCAAGCAAACTGCGGTAATCCATTACCTTACCACCCTCAAAGGAAACCGATCCCGAAGTAGGCTGCAACAAGCCGGCCAGCATACGCAGGGTCGTCGTCTTTCCTGCACCATTAGGGCCCAGTAAAGCCACACATCTTCCTGCTTCAATATCAAAAGAGATTCCATCCACAGAGGAATGCTGTCCATAGACTTTGCGTAAATTGGAAACCCTTAGCAGAGGCATCAGCTTTCTTTCCTTCCGACTGTAAAATAGGCCACACTGCCGAGAAGATTGCCAAAAATCAATATTATGACCCACAGCCACTTAGGTCCCCTTGTCCGTTCTGCCTTGGCCAAAGAAATCAAGCCGATTACAGCCAGCAGTGCCTGCAATGCAAGCAGCGGCCATATTAACCCCCATTTGATCTCATCCATGATTACACCCACCCTTCAAAAATTTCCCCGGAACCACTGTCCGGTTGATCAATGCTTCCTATTCGCTTTCCTCCGGTCAGAATAAACCACAAACAGCAGATAACATAAGAGTGGTGTAGGAAATCCGGTTAACCCCCATAATCCCCAGAACCAGGCCATTTTGCCTTTTCCGCGTTTCTCCGCATTCCGAAAGAGCAGAGTACCCTGCAGCAGCAGTACCACAGCCAGACAACCCCACAACCAATAAGGCACATCATGCAGTTCCTTCACTCTTCAGTATCCTCCCGCCGAAGCCTCAGCCGCATAACTGCAAGGGTGCAAAGTGCGGCAACCGGGAATGCTGCCTGTAGGATCCAATACGTTACTGGAGCAAATCCCAAACCAAACAGGACAACACTTACCAGAAGCAGACCCACAAGCAGGAATCTCTGAAACTCCCTGCGGCTCTGATGTTGCCTGCGGAGTGCCTCATTAACGATCAGCTGCTCCAATCCGGGCAAGGATGGTGGGGATATATCATCATACTGTGCATCCAGCAGCGCCAGGTCTGACGATAGTATCCGAAGCAGTTCTTCATTCTTCTCCATCTTCATCATCACTCAGCTCCTTTCGCAGTTGATGTAACCCTGATGCTACCCTTGATTTGGCAGTACCTGATGGAATCTGCAGAATATCAGCAATCTCTTCATACCCATAACCGTAATAATGCTTGAGCAACACTGCCATGCGCTGAGCGGAAGTCAGACGTGAGAGTGCATCAAGCACCTCGCTCCACTCCAGGTTCCGGCTCTCAAAACGCCACCGGATGGACCGCACTCCCTCTTCCTGCTGTTTCCATTGCTTCTCCAGCTTCCAGCGGCGCTTCTTGTCAATATACAGCCGGGTAGCAATCGTGATCAGCCATGAGGAAAAAGAAGAGGCTCCGTTATAGGCAGCAATCTTCTCCATGCAGCGGACCATGGTGTCCTGGGCAAGTTCTTCCGCAAGCGAAGGGTCCATGGTTGCTTTGATCAGATATTTGTAGAGAAAGGCATAATGATCCCGCAGAAGCACAGCCAGCGCGGAGGTATCCCCTTGCTGCGCTCTGATGATCCTATCGTGCGTCCCGTCGCTCATCTGCTCCTCCATCTGTATCATTCATTCCTATGTAATACGAATATGTAGAGCGAATCGTTCATTCGTGGTCCGAATTATTTTGCAGCTCCCACAATCTCCGCCGCCAGGGCTGAATCACACCCTTGCCGTGCGGGAAGCTCCAGAAGAGACATTCCTTCTTATCCTGTGTTTCAGTAAACGAAGCTGGTACAGCATATAGTTCCCCTGTATGGGTTTCCTGTTCAATTATTTTCATCGGATTCCGCCCCCTAATACCTTTTTCCCGTAAAAATAGACAAAAAAAAGAACGCAAACCGGGATTATTCCACAGTCTGCGTGCTTCGCGAGGTTAAATATTACATTTAATTAACAATATTGTAGCAACTTTGTAGCCTCTTGTCCATTAGTATTTTGCCACTTATTGTCGATTTACAGATGACTACATTGGGACATACGGATTACGAAGCCGTTCAAAGCCGATCGATGTCCGTGGCCCATGGCCGGGAAATACCCGAACTTCTTCATCCAGCAGGTATAATTTGCCCCGGATGGAATCGATAAGATCCCGCTCCCGGCCTCCAGGCAAATCGGTACGTCCCACTCCCAGCTTGAAGAGTACATCTCCGGAAAAGAGATCATTTCCGCAAAGAAAACTGACACTTCCGGGAGAATGTCCGGGCGTATGCATTACCTTGAAGGTAAGGCCCAGAAGATTCAGTACCTGGCCTTCAGCCAGATCATACTCGGCTGGTTCCGTGCTGATAGGCGGTGTGACATCCGGCCACATCAGCGACCCATTCAGCTTGGGACTGCCCAGCCAATCACTCTCCAACGGGTGCAGGTATACCGGACATTGCTTGGCTTTGCGTATCTCATCAAGCCCGGCTATATGATCAAAGTGGGCATGGGTGAGGAGAACAGCTTCAATCTCCATTCCCTGGACTGCGCGCAGAAGGGCTGCAGGATTGGCGCCGGGATCAATAATAATGCCGCGTCCGGGATCCGCTCCGGTAAGCAAATAAGCATTCGTCTGCAGCGATCCCAAATTATATGAACGAATATTTAGCATCGGTTCTTAGAATCCGGAGATCAGGCTGCGCAGCTCTTTGGCAATTACTGCGTGTGATTCCGTTCCTTCCCCGTAAGCTTGACCCATCGCCTTGCGGACTTCGGCGATTTTGCTCTCATAGTCAGACGCTTCCCGGTCAGGATTCTCTTGCTTGAACTCCCTCATCAGCGACTGTACATGCTCTGGACGGGGACCCCAATGACCCAGCACATAACCGCCTGTATCAGCAAAAATCACGATCGGCACAGATCTGCCGCCCATGGTCAGAAAATCATCCATCACATCCTGATTTTCTTCCAAAATCAGCACTTCGGTTTTGATCCCTGCCGTTTCGAGAATACGGAATACAACCGGCACATTGCGAACCACATCTCCACACCAATCCGCAGCCAGTATCAGTACCCGCAGATCGTCCCTGTGGTTCAAACTTTCAAAGTAATCCCGGTCGTCTGCATCTTCCCAGACAAACTTCTCGTACCATGATTCAAATGCCTGCTGGTTCTTCGTCATGCCTTCCACGAACTGGCGCGGAGTAAGGCCCTGGCCGAATTTAGGGGCTACATTCTGCTTCATACTGCACTACCTTTCTTCTTGGATTTGTACCATTTAAACAGGAAGTATATAACAATAATTGCAAGGGCCGCAAGAATCAGCTCATTCGTATACTGGGCAGCTACTTCATCAATCGTCTCCCATTTGTCGCCGAGCGTATATCCTAGATAGACAAACAGCGCACTCCACGGAATTACAGCAAGCGTAGTCAGCAAGGTGAACTTGCCCAGCGACATGCGCGAGATTCCGGCAGGAACGGATATGGCATGGCGCACAACCGGAATAAACCTGGCTGTGAAGATAACACCCGTGCCGTATTTATTGAACCATTCTTCGGAATGGTCAATATGCTTTTTCTTAATAAAAATGTACTTACCGTATTTCTCCAGGACGGGCCTGCCGCCATAACGGCCAATCCAGTACACAAATATCTGGGCCACAACTCCTCCTACTGTACCGAAGAGAACCGCCCCAAAATAATTAATCTCCCCTTGCGAGACCAGATAGCCGCCAAAGGCCAGTACAATTTCACTTGGGATAATCTCAATCATAAGCCCGATCATAATCCCGAAATACCCAAGACTCTGAATCCATTCAAACAACTGCGAGATCAGATCAGAAATAACGTGCAAGTGCAGCTCCTCCTCCCGTTTTATTCGCGGAATTCGCTTTCCTGACGATTCCACTCTATGTACCCAGCTTCTCCTAGCCTATTCTAGCATATGCAGGCTTACGACTTCTACTTAAGGAAAACTGAAAACCTTGCTGGTATGAAATCAATCAGGTGCATCAGGAATGAAAAAACGCATTGACATTTTTATCCTGAAAGAAATATTATACATTTAGATAATTATTTAAATATCGAAAGGCCAGGTGAATGATGAACGAATCTTTCAAAGCGCTGGCTGATCCAACCCGTAGGCAGATTCTGCGGCTGCTTAAGGAAAAGGACCGTACTGCCGGTGAAATCGCCGATTATTTTAACATGTCAAAACCTAGTATCTCCCATCATCTTAACGCCTTGAAACATGCGGGACTGGTGCAGGACGAACGTCAAGGACAATTTATTCTCTATTCGCTTGATACAACTGTGCTGGAAGAGGTGCTAGGCTGGTTCCTTGAGTTCACAGGTACGGGAAATGAGCGTGAAACGCCAAACCGCACGGAGTCCAAGCCCAAACAGAATAAAGATAATAAGGAGGCCGATTGAAATGAAGGATTTCAAGTGGAAGTGGCAGGACACGATGATTGTCATCCTGGGAGTTCTCTCCCTGGGTTATGCCCTGGCCAATTACAGCAAGCTGCCTGACCAGTTGCCTGCCCAATTCAGTATCAACGGTGAGGTCAACAGGTACTGGAGTAAAGGCTCCATCATCGCTCTGACAGGCTTTATGGGCCTTATCTTCCCGCTGGCGATGCAATTCATCCGCAATATCGACCCAAAACGGGAGAATTACAGTAAATTTCAAAACGCCTATAAAATGATCCGTCTGGCGATTGCGGCATTGTGTGATATCATGCTCATACTAATTGTCTCCTATGGTCTGGATCAGAGTATTCCTGCCGGCAAAATCGCTATGATCGTTCTGGGTTTGCTATTTGTTGTGGTCGGCAACTTTATGCCCCAGATCCGGGACAACTATTTCACGGGTATCCGCACAGCCTGGACGCTGGCCAGCCCGGAGGTATGGCGGAAGACGCACCGTTTCTCAGGCAGGATCTGGATGATCGGCGGTCTGTTGATGGTGCTGGGGGCATTTTTACCCAAAAGCTTATCCATCAGTATGATTATTGCAGCACTGGTGCTGGTCATTCTTCTGCCGCTTGCGTATTCGTGGCTGATCTCTTCACGCAGCAGGGTATAAAACAAAGCTTCAAGCTCTTAGAGAGTGCCATCCGGGTAACATCTGATGCACTCCTGTCGCTCAAAGAAAACGATAAGGCATCTGCTTCATTTAACAAGTAAAAGGCTTGAGGCCCGTTATGTCCCGGCGGCTTACAGACGGCTTGCGATCAGGTAATGCCTTGCTTCAGAACGCGCTTCACTTAGCCGCAGGTATAGACCTGCGGCTTCTTCCCCGTTGCCGAACCGGCGGTCATTGTGCTGCAATCCCTTGCTACCCTCCCGCTGCGCCAACAGGCGGTACTGCCTCAGCAGCTCCAGTCCGGCTTCTGCACTCCGGCTTGCGCTCAGCCCGTCCCCCCCGCGGAGTGTCCGAACACTCATGGCCAGCATTCCTTCAGCTGCCTCTATACGTTTGGACGCATTAAAATTATCCAGTTGCTGACTTCTCCTTACCCCGTATAATGCCAATCCCGGATGATTACCTCCCAGGGCCCGCTTAGCCAGTTCCCAGTTCAAAAGCGCGTTCGCTGGAGAGTAATTCAGACTTTCCAAAAGCAGGCTACGTCCCTCATTCCCGGGAAGCATCCGGGATAAAACAGCTGCGGCCATGGGATTGCGCGGGTTCCACTGCAGAGATTGCCGCAGCTGGGCAATCTTGTCCTTCCTGTGTAAAGAATTAACCGCCTGCATATATAACGTCTCCCCCTTCATGGCTTGAAAGGAAAGAATGGAAAGTGCCAGAGCGGTACCGCAAACCAGTGTTAATGATGCAATCCGCCACAGGCAAACCAGCTTCGTGAAGCATAAGGGACTGGGACTGGGCTTGGTCTTGGGGGGGATTGGCGAATGCTCCGGTGAGAATGCATCAGGTAGAGAGTTGGCTGATCCTAGTATGAACTTCATCAATGAAGCAGATCTTATCGGTCTGCCGGTAACAGAAGAAGACTTGGCAAATGCCAGTGGCAATTTGGCGGATGCGGGGGAAGCAGCCGGTTCGTCTTCGGCCATACTGTACAGCTTCCGGGCCCGGGCAAGCGCCGGCAGCAGGAACAGCAGCAGCCACATGAGTCCATAGCTCCAGTCAAAATCGACGGCGCTGTGCAGAGCAAGCGCCAGCAGAGACGGCAGCAGCCTTGGTGCTGCTGCTGCCACCAGCCATCCTGCTGCCACAAGCAGCAGCAGGAGTAGGGCAAGGCCGACACCTCCCAGGTTCAGCAGGAGGTCGAGGTAGCCACTGTGCACCTGGCTGCCCACATAGGGGCGGGACTGGGCGGCGAGATACGAGCTCCGCCAAGTCCCGCCGCCGCGCCCCAGCCAGGGCGCCTCTGCCGCGAGCTTCCAGGCATCGCGGTAGAGCAGTCCGCGAGCGGCGACCGTCGAGGACGGTCCGGTGATCCGCTCGCGTACCTGCAGTAGGACGGCGCTGCCCGCCGCCGTCCACAACACCGCCGCCAGAGCTACGCTGGCGGCTCGGCCCCTGCCAGCCGCGTCTAGCCGGCGGCAGCACAGCCAAGCGCCGCCAAGCAAGGCGGCGCTCCACAGCCCGGCCAGCAGCAGCAGGCCGGGGGCAGGCTCCACCGCCAGCCCGGTACGGGCCAGCTGGCGGTAGAACAGCGCCGCAGCAGCCACGGGCGCAGCGCCGGCAAGCAGAAGCGGCGCACAGAGCTGGCGCTTCCAGAGCAGGACCGCGGCGCCGGCCAAAGCCGCGGTCAACCACGCGCCGCGCGACTCGCTGAGGAGCAGCGCAGCTGCATAGGGGAATAGCGGCAGCGTGCGAAGCAGCTGTCGTCCTCCCGCACCCCCGCACATTCCGCTGCCTTCACGATTTTTTCGACCCTCCCCCCACTTCCTTATCCCGCTCCTTCCGCCACAATTATGAATACCCAGCACCGCGCCTCTTATCCTTTTCCCGTACCTTCCGCTCCATTCCCTAAACGCGGATGCCCGACCATACATACCAGTGGCTGCAGAATGGTCTACCGCTGCTGACTTGAGGTCAGCCCGTTCCACCAAGGGAGCAGCGGCAAATAGACGCTCCAGCAGAAAAACAGCCATCACCGCGCCAAACGTATTAGGATATTGAAGCAGGCCTGCCAGCCTGGCCCCTGTGGCGCTGATCTCAGCTGCTGAAGTATACATTACTGCATAGGGAAGCCTCATCCCCGCGCATACCGCAAGCAAAGCGCTTAAGCTGACCGCCATTCCTGTCACATGCCATATCGCCGCGAGAAGCCGGGCTCCCTGCCGGTATCCTGCACAGACATAGGCCAAGATCGAAAAAGAAGCATAAAATCCCCAGCGGAGCAGCTCATCCAGAGTCCCCTGCGCAGATATGGGATTCCGCACCCCTGCCCATGCATAAAGAACAAGGAGCGCCAGCGGACAGCCCAGCAGAATCAAAGCCGCATGATTCCCCGTGGAGATCTTGAATATTCGGACTGTCCCGTTGGTCCGCTTGCGTAGTTCAGCTGCAGCTAGCCCCGGAGCAAAAAGAATCCCGCAACATACAAACCACACCGTAAGAAACGGATACATCTCTCCCGCAAAAAACATCCCCCTCAGCAGACAAGCTGCGAGAGCCGCAGCAAAAACCGCAACTGCACAAACACACACTATAGCCAGATCCAGATGATTCTGCCGTTCGTTCCACCTCACACGAATTTCCCCTATATGAATTTAGTTACCTTTAGTATTTCCAGATTTAATACGAAACAAAAGGCAACGCATCCAGAACAAGGTTATCGGGGAAAACCTTTACTTTCTCTAATGACAAACAGGACGGAATGGTCCCCTTAGGGAAACAGTACCGTCCTGTCATGGTATTAACTATTAATCCTATAAATGAGGTTAACCCTGTAAGCTGCTTTGAATCGGCAGCAGATCGGTGCAGGCGCGTTCAAGATATGGCTGTGCACCTAGGAAGTCACGGAATGCGCTGTATTCGCGCCATTTGGCGGCGTTGTCCCCGCTTGTACTTTTGACAGCGCGGATCAGGATGTTCTTCGGCGTATGTTCCATATCGATGAACTCCAGAAGTTGTGTCCGGTAACCCATCAGATCCAGCAGCTTCGCCCGGATCGCATCGGTAGCGAGAGCAGAGAACCGTTCTTTCAGAATTCCGTGCGACAGCAGCGGATTCAACACCTCGCTTTCGATCTGGGCAAACAGCTCGTGCTGGCAGCAGGGAACCGAAAGGATCACCGATGCGCCCCAGCGGACGGCTTTTTCGAGAGCAGCATCAGTTGCAGTATCGCAGGCATGGAGCGTAACGACCATATCAACCTGATCCAGCTCGTTATAGTCGGCAATATCTCCAACCAGGAAGCGCAGCTTGTCGTAACCGAGCCTGGACGCAAGCGCACCGCAATGCTCAATAACATCAGCTTTGAGGTCGAGCCCGACAATGTTCAGCTCCCGCTGTTCACGAATGGCCAGATAATGATATAAAGCAAAGGTTAAATAGGATTTGCCGCAGCCAAAATCAACAATGGTCAATGGACGGCCGGTGGGCAGATCAGCAAGCACATCCTCCACCATCTCCAGGAATCTGTTGATCTGACGAAACTTGTCGTATTTCTTGGCCAGCACCTTTCCTTCGCTGTTCATAATACCCAGCTCGACCAGAAACGGTACAGGTTCTCCTTCATCCAGCACATACTGCTTGCGCCGGTTATGAGCCAAATCCGGAGCCTCCTGCTTGCTAGGCGATTTGGTCAGGATTGAGACCTTGTACTTTTTGCTGATCAGCACTTGATAATCGGCCTCTATGGTACAGAGCAGCCCTTGGCGGAACGTCTCTCTCATCAGCGTCATCAATTCCTCCGCTGCAGCTTCAGCCGGGATATTGCGGTGCTCAACCTTCGGACCGGTATAATAGGCAAACTGATAGTGCAGCTTGCCCTTTAATTCCACAGGCTTCACCTGCACCTTGCTGTAGAGGGTCCCGCCTTTGCTGCGCAGCTGGCTAAGAGTTGCCGTAATCAGAGTACGGCCGGCCATAATTTGTTCAATCAATGCATTTAAAGATTCCACAGGGTACATCTCACTTTCGTCACACAGAAACGGCTACGGACTCTTTGGGAAGGCAGCGTATGATTTTGAAACTGCGATCGTTCCCGGATGCCGTTTCTGCGCGAAATAGAAGAATATATTATAGCGTTATACATTTGAGTCCTGGTTATTCAACATTGGAGACGCTTGTTCTCCTGAATTTTCTTAATTAGTATAGCATTATTTCAGTTGGACCGTGGCCGTTGGCGCGGCTCACCTTGTTAACCCGCACACCATACTACTGCGTAATCGCTGCAGTACGTCTCTCCCATTCATCCCTGCCTTCTGTAACCTCTTGTACCGGGAGACCGCCCCGTTCCAGTTCATCCGGGCTTATCAGCAGCAAGCGGCCATAGAGTTCTCTGCCTTCCCGGACAACGTCTTCCCCTTGCTCCCATAGTCTGTAGAGGCTGTCTTCCGCTTTGGCGTACCGGCCAATGGATTCCATATAGACGAGCAGCAGACGCTCCGTTTTTGCCGGAAGCCTATACGCCTGAGTTTCTTTTAAGAGCTCATCAATATCAGCCGGCATCTGCAGCAATTCACGTTCTGCACCATGAAGATCGGCGTACAAATAAAGATGCAGCGATCTCATCGCCCTGAACAGCGCAGCATCTTTGTCTCCAGCCGCAGCAAAGATTTCTCCTTCTTCTTTAAGCAGCCGCGCCACACCCTGAAGCTTATCAGATTCCACCACGCCTCCAAGCAGGTACATATCAATAATATCCTCGACGGACAGTGAATTCAGCAGCCGGGAATTCAGGCGAAAATGCCGGTTCAGCAGCTCATCGACCTCCCACAAGGCTTCGGTTGTCTTTTTCTCCTGCTTAAGTGTCATAACCTTGGCGACCATCGCTGTCATATCCTCTATCATCCGCACGATGTAGTCTCTTCGAAACATATTTGCACACTCCTTCCGGCTCCCATTAGAATTCATCTTAAACCATTAAACATCTATACGCCACTTAGCCGGCCTGTGACCGAAGAGGTCCGGAATAGAAATGGATCTGTTGACAAATATCCACAAGATGAAATACACTAGCTTTACATCGATCTGTAATCCAGATCATTCTAACATCCAGATCTATTTTCTATCAGACGGGGGGATTTTCGCATGAATGAAGAAGCGGAACGTCAGACACATATTCTGCCAGTGCCTCTTACGGTATCTCCAGAACAGGAAAAGCTCCTGGAAAGTGCACTGCGAATCAAGATTATGCATGTGCTGGCTGAACAGCCGCTGACCTCCAAACAGGTTGCCGAGAAGCTGAAAAAAACTCCTGGGAATATCCATTATCATATCAGCAAGCTGTATGAGGGCGGGCTGCTTGAGCTTGTGAGGACAGAGGCAGCCGGAGGCATTATACAGAAATTCTACCGGTCCAAGGCCACTTGGTTTCATTCGGAGAATCTAAGCGGCTTTCAGTTCCGGGCTGAAGATAAAGTAGAACATTTAACTACACGACTGGCTTTATCCCCGGAAGAGCTGGAGAACTTCCAACGGGAGTTGATGGATTTCATTTCTTCCTGGGAGTCCAAACCTGCAGAAGGAGATGAGTACGGCGTAGATATTGTCATTGGCCGGCTGAGACCACCTGAACTGGAGGTGAACCTTTGAATGATTCCTGCAGGTACTTCTGAATCAAGCAAAGTGAATCTGCTTCGCGGGTTTGCCGCACCTTTTGCCAAGTCGCGTGCGTTCCCTTTGTTGTGGCTGGGACATTTGATTTCATTCCTCGGCAGCTCGGTCACTATGGTTATTCTGCCTGTCCTTGTCTATTCCCTGACTGGCTCAACAACAACCATGGGTCTTGTCATGGCAGTCTACATGCTGCCCAATATCATCATGCTGCCGGTCTCCGGTCACATTGTAGACCGCTACGACCGGGTGAGGATCATGATGCTTGCTGATATATTCCGTGCATTAATCATGCTCGCTACGGCTGTATTCGCGCTGAACGGTCTTCTGAGCATTCCGCTGCTGCTTGTATTAGTCGGCTTCTACGGCTTGCTGGACGGTCTTTTTCAGCCGGCTTATGCCGCAGTCCGGGCAACGGTATTTACACCCGACATCCGGGTCACGGCAAACTCAGTTACACAAATGACCACACAAACCGTTCGTTTGATTGGACCTGCTCTAGGTGGAATTCTGATCACTCATCTGTCAGCTGGCATCGGTTTTGGTATTGATGCTTTTACCTATGTAATCTCGCTGATCTGTCTGATCTATCTCCGCAAAACACTAATTTCCAGAGCAGCTATGGATAAGTCTGCTATAATACATTCTAATGTGATTAATTCCCCAGCCACCGATTGGAAGCAGGATTTCAAAGAAGGGATTGCTGTACTGCGAAGTCATCCCTGGCTGTGGATCACTATTCTTGCATTTTCGTTTATCAATATTTGCTACACCGGAATTACAAGTATCCTGGTTCCCTGGCTTTTCAAGGTACATCACGGATGGGACCCGTACATCTACGGGCTTGCAGTTACCTGCTCTGGTGCCGGGGCCATTCTTGCCGGATTGATTTTTGGCTTACGGCAGAAATGGAGCCACCGCGGCTTGATGGCCTATGGCGGTGCATTCGTCAGCGGGGTAGCTCTGCTGCTGCTGCCTTTCATCCCCAGCGCAGCAGGTGCCGTCATTCTGTTCTCCCTGGAAGGCTTCGGCTTAATGGTCTTCATGCTGATTTGGGAGATCAGTATGCAGGAGCTGGTTCCGCAGGAAGCGTTCGGGCGCGTAGCAAGTCTTGATATGCTGGGTTCCTTCGCACTGCTGCCCATAGGATATATTCTGGTCGGCTGGCTGGCAGATCTTATCGGCGGGGTAGCAACCATCGCGATCTTCTCCGGGCTTGGGATGGCCTGTATCTTGCTGGTGCTGAGCATCCCGGCTATTCGCAAGTTCCAATAACAGAGGCAGCACCCGCTTGGTTCCGGCGGGTGCTGCCTCTGTAGGTTTGCTATATGCTCATCTTGTTCCAATTCTCCAGTTATTTGCGCACAGCCGCATGCACGTAATCTTTGATGATTTCGGTCAAGCGTTCAGGGGCTTCATACATGCTCATATGCCCTGCTCCTGTAATCGTCGCCTGGGTTATGTTCGGTTTGTCTGAGGTAAACGTCCGCTCTGGAGATACCTTACTGTCCTCTGCACCGGCTACAAGCAGCACCGGCAGTGTCGTAGCTGAGATGACATCGCGGCGGTCAGGCCGCTCACGCATCGCCATCGCTGCACCCACCGCCCCTTGGGGAGGTGTTCTATAACCGATCTCCTTCGCACGTTGCAGTAACTTCGGAGCGGCACTGGGTGCAAAGAGGCCTGGCACCAGACTATCCACAAACGCAAAAATCCCTTCGTTCTGAATTATACTTACACTTTTCAGACGGTTCTCCTTGGCTTCATCACTATCCGGGTAACCACTGGAATGAATCAGCCCGAAGCCTTTAAGGCGGGATGCGTGACGCTGGGCAAAGGACAAAGTGATATATCCGCCAAGTGAATGTCCCAGCAGATAACACTCCTGGATCTCCAGCGCATTAAGCAGTGACAATACATCATCAGCCATCTGATCAACTGTATAAGCTCCGAGCGGGGCATCCGAAGCACCATGGCCCCGCAGATCCGGAGCAATTACCCGATAATCGCCGCTCAATAGCGGGATCACCTGCTCCCAATATCCAGAGCTTCCACAGAAGCCGTGCAGCAGCACGATAACTTCACCTTTACCGTGATCACTGTAACAAATATTGCTTCCCTCACAACGAATGTTCTCCATGTCGCTTCCCTCTTTCTATGTAGCAGCCAAACGCGGCTCGCGGACCCCTGGACGCTCCGTATCTTGAGACGGTTTGCTTGTCTTAATTATTAAGCCGATTTTTCAATCTTGAAACGCTTTCTTGATATCCATTCCGAAACCGGCCGCCGCAGCATAAGCAATTTGCCCGGCCATTCCCATCACCCTGTTTAGTGGCGTGCTCTGCAGTGTCCGGTAGGGCCGTGGCCCGTTCACATCTACAATAGCAGCCAAGCTGTAATGTCCCACTGCCGGAAGCATCAGTCCCACAGATTGTGCCGGCTGCAGTGGCTCAGCAGCTGTCAGGAAATAGCCAAGCGAGGCCGGGGGACCGAGACATGCATCAATTGCAATAATAACCTGCCCCGCAGGAATCTCTGCTATCCGTGCCTCCAGATTATCCGCGTCACAAGGTGATGGCAGCGTGCCGCTTACATGCGGAAACCCATGCTCCAAAAGCTTGCTTCCGGTCAGCGGTCCAAGCGCATCACCAGTGGATCTGTCCGTGCCTATGCACAAAAATGTGATCTGCTCCAGCGGATGCCGGGACGCGATCTCCTGAAAGAAGGAAGTCAGCCCGAAAGCATCCATTTTCTTGCGTTTTCTGCTTTCCTGCTCCCTGATTGCCAATTTCCTGCCCCTTTCTGCAATTGATAACGAATTTATTTCTTTTAATTTAACATGATATCTAAGAAAGGAACAAAAAAATGGTGTTTGCGTCCCCAAACATGTTAGAATGTTTGAATTAATATATAGAGAGGACTGTTAACCCTAATGGATCTTTCACAGCCAACACAGGAAAATGTTGAATATATGATTGAGGGCATTAAAAATAAGCTGAAGATGGCAAGTGCTGCAGCCATGCAGGCTTCAGCCTTCTCGGTAAAGAATTATGAGGATATTTTTGATATTTACGAAGTTGCTATGGGCAGTGACAGACTAAGCATCTCCCAGGTTGAAGCACTGGTCTCCGAACTTGGACGCCTGCGGGGCAAATAAAAAGGGATATAAGCACAGACAGGAGCCCCATACCTTAGGGCCATCAGCGGATGGACATCTAAGGCAGGGGGCTCTCTTTGTCTGGTTGACCTATGGAATTAAGGAAGGTCGATCAACAGGAACTCCGCGTTCACGTCACTGCCTGTACCTTTTAAATTCAGATCGCAGCTCTTGCGTATGCGGGCGGCGTCGCCCGGCTGAAGGTAAAAGGTTCCGTCCGAGCACGAGATCTCCAGATTGCCGGAGACTAGATAAATATGCGTCCGCCTCTCTTCGCGCTGAACGTAAGTCAACTCCCGGTTAGTATCCAGAGAAGACAGATAGACCGTTACATTCTCATTGATCTCGAGCGCGCCCTCTTCTCCCTTCCCTGAGGCTACAGGCAGAAGCGTATTAGTCTTATGCTCAATTGGAAAGAATTTCGCATCCCATTTGGGCTGCCGGCCCGGCTGATCCGGGAGCAGCCAAATTTGTAGAAAACGTGTATTCTCCGTATCCGACGGGTTGGTCTCGGAATGATTGATGCCGGTACCCGCGCTCATAACCTGAACGCTGCCGCCCTGAAGCTCTGCATGATTACCTTGATCATCCTGATGCTTCAGTACCCCGGATACCACATAAGTTATAATCTCCAGGTCGTGATGCGGATGTTCGTGCATACCTTGCCCCGGTCTAAGCTCATTGTCGTTATGAGCCAGCAAGGCCCCAAAGTGCGCATTGCTTGGATCATCGTAATCGGCAAAAGAAAAGCTGAATTCACTGTGTATCCATTCTTTATTCGAAGTATGACGTTCTGCTGATGTAATAATCTTGATCATAATTGTGTGCACCTCCAATGATGTAGAAATCTTATCCTCAAATACAAGGGCGCTATAATTATGTATTTCTTACCCCCTTCCTTTCTTTGTCAATCATGGAAGCATGACTGGTTGCCTGCCTTTATTATTCCGACTGTTTGTAAAGTCCTAAAATCGCCCGTTTTGATCGCTCTATGCCTACTAATATCTCATATGCTGAACCATGCTTCGGCAATCTTTGCCATCCTACTTTGCTGTTTCAGCCTATACGCCCAAGTTTATATACGAAGTAAGAACGTTCAGGACACCCTGAAATCCAGTCGACGTCTGCATGGGAAACTATCTATTCTATATACTCCACTCCCTGCAGCCGGAACCTGGAATACAATAATCTAATGAGGAGTGATTGGTTATGAATAAAGCAGAGACAGAATATCCGGTAGAAAGCGGAAACACATTTTTCAAAGGTATTTTTATCGGAGGTTTGATTGGAGCTGCCGCTGCATTGCTGTTCGCTCCTAAGCCTGGCCGTGAAATGCGCAGTGACTTGTCTGAAAAGTTCTCGACAGCTACGGACAAAACTAAAGAGGTTGCAGGTGTCGTAACGGATAAAACGAAGACGATCGCCGCTACTGTCGGAGAAAAGGCTACGGATCTTGCCAGCACGGTATCCTCCAAAGCTTCTGATATCTTCACTACAGTCAGTGACAGCAAACAGCAAATTGCTGCTACGTTATCCGAAACAGGTAAAAAAATTGGTGAAACGGTAGGAAGTGCATCTGAGGATATCTCTTCTGATGTCAAAGACGCTTCCAAAGACGTTGCTGATGAGGCTTCCGCTTCTTCCAAGGATATAGCGGACACCGCAAAGGATGCCAAAGAAGAAGTTAAGTCTTCTTATAAATCTTCTTATTAAAAAAGGTGATCCGCGGCTTGATCTAAATTCGGGAACAGCCAGCTCACTTGCAGCTGGCTGTTGTTATGTCACATCTATTCGTTAATCAAAGTCCGGTTACGGGCTATAGAAAGCAGGTATACCTTATGGGAGATGCGGGAGGCAACACGAAAACCTACGATGTGGAGGAGCATCCCTTCGAGCTGAGGCATGAAGTAAAACGGCTGAACGCCAGGCTTGACAAAATTGCCGATTCCCTGGAGAAATCGGAATTTAAGGATATCCTTGAAAACTATACAGACCCTAAAAAACGGATCATCACCAATCTCATGGCAGGCATATCCCGTGGTCTGGGACTATCGCTTGGTACCTTTGTTATTCTCGGCTTGCTGGGTTATATTCTTAGCTTGTTCCTGAATGTACCGGTAATCGGAGAATATCTGGGAGAGATTAAAAAGTACATTGATGCCAATAGCTGATTCACTCCGGAACGAATCCAAACAAAAAGGACATGCTCTCTCTGGATGGGAATCAAGGCATGTCCTTTTTGTAATAACACCACTTTTATATTAATAGGATGAATTCGCCATAATCTGCTTTAGCTTTTCTGTAGCCCGTTTCTGAATGCGGGATACGCTCATTTGCGACACTCCAAGCTTCTGGGCTATCGCACGTTGGGATTGACCGTCCTGGAAAGCGAGCAGCAATACCTGCTGTTCCTGTTCTTTGAGCTGTCCGAGAGCTTGTTGCAAGTCCATGCGTTTCTCCACGGTCTCATAATCATTGGCTTCGGAGCTGATAAGCTCACCAAGCGTAGCACCTGTCTCCTCCTGGGACAGAGGTGAATCCAGGGATACGTAATGGTAGCACTCTCGGCCGGCCAGTACTTCCACTGTTTCTTCTACGGTAAGATCAAGATAATGGGCAATTTCCTCTACAGCAGGAGAACGCTCCAATCTGATGGTTAGCTCATCAATGGCCTGCTGTACAAGAGCACCTTTTTCTTTAATCCGTCTAGGAACCTGTATGTACCAGGATTTATCACGCAGAAAATTCTTCATATGCCCGATCATGCTTTTCATGGCATAAGGCTCAAATGGAATTCCCAGACTGATGTCATATTGCTGCAGCAGCCGGATCAGCGCCATTTGTCCTACCTGGTACAAGTCTTCGTATAGATCTGGACGGTTGCGGGCAATTTTCCCGGCAGCCATCTTCACCATAGGTTCATATTTACGGATCAAAACCGTTGCAATTTCATTATCTTTGGTCTGCTGGTATTCCCAGATCAGACTTACCGCATCGTTCATGGACTCTGGGGGAGTCACTTTTTCGTTCATACTTTCTCCTCGCTGAAATTAAGCCGCTTGGTCAGGGTAACGACTGTCCCTCTCCCTGCTTCGCTCACTACGCTAACGTCATCCATGAGCGCTTGCATTAAATAAAATCCCAGCCCGCCTACCTGAACGTCATTCAGCTCTTTGTCATGCAGCGTCATGCGTTCTTCGGACGCTTCCAATCCGTCAAAACTCTCCCCCTCATCTTTGACGGTGATGGACAAGGCTCGTGTCCCAACTTCAAAGATCACATCAACCATCCCGTCTTCCTGCCCATAAGCATAAAGAACGGAATTATTGCAGGCTTCCGAGACAGCCACTTTCATATCCTCGATGTCTTCATAAGTAAAGCCCATCTTAGAGGCAATGCCATATAAATTCAGTCTGACGATATCAACATATTCTGCACTTGCGGGTAACTGAAGAACTACTTTTTGCACGTCATCACTCATCCTTAGTTCGATCCTTTCCTAGTGGGAATTCTCTTGGGGGGCAAAAAACTTGGAGATTCCTGTCATATCAAATAGCTTCTGTATTTGCGATGGAACTTCCTCCACCGAAAACTTAACGTCCATTCCATGTCGTGCTTTGAGAATCGAGAGCAGAATACCAATTCCTGTACTGTCGATATATCTCAATTCCTTCAGATTAATCACAAGATCCAGCCCAGTATCCCCTACGAGTGGTTCCATGACCAGACGAAAATCGGGAGCTACCGACAAATCAAGCTCACCAACTAAGTAAACTGTGCATACATTACCTTCTTTTTCGGTTCTTGCGTGGAACTTTTCGCTTTTATTTGTATTCATAGACAATCTCTCCTGATAAATGTTTTCTTTACCAATAACCCTAAAGCTATACGATTGAAACAATAAACGCCACATTCACACAATGGTACTTAATGGATTATGCCTTGAAAAGGGATGTATTCCGTTGTTCTGCCGGATTATCGCCAGGTGCATAACGTGAAATAATTTGTTTCAGACTGCTCATCTTCAGCGGTTTGCTGATATATCCATCCATTCCAGCGTCAGAACAGCGATTCTGTACACCCTCCATTACGTTCGCTGTCATCGCAATAATCACTGCACGGGTAGCATTATGTCCAGCGCCCTGCCGTATTTTGGACGTGGCCGTTAATCCATCCATCACAGGCATCTGCAAATCCATAAATATGAAATCATATTCCTCGCGTAGAGACAGCTCCACTGCCTGGCGGCCATCCTGGGCGACTGTGGACTCATAGCCCAGCTTGTCCAGCATACTGACCATCAGACGCTGATTGATCGGATGATCGTCCACTACAAGGATCTTTTTCCGCCAATGATGGCCGGTTTCAGCGGCAGGGTCCTCTTCCTCCTGAAAGGTTCTTCCAAGTTCATCATCCGGCACCGTAGCCTTAATGGTAAAAACAAAGGTCGCCCCTTTTTCCTCCATGGATTCCACGCGGATATCACCGCCCATCATCCCGACCAGGGATTTACAGATGGCCAGCCCCAGGCCAGTACCGCCATATTTACGCGTCATGGAGGAGTCCAGCTGAGAAAACGGCTGGAACAGCCGGTCACATTTTTCCGGAGAAATCCCTATGCCTGTATCCTTAATCGTGAATTCTACGGTCATCTTATTATCCTCTGAAAGTACGCTGGAGGCTACAAGGTAAACACCGCCTTGATTGGTAAATTTAACAGCATTCGCCACCAAATTAATCAATACCTGACGCAAACGAGCCATGTCTCCATATATCAGCCTAGGCAGCTTTTGGTCAATAAAATAGGCCAGTTCAAGATTTTTCTTGCCGGCTTCCGCAGAAAACAAGCTAAAGACCTCCTGAATGGTGGTCTGTAGCTCAAACAACTGTTCTTCCATTTCCATTTTGCCTGATTCCATCTTGGTAAAATCAAGAATATCATTAATGACGGTAATGAGCGTATCCGCACTTTTACGGATAATCTCCGTATATTCCTTTTGGTCTGGAGCCAGATCCGTCTCCATCAGCAGGTCAATCATGCCCACTACACCGTTCATGGGTGTGCGGATCTCATGGCTCATCATAGCCAGGAATTCCGTCTTGGCTTTGGCGGCAATCTCGGCCTCTTCTTTGGCTTTGCTCAGTTCTCCATTGATTTTTTCCAGCTCCTGCGTCTTTTGCTGCAGCAGCATAGTCTGCATCTGATGTTTCTTGGTTGTCACGTACATATCGACGAAACCTTCGATTTTGGACTTCAGAATCTGAGGGATAAAGGGCTTGACCATATAATCAATCGCACCAGCAGAATATCCCGCAAACAAATGCTCCGCCTCTTTGTTGTTGGCTGAGATGAAAATGATGGGGATATCCTTCGTTTTCTCTCTGGCTTTGATCAATTTGGCGGTTTCAATTCCATCCATACCCGGCATCTGTACGTCCAATATAATCACAGCAAACTCATATCTCAATAAACACCGCAGTGCTTCTTCGCCGGAATTGGCTTTGACAAGCTTGTAATGCTGGCTTTCGAGCACTGCTTCCAGTGCCAGCAGATTCTCAGGACGATCATCGACAAGCAGTATATGAATCGGTTCTTGAACCCCCATTGGCCCCTCCTTACCCGCTATTTATTCTTGCGGTATATTTTTTCCACTCTGTCCAAGGGCTCATAGCTGTCGCTAAACCTGGTGAAATGTATAGACTCCTTAGAACCCAGCACCAGAACTCCGAACCGGCTTAGGCTTTCATGGAACAAGCCATGCACATGGTCCCTGAGTTCATCGTTAAAATAGATCATGACGTTCCGGCACAATATAACATTGAATTCATTAAAGGATGTATCTGTAGCCAGATTATGCTCTGCAAAAATAATATTTTTGCGTAAAAAGGGCTGCAGGATCACAGAATTATATTTCGCTGTATAGTATTCGGAGAATGCGCGGGTTCCACCCGCTTCCAAGTAATTCTTGGTATACTGCTTCATCTTACTGATCTCGTATACCCCTTCTTTCGCCTGCTGTAGTGAGCGAGCATTCATGTCTGTGGCATAAATCCGCGCCTTGTCATACAGTCCTTCCTCATGAAGCAGAATGGCCATGGAATATACTTCTTCTCCGGTAGAGCAACCGGCATGCCAAATCCGTATATAAGGGTAGGTGCGAAGAAGAGGAACTACCTTCTGACGGAAGGTAAGGAAAAGACCAGGATCCCGGAACATCTCCGTTACCGGAATGGACAAACTGTATACAAACCGTTCAAAACAGTCCCGGTCATGCAGCACCTTCTCCTGCAGGGCCGAAATACTGGGCACATTCTCCGCATGCACATGATGCCAGATCCGCCGCTTCAAGGAAGGCAGCGCATAATTCCTGAAATCATATCCGTAAAAGCGGTGTACACCGCTAAGAAGCAGTTCAATTTCAATCTGCTCAAGCTCCTGTTTGGGCCCGGTGTGGGCAGATTGCTCCTCATATCCGCGTTCCATAGCTGTCATGATTATCAAGGCTCCCTTGCACCTAACGTAACTCAGGATGGGTTGTGATTCAGTATTGTAATCCTATTACCCCAAAAAACGGCTTACGAATACAACCACACACGCATTAGAGAAAGAAGCTGCTCTGTACTGATTGGTTTCTTCATATAATCAGAGGCACCAGCTTCAATGCACTTGGCACGGTCCTCCTTCATTGCCTTGGCTGTAAGAGCTATAATGGGCAATTTCTGATACTGCGGCATTTGTCTGATCCGGCGCATAGCCTCATATCCGTCCATTTCCGGCATCATCATATCCATCAGAACCAGATCAAAATCCTCTTGTTCCACCAGCATGTCCAGCGCCTCACGGCCGTTCTCGGCAAACTTCACTTCCATATGATAGCCTTCCAGCACACTCGAAAGGGCGAATACGTTGCGGATATCATCATCAACCAGCAATATTTTTTTGCCGTCGAATAGTTCTTCTTTATTGTGCAGCTTTTGCAGAATTTTACGCTTGTCCTCCGGAAGATTGGCTTCCACACGGTGCAGGAACAATGTGGTTTCATCCAGCAGCCTTTCTGGTGAACGCACATCCTTAATAATTATAGATTCAGCATACTTGCGAAGTCTCGTTTCTTCCTTGCTGTCCAGGTCCTTACCGGTATAGATAATAATCGGCAGATCATTCAGCTCTTCATCATCACGGATCTGATCCAGCAGTTCGAAGCCGGTCATATCATCCAGCATCAGATCGAGAACCATACAGTCATATCTTTGCTTGCGAAGCTCGCCCAGCGCCTCACGGCCTGTGGAAACTGCGGTGATGACCACATCATCATGCCCGATGAGTTCCATGATGGAGCGGCGCTGGATATCGTCATCCTCTACAATCAGAAGATGCTTCAAGGTGCTGGCCGTATAATTCTCGATCTGTGAAAAGGCCCGGTCCAGCGCTTCTCTGGAGGAAGGTTTTCTCAAATAAGCCATGGCTCCCATCATTAGTCCCTGTTTCACTTCATCATTCACAGAAATTACATGAACAGGAATATGGCGGGTCTGGGAGGAGCCCTTGAGCTCCCGCAGAATGGACCAGCCATCCATGACAGGAAGCTGGATATCCAGGATTATGGCATCCGGCAGATGCGTTTGGGCCATGCTCAGTCCGATATCCCCCTGAAGAGCTACCAGACCTTTGAACCCCCGGCTCCGGGCCATGTCTAGCAGAATCCTGGCAAATTTCTCGTCATCTTCAATAATCAGCAGAATCTTATCCTTAGACGACAAATTCTCACGGTCATCTTCCATGACAACAGGCTCCATCGGTGCCGCAGGAGTGTCCTCCTTACGTTCTGTCTGGAGATCACTATTCAATTCGGGTATTACTGAAACCTCACGGGAGGTTGCGGCCTCCAGCGCTCCAGGAAGGAGGCTGTAATGGCCTTTAACCGGCAAGTATAGTGTGAAAATGCTGCCTTGGCCTTCGCGTGAATCGAGCCCAATGGCTCCACCCATGAGCCGTGCAAGTTCCCGGCTAATCGAGAGTCCCAGACCGGTGCCGCCATATTTACGGCTGGTTGTTCCATCGACCTGCTGGAAGGCTTCAAAGACAATATCCGTCTTGTCTGCCGGAATCCCAATGCCGCTGTCCTTCACGGAAATGGCAATATAATCGAAATCATTCGGAAGGAAGGCGGGCAGGTGTTGCTTATTCGCAGCACTTACCGCAAATTCTACAAACCCCTCACTTGTGAACTTGAAGGCATTGGACAACAGATTCCGCAATATTTGTTTCAGCCGGTGACTGTCCGTGAAGACCGTATCCGGTAGCGGCTCATCGAACAAAAGACGTAAAGACAACCCTTTTTTGACAGCCTGTGGTGCAAAATTCTGCTTCACGAAGGTTTTTAGCTCAGTCATAGGAATTTCTTCATAATTCAGTTCCATTTTGCCGGCATCTACCTTGGACAGATCAAGAATCTCATCGATCATCTTAAGCAAATCTGCGCCCGACATATAGATCGTATGCGCGAATTCCACCTGTCTCTCCGTGAGATTCCCGTCTTTGTTCTCCGTAAGCAACTGCGATAGAATCAGCAGACTGTTGAGTGGAGTACGCAACTCATGCGACATGTTGGCCAGAAACTCGGATTTGTATTTACTGGTAACAGCAAGCTGCATCGCCTGCTTCTCCAACTGGCTGCGGGCATGCTCAATTTCATCCTTCTTCTCCTCAACCTCCTGCACCTGTTCCTCCAATGCACGGGTCTTGGCAATCAACTCGGTATTGTAATGCTCCAGCTCTCCCTGCTGCCGCTGCAGCAGTTCTTCAGATCGTCTAAGCGCTTCCGTCTGCTCCTCCAGATTCTCATTGGAACGGCGAAGCTCTTCCTGCTGTGTCTGGAGCTCCTCGGATTGACATTGATATTCTTCAGCAAGCGCCTGAGACTCCCTCAGCAGCTCTTCCACGACAAGCCGGCGACTCACATTATTCAGAATCACGCCCATGCTGATTGCAAGCTGATGTAGCAATTCATTCTGCAGGACACTAAATGGAGTAAAGGATGCAAATTCCAGAACCCCCATTAACTCATCTTCGAAAAGAACGGGATAGATCAGGATGTGATCTGGATGGGCTCCACCAAAACCGGAGGTAACAGAAACATAGTCCTCGGGGGCCTCTGCAAGCTTGATCGGGGTTTTGTCCAGCGCGCTCTGCCCTACAAGACCTTGCCCCATTTCAAAGCTTGCTCTGAGTGTGGTGCTGCCCTCTCCCGCATAATATGCGCTGCTGACAAGCAAATTAGGATTGTTCTGATCCTTCAGGTATATCGCCCCATATTGGGCACCCAGCACCGGAGTGAACTCACCAATGAAGGTCTGTGATACCTGCTCCAGCGAGCTGACTCCACGCAGAAGATCTGTTACACGGGCAATGTTTGCATTAAGCCATGCCTGATCGCTCTGCGCTTGTGCATAGGCTTTTTCCATCTCCTGCTTCTGTTCAAGATCTTTAGCCATATTCTGAAAAACCCGGGCGACATCCCCAATTTCATCCTGGGAGTTAACCTTTAATCGGCGGATTGCCCTCATTTTTCCATTGCCGAAGCTCTTAATCATCATAGAAACGACATTAAGCCCCCGTGTAATGCTCGGAATCACCCATAAAATAACTCCTAGCCCCAGGAGCAGACCTGTAATCATTATTAAGGTCACCATCTGGATGGAACCTTCATATGCATTCTTAGCTTTGTTATTCTCCTCTGTCATTCGGAAGGCGTTATAATCCGATAGGGCATTGAGGCTGTTCAGCACCTCTTCCTGAATGTCCTGGCCTTCCGCATTCCGGTAGGCATTAGCATTCTGAAAATAGCCGGCAGAGAGCATATCAAGCATTTTATTCTGATAATTTATATATTCCGTATAGGATGATTTAATCCGCTGCAGCAGCTGCATTTCTTCTGTTGTTTCCATCGATGCTTCTATATTCTTCAGATACCCTTCAGCTTTTTCCGCTTTAGCATCAATCTCCGTTTTTTGGGAATCGACTGAGAGCTTGTCGGCATTGAGCATGGAGGTCGTCAAAATACGCGCCATGTCGTTAACTTCCCCACGAAGTCCAGAAGACGAGCGCCCCTTGCTGTACCGGTCCTGAAAGCTGTTCAGCTGGCTGCTCATATAATTAAGCCGGTCGTATCCAACGAAGGTTAGCAGAAGCATAATGGCCAGCATTGCACCGAATCCGATCAGCAGTTTAGCTCTTATTTTCATGCCGAATCTTTTCCTTTCTTCAGTGAAATCCACACCAGGCATTTATCATCATCACGTTCCTGGTCAGGAACATCATGAAAGAAAGAGGCACGCATCAGCTGCTCATGCCACTCATGCCCTCCGTTCAAATAACCAACCATAAAGTTCAGCTGCTCTTCCTGTCCGCCCTCTGCCATCTCGAGCAATCCGTCGGTATATAGCACCAAGTGACCTTCATCCTCAAAGGTTAGCGTCTGCGGCTGAATATCAATACTGTCAAATAGACCTACCGGATGACAATTGCTCTCCAACAGGACCGGACTTAAGGACCCACCTTCGAAGAAGAGTCCCGGCGGGTGTCCCGCGTTCACGTAATCAATACGTTTCATACGGGTATCTATGACCAGATAAATCGCCGTAAAATAATACTGTACCAGCTGTTTCTCGATATATAGCTGATTAAAGCGCCGGTTCAGCTCCTGAATGACTTTCTCCGGCTGCACATAAGTTGTTACGGTATCCTTGAGTACGGAGGCCAGGAACATGCAGAACAAGGACGAGGAGATACCATGTCCCATCATGTCCAGCAGAATAACCCCATACCGCCCGTCTCCAAGCGGGTACCAGGCATACAAGTCTCCCGCAAGCTCAGCAGATGGCTGATAAAGAGCATGCACTTCAAAAGCCTCATCCTTGAGCGGCAGACTTAGAACTGCATTTTGCACCAGGGCAGCCAGCTTAAGCTCATCCTGTATCCGCTGATCCCGTTCCACATGCCAATCTTTTTCACGTTTCAGACGAAGGGCCAGCCGGATACGCGCCATCAGTTCAACCTTATTAATAGGCTTGGTCACATAATCTACAGCCCCTGCATCGAGGGCCTCGGCCAGTTTTTTGGAATCACCGACAGCAGTAACCATAATAATCGGTATATCCTTCAGATGCTCATACTGCTGTACGACCCGGCAAGCCTCGATTCCATCCATCTCCGGCATCATCATATCCAGAAGGATCAGGTCAATATCTGATTGCCTCGGTCGAATGTCTTCACTTCCCGCGCCGATACCCAGCAGCTTCAGCATCTCTTTGGCTGAAGCTGCAGTTATAAAGTTCCGGTAATCTTCTTTTTTTAGAATTTCACGGATAATGATTACGTTCGTTGGATTATCGTCTACGATTAAAATTCTCAATTCCCTTCACCTCGCACAAATATGGTTTCAACCGTAAAATTCAAAAACATTCATCTCTATCATACGATATATAAAAGTCCAGTTTCCATATATACAAATATTGGAATAAATCCATCCTTTTGCATTCAACAAAGTAACCTCCAGCCCCACCAATTGCAGTGGGACTGGAGGTTACGCTATTGGACTATAAGTCTCTTCATGTGAATACCATCGAATTAATGCAGGTTTCTTCTGGCTATGACAAGAACTTTACCCATATCAAGCTCTTTCTCGTAAAAGCCCGCTTCTGCTGCACTGAAACCTAATGAAGTAATCTTATTGCGGAGTGCATCACCCCGTGAACGGAACATGTTGGCAATGGAGCCGAACAGACCCTCTTCATGTAAACCAACCTCATTCGTGTCTGCCGCATCCACAATCCGGCCTTCACGATCAGCATTATGACTGAGCACATAAATGTCATCTCTCGTGTAGCCGCTATCGCGCAGCCGATTCACTTCTTCTATCGCCTGAATACCATTCTCAATCAGCTTGGCATAAGCCTGCGTACGGATCGAATCCATGAAATCACGCTCCTTGTATTATATAAGAGGGCAACGCAAAAAAAGATGACTGACTTTCATTAACCATCTTTCCCGCCTTTGAAACGCCTCAAGAAGAATTCCCGTCAAACAAATCCATACCATCCCATACACCTGTCTGGGAATTACGGTATATCTTAAGTGCGGTGCTTCCTCTCATATATACATCCCCGTCTTCAGCTGCAAAATCCGGGGAGCCCAAAAGATCAGGCAGATTATTCATTTGCGGTTCAATCCGCTGTCCGTTCAGATAGAGTCCGTACTGTACGGCTTCGGCTGGAGTCACATGCACGTATAGAACTGCTCCCTCACAAATTCCTGCAGACATATCCTTGTAATGATACTCCTCACATCCCTGCCAAGGATCAGGGGTAACAGCGAGCGGCGATCCTTTAACCCGAAGCAACTCTTCTTCCGGCATATAGAGCGACACCCCTGCCAGGGAGTCAAACTCGGTGATATAAGGGCTGACATTCACACTGTTCTGGTTGGCGAGAACTACCGGGGGTTGCGGAGATAACCAAGCGGCAGGAACAGCTTCCTTCTGCGGAGATGCAGATAAATAAGGAGACAGGAGACTTAGCAAAAGAAGGATAACATTCATGTTACATCCCGCCTTTCTTGTTCTGCTGCTTGATAGTATCACCCGGACTAGTGTTGCTCAGCCTGATCCATTAATGACGGAATTTCTGCCAAATGGTAGCAGCAGTGTCTACGCCTTTTAGCGCCATGGCTATTTTGCCAGGAGACTTCTTAGCATGAGCACTGTCGTATGATTGAACGGTACGCTCTTCTGCAGGGCTAAGCGGAGTACTTTCTATAGAAACTGCCTTAGCCTTTTCCTTCAGTTCACGCGACTTCCGGTACTTCTCAATTACAGTTACCGATACCTGCTTCACGGTCAGTGTCAGTTCATTCATAACGTCACCGAGGTTTTTCACAGAATCGACAATCGGATCAATCTTTTGAATTTTACTCTGCACATCTGCAGTAATGTCGTTCGCATGTCTGACGGTAGTTTTCACTTCATAAGTAAGTTCATCAATCGTCTTCTGCACTTCCTGCAGAGTCTGGCTGACCTTGTCGAGGGATTCCTTCGCTGATTTCAAGGTTTTAATTAAAAAGAAGACAAGTACGGCGAATGCAATCGCAGCGAGTGCGACGCTAAGATCAATAATCATTTCCAAAACCCCTTCCAAATCGTTGAATGTCGGCTTGCTCTGCCTTATTACTGCATAGTTACCCTTACGAGAATGGCCCGAAACAAATGTCAAATCCCACCTCCTTGTTTGTTTCAAATCAGATCTCCCCGTTTAAACAATGACTACATTTGATTACACTTTACGCACCGAAAGGATGATACATCATGTTGAAATGGTCAGTAATTCTGCTTGTTATTGCTTTAATCGCCGGGATCTTTGGATTCTTCAATGTTGTAGCTGCAGCAGTAGGCATCGCAAAAGTACTCTTCTACATCTTCCTGGTTCTCTTCATTGTTTCACTCTTTATGGGACGCAGAGGAAGATCAATGTAACGGCATTAGCCGTCTTTTAATTCTTCTACCTATACACACACAACCTGAGCCCGGACTCCCTCATGGAGTATCCGGGCTCATTGTGTGTGAAGCGGCAGAACGGCGATTTATGACCAGAGAACCTCATGTCCCCGCTTCAAATTCTCTTCTATCCTATTCACACTGCAGAAAATGTAGGCCTCCCACCCTTGACTGCTTCTGAAAAATAAAAAAACAAAACGTTTGGTTCACAAGGTCCCCTTTCTGTTTACATGCTTATTAGCACAGCACAAAAAAGGAAAAACCTACTACAACCAAACTAATCTCAGGAGGAATCACAGATGAAAAAATTCGCCAGTATCGCAGTAGCCATGGGTCTTGTAGCTTCTTTTGCCGCAACAGCTTCAGCCGATGAAGTATCGGGTACGACAACAAGTGTAACAGGAAGCACATATGGCGCCCAATACGAGACTGTAATCACACAAGCAGATATTAAGCCAGCCACTCCTATGATTATCCTCACCAAAGCAACACCTTTCCACCTTTCCACAGGTAGTACGACTCCAGCCGGCTGGTTGAGCGCACAAACCGTAGATACCACTGGAGCTATCATGACCGACAGCTGGGGCAATGAATGGAGAGAGATTTATACATGGCTGGGCAAAGCATGGATCAAGGTGCCTGCGTCCGCTTATGTAATCACTCCAGCGATGTAATTATTGAATAATTGTACCCTCGGCCGTATGAACATGCTGTGAAGCATATTGCATACTTGGCTGAGAGCCCGTAAATCCCAGTCTATTCATACTTTTTGCGGGCCTACATACAACAAGCCATGCTGGATCTTTCCGATCCTGCATGGCTTGTTTATTCCGGTGGGTTTTGCCGGGAATATGTGCAATCCACATAAAAATAGAGGCTATCCCTTCAGTAGAATCATTCTACTGGAGGGATAGCCTAAAAAAACACCCGCCCTAGTTCACCCGTCACAAACACTACTGCTGTCGCTTCGCATCTCTACAATCTATTTTAGCGGATGACCGAGCCTCCGTAAAGGAAACGATTCACCCAAGAAGCGCTTAATTTATCAACCCGGACTCCGCCTGAAGCCACTGAATAGGTCTGAAGCAGCTGACCATCTCCCAAATACATAGCTACATGCGTAATCCTTGCTGTCAACTTGTCAATTCCGGCATATGCGTAAGCCGAGCTGCCCTGATAATCCGTAAAAAACATCAAGTCTCCACGCTTCAGGCCGGAAATATCGGTGACTATCGTACTGTTCTGCTTAATCCATTCACCCTGCTGCCGGGAATCGGCTGGAAGCTTCAGATTAGCTGCATCCATAAAAATCTGCCGGATAAAATCGGAGCAGTCGAAGGTGCTGGTGTCGCTGCGGCTGGAGCCGAACTCATAAGGAGTTCCAAGATAGCCCATCCCTGCAGCAATTACACCCTCAATTCCAGCCGCTTGCTGCGGAGCCGAAGGCACCGGTGCTGGTGTTGGTGTTGGCACAGGTATTGGAGCCGGGGTCGGTAATGTCGTTCCCGCTCCTCCATCCACTACAATGTATTGAACCGAGGAACTTGTATATCCTACATTGCCACTTGCCGTTCTCACCTTGTACCAGTAACTATTCGGAACATCCACAATGGTGACCAGATCACCTTTGTTCAGATATCCAATAATCTGACCGTCCGCCTTCGGGGTATCCCGAAGGCGGACTGTAGCTTGAATCACTGCTGTCTGTGCTGCCGGAGCTGCAGCCACCTGAATATATTGTTCTCCCCTGCTCGTATACCCAACGTCACCGTCAGCAGTTCTGACTTTGTACCAAAAGCTGTTCGTTTCTTCCAGGATAACAACCTGGTCGCCCTTACTCAAATATTTCAGTACTGTTCCGCTTGTGGATGGTGCCGTACGCAGACGGACTGAAGATATAATCACACCTGTCTGTGCTGCGGAAGCCGTAATGGCGGATTGGACAGAAACAGAAGCCGCCTGCGCCTGCTGCGGATTGAACACTCCCAGTGTTACCGCAAGTGAAGTCGAGACCAGCAAAGATGATGCCAGCCCTTTATATGATACGATCATAGCGTTCCCCCGCTTGGCATAATGAGAAATTCAACAACGGCGCGCGTTACGTTTGTTGCTTTCTGCCCTCATTATAGGCTTGACCGGGAAATGGAACATGCTCCAAATTTCACAAAAAAACTTGCCAACTTATGGTAATACCCGGGTCTATAGTCTTGAATTCTCCTTGGATTTGGTGGAAATTACAGCTAATTAGAAAAAACAAAGGAGTTAAGACTTCGGTTCGACATGAACCTGCACATTCATGATATTATGCAGCTTGCTCATCCGCTCTTCTATAGAATCACTGATCGCGTGGCCTTGTTTTACTGTAATCTGGGCATCTACCTCCACGACCACATCCACCAGCACATGATTCCCGTGAACACGGGCCTTCAAATCCTTGATGCCTTCAACACCGGGTGTGCGGGCAATGGTGCTTCGCAGATCCATAAGCTGATCTTGATCGAATCCGTCAGTCAGACGGTATGTTGAATCACGGAAAATATCCCATGCCGTCTTGAGTATCAGCAGACCGACAGCAACGGCTGCTGCGGAATCAATCCAAGGCAGACCGAATTGTGCCCCGACAATCCCTACAGCTGCGCCAATACTTACCATCGCGTCCGAGAAATTATCCTTGGCTGCGGCCATCAGTGCGTGGTTATTAATCTGTCTGGCGAGCCGTTTGTTATATATATATACCCCCATCATAGCTGCGGCACACACCACTGCGACCCCGGCTGACCATAGCTGCGGCGTGGCTTTGGCTCCCTCAAATAAGGAACGGACAGCTTCCACAATCACTTGAATACCAACCACCGCCATGATAAAGGAGGCGAGCAGCGCAGCCACCGTCTCCGCACGGAAATGTCCATAGGCATGATCCGAATCGGGAGGTTTCCGCGAAATGCGCAGACCAATCAGCACCGCAAGCGAAGCAACAATATCGGTGAGGTTGTTGAACCCGTCCGCAAGCAGTGCGCTCGAACCGAATACATACCCGCTGATCAGCTTGAAGGCCGATAGAATGAGATAGGCGATAATACTGATTAGAGCGCCCCGTTCACCTTTCCGTATATCATCATAAATATCAACCAACCGCCATCCCTCCCCCATAATGCTCTCTATACTGTTCCCGTGCCCCGGCAGATCATTCTTTGAATTATTCTTGCCCTTGTGGCTGCATTTAAAAACAATTAGAATAAAGGAAAGGACTTGCTACCTAAGGGGGTTAACATAATGAGCGAGAGCAATGAAAAACCAAAAATCAATCTGGCAGATGCCATCCGTCAAAAACTGGAGCAGAAGAAGCAGCAGTCTTCCGGCAAACCTGGATCCACCTTTCAGGCCGGTTCTGCCAAACCGCTGAAAAGCCAGAATAACAAAAAGCCCAACAACCAGCGCCGCCGTACCGGCGGTTCCTAAGTTCGGGTACTCGTGGATATTTGAACATAAACGGCTGCGTTATCCCTTATGGGACGACGCAGCCGTTTTTCATATGAACATTGCTTGTTCAAGGTTTCTATATAATTCTTATACTTCTACCGGATACATCCGGGCACGCATTTCCTTGATCTCCGGATTCTCCAGATACTCATCGTAGGTCATGGAGCGGTCGATAACGCCTGCCGGTGTAATCTCAATGATACGGTTAGCGATAGTCTGGATAAACTGATGGTCATGGGAAGTGAACAGGATCGTTCCATCAAAATCAATCAGCCCGTTGTTGAGTGCAGTAATCGATTCCAGATCCAAGTGATTGGTTGGCTCATCGAACACAAGCACATTGGCACCGTTCAGCATCATTTTGGCCAGCATGCAGCGGACCTTCTCGCCCCCGGACAGCACACTCGCTTTCTTCAGCGCTTCCTCACCTGCAAAGAGCATCCGTCCAAGGAAACCACGCAGGAAGGTTTCATCCTGATCCTTGGAATATTGGCGCAACCATTCCACCAGGTTCATGTTCACCCCATCGAAATAACTGGAGTTGTCTTTGGGGAAATAAGCCTGTGTTGTTGTAACGCCCCAGGTATATTCGCCGGCGTCAGCCTCTTTCTCGCCCATAATCACATCGAACAATAGTGATTTTGGCTGGGAGTAAGGACCGACAAAAGCGATTTTATCGCCTTTGTTGACCACAAAGCTGATCTCATCCAGCATCTTCTCGCCTTCCACCGATTTGCTCAGCCCGCTGATTGTAAGCAGCTGCTTGCCGGCTTCACGCTCAGGCTTGAAGTTGAGGAACGGATATTTGCGGTTCGAAGGGCGGATATCGTCCAGGGTAATCTTCTCCAGCTGTTTCTTACGGGAGGTCGCCTGTTTCGACTTGGAAGCATTGGCGGAGAAGCGCTGGATAAATGCCTGCAGCTCCTTCATCTTGTCTTCCTTCTTCTTGTTCGAGTCACGCTGCAGCGCCTGGGCCAGCTGACTGGATTCATACCAGAAGTCGTAGTTGCCTACATACATCTGGATTTTGCCGAAGTCGATATCAGCAATATGCGTACATACCTTGTTCAGGAAGTGACGGTCATGGGATACGACAATAACCGTGCCTTCATAATCCATGAGAAAGTTCTCCAGCCAGCCGATGGATTCCAGATCCAAATGGTTGGTAGGCTCATCGAGCAGCAGGTTGTTCGGACGTCCAAACAGGGCTTGCGCAAGGAGTACCCGGACCTTCTCGTTGCCGCTGAGTTCGGCCATTTTCTTATCATGCATTTCGCGCATAATCCCAAGTCCGATCAGCATAGCAGCAGCATCAGGCTCAGCGTCCCAGCCGTTCAGTTCAGCGAATTCGCCTTCCAGCTCACCGGCGCGAAGTCCGTCAGCTTCGGTGAAGTCGCTTTTGGCATAAAGGGCATCTTTTTCCTTCATGATGTCATACAGGCGTGTATGGCCCATTATTACCGTTTCCAGCACCTGGAACTCGTCATACTCGAAGTGGTTCTGTTTCAATATGGCCAGACGTTCGCCGGGTGTAATATGCACTTCGCCGACATTGGCTTCAATCTCTCCGGACAGGATTTTCAAAAAGGTCGATTTGCCGGCGCCATTAGCGCCAATCAGGCCATAGCAGTTGCCGGGTGTGAATTTTATGTTTACATCCTCAAATAGTGCGCGTTTTCCGTAGCGGAGTGTTACGCCGCTTGTGCTAATCATTAAGCATTACCATCCTTTTCACTTAGGGTTCCGGCTCATTATAGCATAAAAACAAGGAAAAAAGCCCGAAGATCCGCCTATAAAATGTAGTTTTACCTCATTAAACGGTTATAAGTAAGCTCTACCCGACTGGCGTTCGCTCCTCGGGATGCACGACCAGCGTTTCCCCATATGCCAGCGTTCGGATCCGTTTCTCCTCAATCCCCTGTGCCAAGCGGGCCTGCTCCATCCGGTCCAGTGCCTCCCTGGCCGTGTCATCTGCCAGCCTGAAGGTCCCAAAGTGCATGGGGATCATCAGTTCCGCGCCGACATCTATGAAAGCCTGAACGGCCTCCTCTGGAGTAACATGCTGGGAGCTCATGAACCATTCGGGCTCATAGGCACCAATCGGCATCAGCGCCACATGCAGCTTGAAGCGGCTTCCAATCTCTTTGAATCCGGGAAAAAAACCGCTGTCTCCGGCAAAATACAGATTGGGCGGCAGCTCATGCTTAGCCCCGTCACCCCGGAGATGCTTGCCCGGTTCAGCAGGCTGCAGCACATACCCGCCCCAGTGGGAAGTATTGGTATCAAAGGGCGTCCGCCGTGTCCAGTGCTGTGTTGGAACAAAGGTCAGCTTCACGGCTCCCAGTGTAAGCTCCTCCCACCACTGCATTTCCAGGCAATTGGCAAAGCCTTTGCGCACCATCTTCCGCTTCAGGCCCGCCGGTACCACAAGCGTAGTTCCCGCCTTGTACAATTTGCGGACTGATGCGAGATGCAGGTGGTCATAATGCGAATGGGAGATCAGAATGAGATCCACCGGGGGAATGCTGCTGAGTGGAATACCCGGCTGGCAGATCCGTTTCTCGAACCCCAGCCGCTGCGCCCATACGGGATCAGTAATGATATTTACCCCTTCATATTGAAGCAAAAATGTTGAATGCCCGATCCAGGTTATCGTCGTATCGAGACGGTTCTTCACCAGATAGTCCAGCTCGGGCGGATGATTCGGCACTTTATAGGAATAATCTTTCTTCTTCATCCGCCGCTCCTCGCGCCATTGACGGAGCTGCTTCAGCGTTTTGTCCGTACTAACATTATCAATGTTATTGTAGCGTATTCTGGCCATTCGGCTTCTCTCCTTCCCATTCATTTATTACAAAGCTTAACCATTTACCCTCCGGCTTAAGCGGAACTATACTGCAGCCCTTTTGTATTGAGTGGCCGAAATGAGGTAAAATGCGGGTACAGTACTTACGGTGTTCTTATGCCGTTTAAAGAGGAGCCTAGCGTATGAAGATTACATTTATTGAACCGACTCCAAGTCCCAATACGATGAAGCTTCATCTCGATGAGACTCTGGAGGCCGGAGTCCGCCGTACCTATACACCGGAGAGCCAGCGCTCTGCTCCTTCCTGGGCCCGAGAGATGCTCAACATCCCGGGAGTTACCAGTATTTATCACGCGGCCGATTTCGCCGCGCTGGAGCGTAGAGGTAGTGCCGACTGGGCAGCGATTCTCCGCGAGGTCCAGACCCGTTTCGGTGCGGAAGGCTTAAGTGCCGACTTCAATCTGGAGGATGAGAATGCCGGGGCTCACTTCGGGGAATCCCAGGTATTCGTGCAGATGTTCCGCGGCATCCCGATCCAGATCCGCGTGAAGACCGGCGCGAGTGAGGAGCGCATCGCCCTAGCCGCCAGGTTCACGAAGGCGGTAACCGATGTAGCCAGCGCCGTAATGATCAAAGAGCGTAAGCTCACCGATTACGGCGTGCGCTACGGGGAGCCCGAAGCGATCGCACGCGAGGTCGAGCAGGAGCTGGAAGCGGCGTATCCGCAGGAACGCCTCGACTCCCTCGTGCAGCAGGCCATCGCGCACGGGGCTGGCGGCGAGTTCGTCGAGCAGCGCGTGAAGAAGGAACAGGCCGAGCTGCTGCGAGACCTGCAGGACGAGGACTGGCGCGTGCGCTACGCCGCGCTGGAGGATCTTCAGCCGGAGGCAGCGCTCCTGCCGGAGCTGCGCACGGCGCTGCACGACCCCAAGCTGCATATCCGCAGGCTTGCGGTCGTGTACCTGGGCGACATCCGCACGCCAGAGGCGATGGAGCTGCTCTATGAGGCGATGGCAGACAGCGCCCCGGCCGTGCGGCGCACGGCCGGAGATACGCTGTCCGACATCGGCGATCCGGCAGCGACGCCAGTGATGACAGCGGCGCTCACAGACAAGAGCAAGCTCGTCCGCTGGCGGGCCGCGCGCTTCTTGTATGAGGTTGGAACAGCCGAGGCACAGGAAGCGCTCAGCACCGCAGTGGATGATCCCGAATTCGAGGTCGGCCTGCAGGCCCGTATGGCGCTGGAGCGCATCGCATCCGGTGAAGAGGCTGCCGGTACTGTCTGGCAGCAGATGTCGGAGCGCCGGAGAACCTGACGCTAATCTTCCGTAAATTGTCATTGCTTGCCCAGCTAAGTTGCATTATACTAGTTCCTGTTGTGTTCATATCATTACAAGATAGCCTCATCATACCTAAGATGAGGTAGAGGTCGCGGATATAAAGAGTACGCGCGTGGAGACGCTATAAGAGCCGTCTGTGAAACGCCGCCGAAAGGAATATCTGCCGAAGCTTGCACCGCTGCTCTTATTAAGCAGTGCAGGCTGGGGCCGTTGCCGAAAGGCACGGAACTGTCACAGCGCTTGGCCCGCCAGAAAACTGCGGCCAGGCACTGTGTTGCGCTATCTGAACAGGGAGTATGGTGCGGAGCTGTAAATACAGAAAACCGCAGAATCCGTCTGCGGTTTTTTTTGTGCTTGCAGGATGGATATGCTTCTTTGGTTAGAGCCCTTGAACAGAAACATTACAATTAGAGGGAGTGTCCTATTCATGCAAGTTAAGGAAGACAATCAGCAGCACCTATCGGCGCAGGGCAGCAATGCTGCCGCTCCAGGGCTGCGCAAAACCTTTAAGGCCAGACATTTAACCATGATCGCGCTTGGCGGTTCCATCGGAACCGGACTGTTCCTGGCCAGCGGCGGCGCTATCGCTTCTTCCGGACCGGGAGGCGCGCTGCTGGCTTATGCAGCAGTCGGGATTATGGTGTACTTTCTGATGACGAGCCTTGGTGAGCTGGCAACTTACCTGCCGGACTCTGGTTCCTTCAGCACCTACGGCACTCGGTTTGTCAGCCCCGCCTTCGGCTTCGCCATCGGCTGGAACTTCTGGTATAACTGGGCCGTCACTATCGCTGCCGAACTTTCGGCCGCGACTGTAATTATTAAATACTGGTTCCCAGACAGTCCCTCCATGCTATGGAGCCTGCTGTTCCTGCTGCTGATGTTCGGACTGAACTTCCTGTCAGCCCGTGGTTACGGTGAATCGGAATACTGGTTTGCGATTATCAAAATTATTACCGTAGTTGTATTCCTAGCTGTCGGAGTGCTGATGATCTTCGGGATTATGGGCGGCAAAGCGGTAGGACTCAGCAACTTCCAGCTTGGCGGGAGCTCCTTCCATGGCGGATTTTTCGCCTTCATCGGGGTCTTCATGGCTGCCGGTTTCTCCTTCCAGGGAACTGAACTCGTCGGGGTCGCAGCAGGTGAGAGCGAGAACCCGCGCCGTAATGTGCCACTGGCCATCCGCCAGGTATTCTGGCGCATCCTGATCTTCTACATTTTTGCCATTCTTGTGATTGGACTGCTTATTCCTTACACCAATCCGGATCTGCTCCGTGGCGGTATCGATGATATCGGTGTCAGCCCGTTCACCATTGTCTTCAACAAAGCAGGACTTGCAATTGCCGCATCTGTTATGAATGCCGTCATTCTCAGCTCTGTGCTGTCAGCTGGGAACTCAGGCATGTACGCTTCTACCCGTGTCCTGTACGCAATGGCCAAGGATGGTATGGCACCGCGTGCCCTGGGCAGACTGAACCGCCGCGGAGTACCTGTAGGCGCGCTCCTCGTGACCACCGCGGTTGGAATGCTGGCTTTTCTGGCCTCCTTCTTTGGTGACGGTGCCGTTTATAATTGGCTCCTCAATGCTTCTGGAATGTGCGGATTCATTAACTGGCTGGGCATTGCCGTGTGTCATTACCGTTTCCGCCGCGCTTTTGTAGCGCAAGGCCATTCGCTGGAGGAGCTACCTTACCGTGCCAAATGGTTCCCCTTCGGTCCGATCTTCGCGCTGGTGCTATGTCTTATTGCTGTCTTCGGGCAGAACCTGGGCGCTTTCACAGGCGGCAGCATCGACTGGTACGGTGTTCTCGTATCCTATGTCAGCCTGCCTCTGTTCCTGCTCATCTGGATTGGTTACCGCTGGTTCCGCCAGAGCCGTATTGTCCCGCTGGATCAATGCGATCTGAGTACACATCCGGAGTAATTATACGCAGGGAGCGGCTATATTCTTATCCGCGGAAAGACTTAGTTGTATTTCACGATTTCATTAAAACAGGGATGCTCCGCAGTCGTTTGGCTGATGGAGCATCCCTGTTTTTGTGCCGCAACTCTTCCCTCTACATCCCAAGGTGAATCGGGCCATTGCTTTTCTTATTCCCAGGTCACATATACTTTCAAATCCCCGGTATTATCAAACGGGGTACTGTTATATGACAAGTTCTCCAAGCCTAGACTATATAGTCCCTGGAGATCGATTTTGAGGAGTCTTTCTGTGCCCCGGTAACGGAACAAAAGAGACTTTTTGCCCGAAGCCACCGCTTCCTTCACAAGCGTATTCAACTCTGACGCTGAGGTAACCACCTGATCCTCTTCATACAACCGGTAGTCGAGCTTCTGCTGAAGGTCCTTGTATACAGAAACATTCTGCCCCCCGCTGCTGACCAGTTCAGACAGGGTCTGCGAGTAGCTGACAGATGCTGCCGGATAAGACTTGGTCCAGCTGTGATCACGCCGCATCTGGGCATCGGTCCGCATATAGTAGAGCGTGCTGATCCCCCCGCCCGGACTTGGTGTTGGATCATCCCAAGTGGTATCCAAGTGATACCATCGCCCGTCCAGCTGCACCAGATTCCAGGCATGCGACTGGGTAGGTCCACCCTCCGGTCTTGCTGAACCTTCAACAATTTTATTAGGGATACCCGCACCCAGGAGCAGTTTGTAAGTCAGAAGCGAATATCCCTGGCACACGGCACTGCCGGTCTGCAAGCCTTCGTAGGCCGTATATTTGCGGTAGGTGGCATCATATTGGAGATGCAGCACCACCCAATCATGAATAACCTTCACCTTCTGGTGATTATTCATCCCTGGGGTAATAATCTGCTCTAGAATCGTCTTCACCTGCTTGTTCACTAAGGCGGTCTGCTGCAGCGTTTCCCGGTACTCCACCTGCACTGTTACGTTGGCCGAGCGGCTACTCCCCCGGTAAGAGAAAGCATAGCTGTCAATTATATAGTACAGGTAAGGGTCACTGCCCATCGCCTGGTCAATTGCTTTTTGCACCAAAGATTTTAAGTTGGTCGTCTTACCTTCATATACGAATGTGATGTTCTCCCTACGGTTATTCATTGCTGCAGTCAGCTTCTGCGCCATCTCCGCTTCCGATTGCAGCGCCGATTGAGTGCTGGCGGCATAAGCATGGTCCCAACCCCAGTATAACGCCGGCGGCAACGCTGCACATACAAGCATACCCCCCAGAATGGTTTTCATCAGTGACAGATGCTTTTTCCCCATAAATCCTGTTACCTCCTGCATATCCTGTAATGGATCACCCAATAGTATGTACTATATAGTAGATGCTGAAATTCCATTCTGCACAACTGTAACATTACATATTCAGTGCAATTTATTCTTGGAGAAATTTACGTATCTTAAGATCCTGCTATATTGTCTATTATCGGTCTGATGGAGGCGCAGAATAAGCCCTGCAACCAAAGAATATCTCCACGGGGAATGAATAACATTTAGTTCCTAGTATACGCAAAAAAACTGCTTCCCGGCAGGTTCTCTGCCAGGAAGCAGTATACAATGTCCGCCGCCGTATAGTCACGGATACGGCTCATCATTCAAATCTCTGCTACACGCTTGCTGTAATGCTGTCTCCCGCCTTCATGTGCAGTGGGCCTCCGGATTCTGCCAGGGTGCCGTCCATAAGCTGAAGCTTCAGCTTATGGGAGTAGCTTACACGGCATAAGCCATCCTGCTCTGCAGTAATCTTGGCCGAGACCAGCATATGATTCTTCCACTCCATATCCACAACAAAGCCACCCCGGGCTCTGAGCCCTTTCACCCGGCCATTCTTCCATTGATCCGGCAGTGCCGGCAGCAGATTGATTTCAGCCAGATGGCTCTGCAGCAGCATTTCCGCAATCCCAGCAGCAGCCCCGAAATTCCCGTCAATCTGAAATGGCGGATGAGCATCGAACAGGTTCGGGTACACGGATCGGGTCAGTAATGTCCGCACAAAGCCGTAAGCGGCTTCCCCATCCTTAAGCCGGGCGTACAGATTGATCAGCCAGGCGCAGCTCCAGCCGGTATGGCCGCCACCGGAGGTGATCCGCTTCGCCAGTGATAAACGGGCGGCCTCCAGCAGGTCAGGAGTATCCTTCTCATTAATCAAATTCCCGGGATACAGCCCGTACAAATGGGAGACATGACGGTGTCCCGGCTCTGACTCGGTGAAATCCTGGAACCACTCCTGCAAACGTCCGTCCCGGCTGATCTGCAGAGGGAACAGACGGGCAACCGTCTCCTCCAATTGAAGCCGGAAGTCGTCGTCAACACCAAGAATAATCGCGGCTTCAAGGCAATTGCCGAACAATTCGCGGATTAGGCTCATATCCATAGCCGAACCCATAGAGACACTGCAGGGCCGACCATCTTCCGTTACAAAACGGTTCTCCGGCGAGGTAGACGGATTCGTAATGAGCATGCCGTCCGGCCCTTCTGTCAGCCAGTCCAGACAGAACAACGCTGCCCCTTTCATCAGCGGATATGCTGTATGCGCAAGGTACTCGCGGTCCGGATTAAAAGAATAATGCTCCCACAGATGGCTGCTGAGCCACACCCCGCCCATCGGCCAGAAGGCCCAGCTGGCATCCCCGCCCGAGGGGGATGAATGACGCCACAGATCCACATTGTGATGAGCTACCCAGCCGCGGGCCCCATAATGAATAGCCGCTGTTCTTGAGCCGGTGACACTGACCTCACGGATCAAATCGATTAAGGGTTCATGACATTCGCTCAGATTACATACCTCGGCCAGCCAATAATTCATCTGTGCATTAATATTGGTGGTGTAGTTGCTGTTCCATGGCGGTGTCAGATGATGGTTCCATATCCCTTGCAAATTGGCAGCCTGCGTACCCGGCCGGGAGCTGGCCATCAGCAAATAACGGCCATATTGAAACAAAAGAGCCTCCAGTGCCGGATCTGCCTGGCCTTCCCCGTATGCAGCCAGACGCTGGTCAGTCGGCAGCGCAGCGGCTTCCCAGCCCCCGAGATTGAGGTCCACACGGCGGAAGATGGCCTGATGATCGTCTGTATGACGCTGCAGCAGCTCCTCGTAGGACCTTGGCGCTGCTGCCGATAATCTCTTGGCACAACTTTCCCCAGGACTTAGAACTGCAGTGGAATCACCAATAAAATCAGCGCGAATATGGGCCGCCTTATGCTTCAGCTCCTCGTAAGTGGTCCCGGCTGCAAGCAGCAGGACTACGCTATCCGCACCGGAGATTACAATCTTTCCTCCTACGGTCTGCACACTTCCGCCGGTGACCATCGCCTCCAGCTGCAGTTCAAAGCCGATACCCAGCCCCTCCTCATACTGGACCGGATACGGATGATCACCAAAGTAATTATCTGCTACGTACGTTGGACACTGCCCGCGCATCGTCAGCTTTGACTCTCCGCCGCTCTGAACTTCATGTTTTAAGAGGCTGTCCAAGGAGACAACCAGTTCAAGTTTTCCCTTTACCCCACTTGCAACACGGACCACGCAGACTCCATCAGGAGCGCTGATAAAAGCCTCACGGGTAAAAGTGCCTTCTACCGTTTGATAAGACACGGTAGCAATACCGCTGTCCAGATCCAGCTCCCGGCGGTAGCCCTCAGTCTTCTCCACTCCCGGATGCTCCAGATACAGATCTCCCAGCGGCAAATACGGCTGTGTGTTTACACCAAGCATACGCGAGTTAATAAGGTCCTCGGCTTCGCCATAGCTGCCTACCGAGACAAGCCCGCGCGCTTTCTTCAAATAACGCTGAGCTTCATAATTATTACTGTCACGCGGAATCCCTGCCCATAATGTATCTTCATTAAGCTGGATACGCTCCTTGGCAGCCCCTCCGAACACCATAGCTCCCATATGCCCGTTGCCAAGCGGCAGTGCTTCTTCCCATTCCACCGCAGGCTGATCATATTTTAGTATCCAGTTCGGTGCACTTTTCTTCTCCGCCATTCCCTCTCCTCCTCCAAGTTACCTGGCTACAAGCAAAAGGCCCTGACCAAAGTCGGGCCTTTGCTTTACATTAGCAGATAGTAGATTAGTGCTTCAATACCTACTGTTGATTACAGATCTTTACCGGTCCACAGGGTAATTCTCGCTTTTACGAGATCCGTGTATTCAGCTTCCATCTTTTCAGCACCAGCTTTGTTCAGCTCAGCGATGAATGCATCATATACCTTATCGAAGTCAGCTGGTTTGGACAGGATGGCTTCAGGGATACGTTTACGAACGATATCCTGTGTTTTCTTGAAGATAACCTGATAGTCGCCATCAGTAGGAACAGGCATGTTGTACAGCGCGCCCCATTCTTTAACCGGGAAGTCAGATTCCTTAGGGAACAGATCCTTCCAAGTGGTAGCATTGTAAGCCTTCAGTGTTTCTTTTTCAGCATCAGAATAACCAGCTACGATTTGTTCAGGGAAGTTAGTAGTATAGTAGTTGCCTGTGGAATCCTTCACGCCATCACCGTAGTGGGCAGAGAATGCCGTGTACAAGCTAATACCTGTTTCCTTAGCAAAATTGGCAGCATCATCTGTTTTCTTCTTTTGGATATCCGCAGGAATTTCACGTTTGCCGTCTGCGTTCACAGTGTAATGTTTTCCTTCAATACCCCAGTTAATCAGCACTTGACCTTCATCGGAAGCGAGCCAATCCAGGAACTTAATGGCACGAACCGGATCTTTACAAGCGGTAGTAATAGAGATACCTGATGCATCAATACCTACGGATTGGAAAGAGTGATCTTTGTACTCATCAGACATAGTTACAGGGAAATGAGCATAAGTGTATTCGTCTTTACCTGCTGCCTTAAGAGCATTCTCGCCGTCTTGATATTCCCATTCCTGAGAGATCAGACCAAGTACGCGTCCACTAGCTATTTTAGCTTTATATTGGTCATCTTTTTGTACAAAGGTATCTTTGTCCAGCAATCCTTCGCTATACATGTGGTTCAACCAACGGAAATATTCTTTTTCAGCTGGACGTTTGTAGTGAAGTTGTGCTGCATAGGTTGTTGGATCTACATAATATTCACCATCATCCGGTGCACCGGTTGTAAGGAACGCCGGGTTGGTAACCGTAATCATGATTTTCCAGTCATCTGCATTCAGCGTAAGCGGAATGGTTGGCTGACCGTCGGTTTCCGGATGTTTAGCTACATAATCTTTAAGCACTTTTTCATAATCCTGAACCGTCTTCACTTGAGGATATCCAAGTTCCTTCAGGACACGCTGCTGAATTTCAAAACCGCCGCCGGCATCAAAGGATTGTTGGTCAACCCCTGCATTTGTAGGGATGGAATAGATTTTTTGATCGTCATTGCTGTATTTCAGACGATTCATATTATCGCCATAGACCTTTTTCAGGTTCGGCGCGTATTTGTCGATCAAATCTGTCATATCGATAACCAGGCCGGCATCAACCAGTTTACTAAGATTACCTTTAGCATAGATCAGATCAGGCACATCACCACTGGCTGCCATCAAAGAAATCTTTTGTTCCCCACCGCCGCTGCCTACATCATATTCAGCATTTACGGTAACACCTGTTTTTTCGGTAATCACTTTACCTACTTCATCCTGCATTTTATTCCAGTTAGGACTGGCATCAGCACCAAAGAACGAGAATGTAACAGGGCTGGTATCTACAGTTGTATTCGCAGCACCATCGGTTGCGGTTGCTGTGTTATTTCCCGAGTTAGCCGCATTGCCGGTATTGGCTGCATTATTATTTCCGCCACAGCCGGCAATCAGCATGGAACTCATGAGCATGAGCGTAAACGCAGTTTTGATACTCTTGCTTTTCATTGTGTATCCCCCTTGTAATGTGTGTTTCATCTATGCATATCAGGATAGTCCTGAATATACCACTGGTAGCGCTTGCAAAACCATCACAAAACTAAAATCCAATTAGTGTTCCGTTAATACTGCAGGGATGGCTTCCTGATCCGTTCATAGCTGAATCAGGAAACACGTTCCCATGCAATTTACTCCTAATGGGTCTACGCCTTAACGGCACCCAGTGTCATACCGCCTACAAAGTACTTTTGCAGGAATGGATACACCACAAGAATTGGTACTGTAACTACGATGGTAATAGCCATCTTGATCGATTCAGGTGATATTTGCGCCATTTGCTTCGCCATATCGTTGGCATTTACCATGCCGCTGCCCTGATTGGTGGTTGCCAGTACCTTCATCAACTCGTACTGGAGCGTGGTCAGATGCGGCTTGTTACCGTTATACAGATAGGTGGTGAACCATTCATTCCATTGACCTACAGCCAGGAACAATGCAATTGTTGCCAGAACAGGCTTGCAGAGCGGCATGATGATCTTGTAATAAATCATGAAGTCATTGGCTCCGTCCAGCTTCGCCGATTCCTGCAGGGCGAAAGGCAGCCCGTCCATAAAGGAGCGAATGACGAATACGTTGAAAGCAGAGACTGCACCTGGCAAGATGTAGATCCAGAACGTTCCGATCAGATTCAAATCTCTCATCAGAATGTACATAGGCACCATACCGCCGGAGAAATACATGGTCATCGCCAGGAAATACGAGACGAACTTTCTCCCCCGGAACTCTGGACGGCTTAATGTAAAGGCTAGCATGGATGCACTGAGCAGCCCTAGAATAGTTCCGGCTAAAGTCCGGAGAATAGAGATTTTGAAGCCCTGAATCAGTCCTGTGTAACTGAATATCCGCTGGTAGTTCTCAAGCGTCAGAACCCTCGGCCAAATGTAAATGCCGCCGCGGACGGTGTCTGTAGATTCATTTAAAGAAATCGCCAGTACATTCAGGAAGGGATAAATCGTCACAATCATGATGATCCCAAGAAAAAAGTATAGAAAGATGTCGAACGCACGTTCAGACTTAGTCATTTGAAAAGCTTTGCCTGCCACTCTTATCCCCTCCTTACATAATGCTTTCTTTAGTGAATCTCTTCATAATACCGTTGGCTGAGAGCAGCAATATTACGCTGACTACCGAGGTAAACATACTGATGGCTGTACCATATGAGAATCGCCCGATTTGAATCCCGTACTTAAGCGCATACAAATCCAGCACTTCAGAATAATCGGTAACAAGGTTATTGCCCAGTTGGAACTGTTTTTCGAATCCGATACCGATCAGATGACCAATGGACATAATCAGCAGTACCATAATAGTGGTGCGGATACCCGGTAGTGTAATATTGAACATTTGTTTGATTCTTCCGGCACCGTCAACTTTTGCAGCTTCATAGAGTTCTTTATCAATACCTGTAATCGCTGCCAAATAGATAATGGCGTTCCATCCTGTTTCTTTCCAAACATCTGAGACCGTTACGATTCCCCAGAACCACTTGGCTTTCGCCATAAACTGGATTGGTTCATCGATAATGTGAAGTCCTGTCAGCAGATCGTTGACGATCCCTCCGTCGATAGACAGCGTTTTCGAAACAATCCCGGCGACTACAACCCACGATACAAAGTGAGGCAGATAGGACACGGTCTGAACCGTTCTCTTGAATACACTGCCACGCAGCTCGTTAAGCATTACCGCGAACAATATCGGAATAACGAAGCCGAACACGAGTCCAAGTCCACTCATAGCCAGCGTATTTCTCAATACTAGATAGAACCGCTCATCATGGAAAAGTTCCTTGAAATTCTTAAGCCCTACCCATTTCTGATCTCCAAACGACTTGGCCGGTTTATAATTCTGAAATGCCATCAACCATCCCCATAAGGGCACGTAACTGAAAACAAATACCCAGATCACGAACGGTAGAGACATCAGATACAAGTACTTTTGCTGCAGTACGCTTTTCCAAAATCCACTATTCCGTTTCGCAGGTGGGACAGGGGTTACGTTTTCATTTATAGTAACACCATTTTCCGTGAGCGCTTTCACGTTCATTATTCCCCCTTCGTTTTGTATACACATATCATACCGTACACAACTTAGGGAGAATACCCGACAGATTTTACGTAAAATCAGTGCAAATTAGACATTAAGTGAAAGCGCTACCTGTAAGGGCCTACAATCGGGGAATTGAGAAGGATATTTCTGTCCCCACTCCCTCTTCACTCGATATATTCAGCCCGTGCGCTTCCCCGTAATACAGCACTAGCCGCTGATGAACATTGCGAAGTCCGATGCGGCTCTGAGGCTCCTCCTCTGCCTGGGAGATGACAGAGACAATCTCAGCGAGCCGTTCCTCCGTCATGCCAAGCCCATCGTCAGTAACGCAAACTTTAAGCTCATCCTCACAGAGCGTTATGAGGACATGGACATGCACCGTTCCTTCTTTGTTCTCCAGTCCGTGCACCACCGAATTCTCGACCATAGGTTGAATGATCAGCGGTGGTATGAGGATATCTGCAGCCTTGGTATCAAACTCAATTTCATACTCCAGCCGCTCTTCATAACGGAATTTCTGAATCTCCAGGTATGAACGCATCATTTCCACTTCTTCTTTGATCGGTGCCCGGTCCCGGCCCACTTCCAGGTTTTTACGCATAAGCTTGCCCAGCAGCCGTACAATGTTGGCGATTTCCTTTTCCCCCTTGAGGTGGGCATTCATACGGATAGACTCCAGTGCATTGAACAGAAAATGAGGGTGGATCTGGCTCGCCATCATTTTCAGCTTAATCTCTCTCTGGGCGATCTCCAGCTTGTTGTTTTTCTCGTTGCTCTCCACGACTTGTGACAACAAAAGGTTAATACTGGATACCATATAATTGAACTGGCGCGAGAGTTGGCCGATTTCATCAGTGCCGTCAATATGCGAGACTACGTTCAGATTGCCGAGGGCGACTTGATTCAATTGGCGGCTTAGCTGCAGCAGACGACTGCTCATTAGAAAAGAAATAACATACACAAGCACAAGCGCAATCAGCAGGACACCGCCAATGATCAGCAGTCCCAGAAGACTTACCTTGTTCGCGGCGCTCAGGATACTCTTGGTTTCGAACACAGAGATTACTTTCAGCCGGCTGACACTAAGCTGCGGTCTGATCTCATCAACAATGACATAGGAGTCTTTGCCTTTGACTGTGGTCCGGATTACATTTCGGGAAGTTTTCTGCAGATCCATTCCGATATCAAAAGCAGCGAGCGTGCTGCCCACGAGACGCGGATTCTTGGCGGCCACGATATATCCCTGCTCGTCTGTAATAATCGTCTCAAACGGTTCTTGAACGAGCATCTGGTTCAGTTCATCCTGGACCACCTGGACCATCAATATTCCTGTTTTCTGATATTCAGGGTAAAAAACTTGCCGGACCAGACTGAGCTTGTTGATCGTTCCTTTCGTGCTGTTGATGTAAGCCTCTTTGTCGGGAATATACATCCAGTTGAGTCCTGGGCCCATCATGGCGCTTTTATACCAATTTTTCGCCTTGATCTCTGGAGTCAGAGGAGCAATAGACATGTTATCTACAAGTGTAGGGTTATCTATAAAAAAGCGGATATTGGAAATTTCCCTGTACTGGAGAATATAATCCTGGAAATCCGTATAATTCAAATAGGCCTTTGTCAGCTCCAGAATACTCGGATATTGTGTATTCACAAGCTTTTCAAGATTAGTGTCAAAATAAAGCAGATTGGAAATGTCTGTGGGTACCCGCAGTTTGGTGGCCATTTGACTCTTGATCTTCTCCACATTATTCGTCGCCTGCTCAATAGCTCTGGTCAAGGCTGCTCCGCGGAAATAGCTGGTCAGCATAATCCCCACAATCAATACAGGTATCATGACCACTATAATATAGAAAAAAATCAGCTTGTATTTCAGCTTCAAATTGTTGATCATTCGCACCAGCTTCTTGATACCAATTCCCCCTCGCAATGTTTCCGGCCAAATCATGGAGAAACAGGCTGCTCCCCGCATCTGCCGCAGCATGGGAACAGCCTGTACCACTTAATGACTATTATACAGTTTTACATTCATTTCAGCAGATCCATTTATTGTTCCTTGCGGAAAGCGGTTGGAGACACACCGACATATTTGCGAAATTTGGCGTTAAAATAATCGGAATTCATATAACCGACTTTTTCAGCTACCTCGTACACTTTCATTCCCTGATTCAAAAATTGCTTCGCCTTCTCGATTCTGACTTTGTCCAAATAAGTATTAAAGTGTTCGCCTACCTGGCTTTTGAACATTTTGCCTAGATATGCGCTGTTATAATTAAAAACTTCCGCAAGCGATCCCAGCTTCAGGTTCTCATTATAGCGCCGCTGAATCAGATCGGTAATCCGCTTGATCTCATCGCCTCGTCCGCCGCTGTTCATCTGTCTCGAGATTTGCTCCATATATTCTGCAACCTGCTTCTCTACGTCAATCAGATAATCACTGCCGTATACCTCGCCTATCGGGGAAGGATGACTCAGGATGAAACTGCGAAAATCCGGATTAGCCGCTTCCAGTCGGGCAATGGTACTGCTTACGACACGCATCAGGTTTTCCTTAATGTAGGTTTCGTCGCGTCTGACTGCAACCAGCTTACGGACAATTTGCCCCACCAGCACGGGAATGGCCTCATTACTTCCGGTTTCAATAGCCAGCAGCAGCTGCATCTCTACATCGCGTTCGGGGTCAGGCTCCTCCTCCGGTGCAGTCTCAGGCTCAGGCTCCGCCCAGTCATCCGGTGTTACGCTCAGAATAACATCCTTTCTGCCAAAAAAAGCCTCTTCCAGCAGCCCGGTGGCCGTTGTAAAAGACCTTGACGCTTCTTCCGGTCCAGATGCAGCTCCCCCTGCAGCGGCACGGAATTCCAGTCCCTGTCCAGTGATGACTCCATTCAGCTTCCGCCACAGAGCGTCGCGGCCGGCATCGTCCTGCAATGGTTCCTTTAGAAGTAGACCTAAATAAGGTGGCAGATTGAATAATAAGCCCCTATCTGGCTGCCACTGCTGCTCAAGTTCGCTTCTCACTTGCTCTTCACGGATATCTCCGCCCTTATGCAGTCCCTTCAGCTCCAGCAATACGACTTCACAGCTATGCCCTTCCAGGCCCAGTTCCACAGCAGCTTCAGCCCTGACAGCATCTTCCTCCTGCGGCTGCAGCAAATGGCGCAGCAAAGTATCCTCGTTCCGCGCAGGTTCACTGTTCTGCCATTCGTTCGCACGTTCTTCCTGAGATATGGTATCCCGTAGCTCCTGCAAATAGGAGATCAATTCCTCTTCATCCACCGGTTTAAGCAAATAACCGTCAATATGATAGGAGATCGCCCGTTTGGCATATTCAAAGTCCGCATAACCGCTGAGGATCAGCACATGACAGTTAGCGTCTACTTTACGCAGTTCGCCAATCAGCTCCAGGCCATCCATGCCAGGCATACGGATATCTGCAATAATCAGCTTGGGTGTATGGGTCCGGAACTTATCAAGTGCTTCCAGTCCGCTCGCTGCCGTATCGACTACAGTATAGCCGTAATCCTCCCACGGGATCAGTGATCGCATTCCTTCCCGCAACTTGGGCTCGTCATCAACAATCAGCACTTTTATCATCTGTGGTCAACCCCTAAGGCAGAATCCCGGAAGACCTCTGCAGGCCTCCCGGCAATTCCAAGATATAGGCCCAGGCTTCCCCGGGCTCTGACTATTTGCGGTATTCTGCCAGTTTATCATTTAGTGAACGAGTCTGCCCATATACTTCTTGATAGACTTCAAACAATCCGTTATAGATTGCAGCCTGCTGAGCATTCGGTGTGTACACTTCTGCAGGCCGGATGAAAGCTTCTGCGCATTCACTGAGGGATGCAAACCAGCCGGAGCCATAAGCAGCCAGCATTGCAGCTCCCATAGCGGGACCCTGCTCGCTCTCAAGCTTGATAATCGAAGCATTGAAAATATCCGCCTGCATCTGCAGCCAAGCTTCATTCTTGGCGCCTCCGCCAATCGCTACAACCTCGGTTATTTCTCTGCCGGAATCACGCACGATATCAATGGATTCCCGCAGCGAGAAGGTAATTCCCTCCAGCACTGAACGGGTGAAATGGTCCAATGTATGCCCGGAATCCATACCGATAAAGCTTCCGCGGATATTAGGATCCGGATGCGGAGTGCGTTCACCTACAATATAGGGCGTGAACAGAAGACCGCCGCTGCCGGCAGGGATGGAATCTACACCTTGAAGCAGTTCATCAAAGCTTTTTTCTGCGGCAAACGTTTCTTTGAACCAGGTAAGGCTGTAGCCTGCAGCCAGTGTAACGCCCATGATGTAAAAGGCATCCTTCTCCCCATGGTTGAAGAAATGCACCTTGCCTTCCAGATTCAAGTCCTTATTGCTCTCATAGGACAGTACTACGCCTGAAGTACCGATGCTGCACATTGTCCGGCCTTCGCCAAGAATGCCGGCACCGAGTGCACCGCATGCATTGTCAGCGCCACCGGCGAATACTTTCGTGGTGGGGAGCAGACCGGATGCTTCGGCGACTTCCGGAAGCAGGGTGCCGGTCTGGTCGAATGACTCCACAAGCTTCGGACAGAGTGAAACGGGTAATCCAAAGGCTTCAGCGATTTCCGCACTCCATTTTTTGGAGGCCACATCCAGCAATAACGTACCAGCGGCATCAGAATAATCCATGGCATAATCACCAGTCAGCCGGTAACGGACATAATCCTTCGGCAGGAGGAACAACTCTGCCTGTGCCAGCACTTCTGGTTCATTCTCCTGTACCCATAGAATCTTAGGCAAAGTGAAGCCTTCCAGAGCACGGTTTCTGGCGATTTCGATCAGCTTGCTGCCAAGTGTCTTCTCAATCTTCCGGCACTGCGCCGTAGTCCGGGTATCATTCCAGAGAATCGCCGGGCGCAGCACCTTCCCGTCACGATCCACCAGCACCAGGCCGTGCATCTGGCCTGAAAAGCTGATGCCGTCCACATCAGACGGGTCCACTCCAGATACTTCGATCAGACGGCGCAGGCTGACCAGGGTTCCCTGCACCCAATCCTCAGGATTCTGTTCACTCCAGTTCGGTTGGGGACGGCTTAAGGGATAGGATTCGGAGTGCTCAAACGCCACCTTTCCCTGCGGGTCCACCAATACCGTTTTTACAGCGCTGGTTCCAAGATCGACGCCGATTACATATTTCATAGTTATCCTCCTAAAGGTTACTTTTCTATTCAATAGAAAAGGGGCTGCCGAAGAATGCTCTCTTCAGCAACCCCCGTTGCGTTAGTGGCCTGCCCAGACTACGGACAAATCCGTAAACCCGGTGTAATCTTACTCAGCAGTCAGAATGTACTGGTTCAAAGTAGCTCTGAGCATCTCTTGACGTCCGGATTGGTTCGGACGCGGAGTTTCATTGTTCAGTGCATAATCAGCCAGGGAAGCCAAAGTCGCTTTGCCGGATACGACATCAGCGCCTACGCCTTCAGTGAAGCTGCTGTAACGTTTAGCGATAAAGTCCTCGAATACGCGGTCTTCAATCAGCTTAGCGGCAACTTTCAGACCCTTAGCATAGATGTCCATACCAGAGATGTGTGCCAAGAACAGATCCTCAGGCTCGAAGGAAGGACGGCGTACTTTGGAGTCGAAGTTGATACCGCCTTTGCCCAGTCCGTCGTTCTTCAACACTTCATACAGGGTAAGAGTAGCATCGTAGATGCTTGCAGGGAATTCATCTGTATCCCAGCCGAGCAATGGATCGCCCTGGTTCGCATCAAGCGATCCCAGCATACCGTTGATACGGGCTACGCGCAGTTCATGCTCGAACGTATGACCTGCAAGGGTTGCATGGTTAGCTTCAAGGTTCAGCTTGAAGTGTTTATCAAGATTGTACTTCTGCAGGAACGCGATAGTTGTTGCCGCATCGAAGTCATATTGATGTTTGGTAGGCTCTTTCGGTTTAGGCTCGATCAGGAACTGGCCGTCGAAGCCGATTTCCTTAGCGTAATCTACAGCCATGCTGAACAGGCGGGCAATGTTATCCTGTTCAAGGCCCATATCTGTATTCAGCAGAGTTTCGTAGCCTTCACGGCCGCCCCAGAATACATAGTTGTCAGCGCCCAGACGTTTACCAACTTCCAGACCTTTCTTCACTTGTGCAGCAGCGTGTGCGAATACGTCAGCGTTGCAAGTGGAGCCTGCACCGTGCATATAGCGCGGATTGGTGAACATGTTGGCAGTATTCCACAGCAGTTTTTTGCCGGATGCCTTCATGCCTTTTTCAAGGATGTCTACGATGGTATCGATGTTGCTGTAGAATTCACGCAGGGATGCGCCTTCTGGAGCGATATCCACGTCATGGAAGCAGTAGTACTGCAGGTCCATTTTTTCCATGAATTCAAAAGCTGCTTCTGCGCGGGCCTTTGCCTTGTCCAGGGTACTGAGCTTATCCCAAGAACGGACTGCAGTCTCAGCGCCGAACGGATCAGCACCGCCAGCTGTTAGTGTATGCCAATAAGCCATTGCAAACTTCAGGTGCTCTTCCATGGTTTTGCCGGCTACGATTTCTTTCGGGTTGTAGAATTTGAATGCATAAGGGTTGGTGGAACGGCTTCCCTCGTAAGAGATCTTGCTCACTGATTCAAAATAAGCCATTTGTAAAATCCTCCTCGATATTTTGCTTCGCCCGCAAGCGTTTACAGGATCATCTTAACATATCTTTTTGACTTTGTATATTGGTTAAACAAAGTTTTTTGCAACTTTATTTTTTCACATTTGGCCAATGCGGCAGTCCCCGACGTAAACCCTTCAAGTACTCCGACGAACATAAAGTACCCCCTGACTCCAGCGCCTATGCGTCTATTTCATCGGACCTCCCAAGCCGGAAAGCTCCGGATTGCTGCTCCCCCTCTCCCTAGTTCAGCATGGCTGCAAGAAAGTCCGCAGGCTAATTATATACATCGACACTGTTGCATTTTAATGCGCATCGCACTAGACTAAGTGGCATACTCTTATGAGAACGTTGTCAAGAAGGAAGTGTAGGTTGTGAAGGTTACCGGTGATCAGGCGCTGGTCAAAAAAATCAATAAATCGATTATTTTACATACGATTCGCATGCAGTCTCCTGTATCCCGGGCCCGGGTATCCGAAATGACCGGGCTGAACAAAGCCACCGTATCCAATCTCGTCGCCGAGCTCTGCGGGCAGGAACTGGTCACCGAGGCCGGCCCGGGGGAATCTAGCGGCGGCCGCAAACCGCTGATGCTGCATTTCAACAGTATGGCAGGCAGTGTGATTGGCATCGAACTGCAGGTGAAACAGTTGAAGGCGGTCCTATGCGATTTGGGCGGCAGCATACTGGAAGAATTGGATTGCCCGCTGGAAGTCCATGACCTGCCTTATGTACTGGACAAAATGAAGAGCATGATCACCAAGCTGATTGCTGCAGCCCCTCCCTCGCCTTACGGTTTAGTGGGGATTGGGGTAGGAGTTCCAGGAATGGTGGATGAGCATGGGATGGTGCTGTTCGCACCCAATCTGGGCTGGGAAATGGTAGATCTGCGGGGGATTCTGGAACAGTCTTTCGAAGTTCCGGTGACTATCGATAACGAGGCTAATGCTGGGGCTCAAGGCGAACTGAACTTTGGAGCGGCACGTAATGTTCGGCATCTGCTCTATATCAGTGCAGGCTCAGGAATCGGCTCTGGAATCATTATCGGCGGAGAATTGTATAAGGGGGCACGCGGTTATGCCGGAGAGACCGGCCATATGACCATCGAGGCGGAAGGCAAACCCTGCAGCTGCGGCAGCCGGGGGTGCTGGGAGCTGTACGCTTCGGAGAAGACCTACGACAATCCCGGACTGGCGCTGCCTGCCCGCAGCACATCCGAGCTTGTACAGTATGCATTGGAGGGACAGGAAGACACATTGCGCCATTTCAATACCATCGGCGAGTACCTCGGGATCGGCGTCACCAATCTCATCAACAGCTTTAACCCTGAGCTGATTGTCATTGGCGGTGCTTTATCTGAAGCCGAGCCCTGGCTGGGCGAGCCGCTGCGCAAAGTGGTTGCGGAGCGGACCCTGCCGTATCATAAACAGCAGCTCGAAATCATATTCTCCAGGCTGGGCAGCCGCGGGACCATGGTAGGGGCGGGTTTTTCGGCAGTGATGCATTTCCTGGGGAACATCCGGGTGACCCTCTAGGCAAAATTGACGTAAAATTGCCGCAATTATACTGGCAGCGGTACAGAAAAAGGAAGATCAATCCTATATAATAAGGGGTAAAAGTGTGATAAATGTCACTATAATCCTTTTTTCCGAATGGAGAGAGAATCCATGACTTATGTTGATACGTCTGATATTTCGGCGCAGATGTTCATCACTGTGCTGCTGCTTCTGCTCATCATCGCTCCACTCATCAGCCTCGGCGTTCTTCGCCTGTTCCAGTCCAAAAGGAAATCAGGATTGCTGCTTATTGCCTGCGGAATTGCTGTCTATGCCGTTTTTCAGATCATCATGTATCTATACAACTGAAACGCTCTACCCCCGGGTACTTTTCGCCCAAACTGCTAATCTTAAATCCGCACTGGCTGTAAAAACCCACGGCTTCCCGGTCCGTCTCAGCCCGAAGCGCTCCGATGCCATCACATTTCCGGATTTCTTCGATCATGGCGGAACCAATTCCACGGCCCCGCCAGCGGGCCTGAACAGCGATATGCAGGATTTCCGCATCTGTTCCCGGGCCCTGCCGGATGCCGATGAGTCCCGCCAATTCACCACTTATGAAGGTACCCTGAAGTTCCCGTGAGTCTTCAGCGAGGTAGCTGTCCACTTCCTCCCGAACACGCTCATCGTCCGCCATCATACATTCTGCAAGCAGCCGCTCAACGGCATTCCTGTCCCAGTAATTTTTCAAACTGACTAACATGGCTCATCGCCTCCTTTAATGTTTTGCTGATAGGGAACATATCACAACCTTATATTCAAACGAAAGACCGCCTCCAGCGCGGAAGCGGCCTTGTTCATTAAGCAGAGGACTACCTGGTCTGGCGTTTATACAGTGGCCAACGCCTTGTCGAATTGGGTTTTGTTCATGCCTACGATTTTGAAATCACCGATGACAGTTACTGGAACGGCACGCATACCCATATCCCATACCTGCTGGGCGAAATCATCATTTTGTTCAATGTTACGCTCCTCGTAGGAGACGCCTTTCTCACTCAGGAAGCTCTTGACCTGACGGCAATGCGGACAGTTGGTCGAAGTGTAGACAATTACATTTTCCATATTTATCTCCTCCTAAAAGTTTTGTGTATAACTTCGTACAAAACTCACTTCGTAAGCTTATACCAAGTTGTATGAGTAACTTACACTAAAACATCTACTTACTATATTATAGCATAATTTCGCCTTCAATACCAAGGAAATGTTACAAAATAACGGCACTATGCTCCAGACTCTCAATGTATTTCTCGGCATCCATAGCCGCCATACATCCGCTTCCTGCTGCGGTAATTGCTTGTTTGTAACGGGTATCCTGCACGTCTCCGCAAGCGAATACGCCGGGAATATTAGTCTCGGAAGTACCTGGATTGGTAACGATATATCCGTTAGCATCCGTCGTAATCTGTCCGCCGAGGAATGCCGTATTCGGGTGATGCCCAATGGCAACAAACACACCGCTGGCTTCAATGAACTCTTCTTCACCAGTTTCATTGTTAAGCACCTTAATTCCGTTGACACCTCTGTCGCCGGCAGTAACTTCCAGTGGAGTACGGTTCAGACCCCAGGCTACCTTTTCATTGTCACGGACACGGTCCTGCATGATTTTGGAGGCGCGTAGTTCTTCCCGGCGGTGCACAAGGGTTACTTTGGAAGCAAAACGGGTCAGGAAACCTGCCTCTTCAAGAGCCGAATCGCCGCCGCCGACCACTACGATCTCTTTGCCCCGGAAGAAAAACCCGTCACAGGTAGCACAAGTGCTGACACCGCGTCCGATATTGTCCTGTTCACCCGGAATACCCAGGTATTTAGCCGTTGCACCTGTTGAGAGAATCAAGGTATCTGTAGTCAGTGCGCCCATACCTTCAACATTCAGCTTAAAAGGGCGTTCCCCAAGCTCCACACTATTCACCCAGCCTGTTACAAACTTGGCGCCGAAGCGCTCAGCCTGTTTGCGCATATTGTCCATGAGCTCCGGACCCATGATGCCATCAGGGAAACCCGGAAAGTTCTCCACTTCCGTAGTGGTGGTAAGCTGTCCGCCCGGCTGAGGACCTTCAATAACCAATGGATTCAGATTGGCACGGGCCAGGTAGATGGCTGCAGTCAATCCGGCAGGACCGGTACCGATAATAATTGATTTATACATGACTATATCCTCCTTGAGATGGACGGCTAAAGCGCCGATTCAACTTCCTTAATTAAAATAATTATAATCTAGTATTAATTATGCTCATCTCAAGGGAATATGTCAATATGCCAGACACGATGTAATCGCTCTATTTGGTGAACAATTTAATTTTAAGCAATCTATTTATTGGAATAGGTAAAAAAAGATGAATCCCGGCCTTTTTTAGCGTAAAAGTCTTAGCCCGTTGAGGATCACGAGGATTGTGCTGCCTTCATGACCAATGACTCCAAACGGAAGAGCGATTCCCTCCAAAAAGTTGCTCAGCATCAAGGTTGCAATGACTGTCACGGCAAAAATCATATTCTGCTTCACAATCCGTTGTGTGCGGCGTGCCAGCTTGATGGTTGCGGCAATTTCTTCAATGTTGTCATTCATCAGAACCACATCGGCAATCTCCAGGGCTGCACCGCTGCCGTTCATGCCCATTCCCATTCCGACCGTGGCTGTAGCGAGTGCCGGTGCATCATTTACCCCGTCACCCACCATAATTACATTCCCGTATTGTTCCCGCAGTGCTTTGATATGCGTCACTTTGTCCTCAGGCAGCAGTCCTGCAAATACAAGATCCACACCCGTCTGCCCGGCAATTACTTCTGCCGTCGCCGGGCGGTCACCCGTCAGCATGGCCACCTTGATGCCCAGATCATGCAGCTTGCGAACCGCCGCAACCGCCTGCGTACGCACTGTATCCTGCAGTGCAATCATTCCGGCAATCTGTTCGCCGTCGAGAATTAGAGATACCGTCTTGCCTTCGTTCTCCAGCTGCTTGCGCAGCGTTTTCCACTGCTCATCCTGACGCTCATTACGTTCATCCAGCAGATTGGACTTACCGATTCTCCATAGCCGACCTTCGATCCATCCTTCAATCCCCCATCCAGTAACGGATGTACTCTCTTCAATTACATGCAGCACAAGGTGCTCTTCCTCCGCCTTGCGAACAATCGCCTCCGCCAGCGGATGGCGGGACAGCTTCTCAATAGAAGCACTGACCCTCAGCAGCTCAATCCGGTCATACTCTTCTCCGGCAATAAAATCAGTCACCTGCGGAAGCCCTGCGGTCAATGTCCCGGTCTTGTCGAATGCAACTACAGAGGTTTTTGCCATGTTCTCCAAGTGGACACCACCCTTGAAGAGAATGCCTTTACGGGCACTTTTAGAGATCGCAGATAACATTGCTGGCATAATAGACGAAACCAGGGCACAAGGAGAAGCCACTACCAGAAACACCATTGCCTTATAAAAAGTGGCGCTCCAGCTCCAGTCCAGCACAAATGGCGGCAGTGCAATCAGAACGATTGTCGAAGCAACCACTACACGGGCATAAACGGACTCCAGCCGTTTGATGAAACGCTGTGATTCTGGCACCTCGGTCTCGGCTTCTTCCACCATCTTAATAATTTTTGAAAACAAGGTATTCTCCGCAGACTTGGTCACCTCTATATAGAGCGGACCTTCTCCATTGATGGTTCCGGCAAACACATCACTGCCTGTACATTTCTCTACAGGTAAGGACTCGCCTGTGATGGATGCCTGGTTGACTGCCGATTCACCCTGGTAGACCGTGCCGTCTGCCGGAATAAGCTCACCCGGACGCACAAGAAGCAAATCTCCAACGGCGAGCAGTTCAATTGCAACTTCACTCATGATCCCCTTTTCGATCCGGACGGCGGTGGCGGGCTTCAGAGCCAGCAGCGATGAGATGTCCTTCTTGCTGCGCTCCATCGTATAACTCTCCAGGGCCCCGCTCAGCGCAAAAATAAAGATCAGCATCGCGCCTTCATTCCAGTATCCGATCGATGCTGCACCAAGGGCGGCGGCAATCATCAGAAGGTTCACGTCCAGGTCATGTTCCTTAACAAGGGTCTCTACGCCTTCCTTCGCCTTGATCCATCCGCCTACAGTGTAGGATACAACATACAGAAGAACAGAGAACACCTCTGACCAGCCGCTGACGCCCCAGGCGATCAGCATGATCAGCCCGCTGCCAAGTGCAGCCTGCATTTCAGAATTGCTGAGCATGGCTTTGGGATCGAACCGGCGCGGCTGTGGAGTGCGCGGCTGCTGTGCGCCTTCTCCTTGAGCCATGGATTTGGGCAGTTGTTTGGATGTAGCTTGCATAAGTAAATCACTCTCCTGATTTATTTTGGGGAATACTGTTTGGGTAGTACTTCGTAAAACTTCTCCGGCGGGCGGCAACAGACTTACTGAGAATGAGAGCCATTCTTAAGACCCTTAAAATGACACATGCTGCCCCGGCTTAGCCGGGACAGCATGGTAAATGAGAATGATAATCGTTGTTGCCATTACACAAATTTATTTCCTTAGTGCAACTTATAGCTATAATATATCACAGTCATCGAAAAAGTAAAGCCGGGGGCGCTCACCTGTATCGGAGAGCATTTTTGCAGCCTATTTTATAGCAAGGTCTGACCGTTCTGCTTATATGTCGAAGCGCCAGATGCTGCATGGGTTCACCCGGATTTATAATTCGGTAGCACTTGATGAGGTCATCCGCAAAAGGTTGAACTACTTCTGCACGCAGTTGCACAATCCTGAGCTATCACCTCTCCTGTGCCATGGACAGCAGCTTCGGCTTCCGGTTAGCTGAAGGCCGTCTATGAACAAGAAGTTTGCCCTAGACGCAGTCTCTGGCATTGTTCATAATGTAGCTATTATTGAATAATCAGGAGGTTGAAATGCGATGCGAATCAAGCTCGATCTTTTTCCAGGCGGTGTTGCTAAAGCGCTAACAACGAGCTGGGATGACGGCAGAATCTATGACAGGCAGCTTGTAGCAATACTGAACCGGCATGGCCTGAAGGGCTCCTTCCATTTAAATTCAGGGTTCTTCGGCAAGGAAAGCTATATCCTCGGTGAAGAAGTGTCCGCCCTGTATGAGGGGCATGAAATTTCCGCACATACAAGCACTCATCCTTTTCTCACCATGACTCCAGACGCGGGCATTGCTGAAGAAGTTCTGAGGGACCGCGAACATCTGGAAAAACTCGCAGGCTATCCCGTAAGAGGCATGTCCTACCCGTTCGGTGATTATAATAACCAGGTGATGGGTATTCTTCCGGCACTGGGAATTGAATATTCACGTACGGTTCAATCCCACGGCAGCTTCACTCTGCCGGACAACCTGCTGGCTTGGCATCCCACCTGCCATCACAAAGACATGCTGTCACTTGGACAGCAGTTTCTGGAGGAAAACCCCCGATTCCCGCGGATGCAGCTCTTATATGTCTGGGGTCACAGCTTTGAATTCAACGACAATGACAATTGGGAGGAATTAGAGCAGTTCGCCAGCATGATGGGCGGCCATAAAGAGATCTGGTATGCCACTAATATCCAGATTGTTGACTATCTATCCGCTGTCCGGGGCTTGCGCTTCTCCGCTTCCCAAGCCATCGTCTATAATCCGTCAGCAGTGGATGTATGGATCACGGCAGAGGACCAACCCCGCCAGATCCCCGCAGGCGCTACCGTGCAGCTGGATTAAATAGTGGTTGGTAGCTAAGGACAGTAATTGCATGTAAGGACAGAAATGGAATGTGAAAGAAGCATGTTGTAAGCGGAGAGTGGGATCAGGCAGGAGCTTGCTGGTAAGTGCTGAATTTCAGCGGGAAATGGAATATAGCAGGAATGTTTGAGTAAAAAGATGGTTGCTAGCTTAAATGAGGAGGTTGCGGAGCTGATCGACACGCGGCGTCTCAACAACGGTATTTCTACCGTTGTTAGTGTAAAAAACCGTCCGGTGGACGAGTCTACTCTATGCACAGCTGCAGATAGTTACAATTCTCATAATAATAAAAGACCCGATTTCTTCACGCACAGGAAGCGGAAGAGATCGGGTCTGCTGCTTTTATAAGACGAAGAACTGGAAATCCGCAACAGCAGATTTCCAGTTCTCTTCAACGTTCAAATGTGTTGCCGAACGTGCAGATGATTCAATTGCTCAGCCATCCTCCGGCGGCTGCATCGGCATGATCCTGCCGGGCCATCCATGTGAGGCAGGCTGCCCGCAGCAGCGCTTCGGTCCGCTGGCCCGCGCTGCAAAAGATCCCGCTGAAGCCGATCCGGTACAGATCGGCCAGCGCAAACGCCGCCGGTGCCCCCGCGGCGAGCAGTGCCGCCGCCGGCTTCACGCGCTTCACGGCGGCCAGAACCTCTTCCGCCGCCTTGGCGAAGCCTCCGGCGGCGTCTTCCGGCGCGGCTTCAGCGGCCGCGCCATCCAGCACCAGGAAATCGGCGATGCGCGCGATTTCCCCCGCGGCGGCGCGCTCCACATCGGGCGAAATCACCGCCCCGATGCGGCACGCCGCCGCGTAAGCGTGGCCGAGAGTCTGTTCGGCCACGCCCTCAATGAATTCGCGCTGAGATGCGAATTCGGCTGCGCTGGCGGGATACGGCGCCAGCAGGTCCACGCGGCAGTCGCCGCCCAGGCGCTGGCGTTCTGAGACTGCACTGAAAAGCGCTGCAAGCTGTGCATCCTGCAACGCAGCCAGCCTGGCCGGCTGATCGGCCAGCTCCGGCATGAAGGGCAGCATGACGGCGGTCCAGACCCCATCCGCCGACTCCAGTAGCGCTGCAGCTGACGCCCGCAGCCGATAATAAATCCGCTGCAGAATCCGTTCCTCCTGCTCCGCGATTGCGCTGAACAGCCAGTTCGCGTAGAGTTCGTTCACCCCAGGCGCCAGCAGCCACTCCCCGCTGCGGATCAAGCAGGGCCCCGCTGGTAATTCTCCGGGTTCTTCCCGCTGAACCGGCCGCTCCCCAGGCCCCTCCCGCAGCACCAAAAAAGCTGGACGTTCCCCCGGACGTCTGAAATAAGCACGGCTCACCGGTTCAAGTAAGCTTCTACGCTCTTCTTCAGCAATAAATTCTGCAGCTGCGGAAGCCACAGACGCCGATTGGCTCATCTCCACCCCAATTGCCCGATCTCCGGCAAGATACTTGAACGGGCGCTCTTCCTTATTCCGGTTATGTCCCTGCTCGCGTTCACCCTTCATTTCCGCACCTACCTTTTTAGCTTTGGATTGCTGCCAGCTTCTTAGGGGCTTAAGGCCGCCACCGGCATCACCTTCATACTTCATCTTATAAATACGGGAACCTGAGGCTAAATATGCAAGCGTTACCAACTAATTACGGTCAACAAAGCGGGGATCACTGTTACTCTGCCAGCTCTCCCTCTTCTTAAGGCATATGCTTATAGGACATGCGCTATTCTGAATCATTACAGCGGATAAGCAAGCAGGCTCGCCTGCGCGATCCTTGAAGGTAGTCTACGTTTCCGAAGAAGCGATACTCCTTGTCGTTGTAGTTCCCAATTCAGCGAGTAAAATCCTTATATTAAAAAAAAGACCACTGTCCAGATACGCCGCTCCTCTTTCGATGAACGGTTACGTATTTGGATAGTGGTCTGCGCGTTCTACAGAATCAGTATATCACTCTTGCAGTGTCTGTTTTATTGCTGACTTGCTGCGATCGCCTGCTCCAGATCATACAGAATATCGTCGATGGATTCCGTACCGATGGAGAGCCGGATCAATTCCGGGGTTACTCCTGCGGCAATCTGCTCCGCATCCGAAAGCTGCTGATGCGTGGTGCTCGCGGGATGGATAATCAGCGATTTGGAATCGCCGACATTAGCTAAGTGGGAGAACAGCTTCACGTTCTCGATTAGCTTGACTCCGTTAGCCGCTCCTCCCTTAATCCCGAAGGTGAGAATTGCCCCCTGCCCCTTGGGCAGATACTTCTGGGCCAGCTCATAAGAAGGGTGGCTCGGCAAGCCTGTATAGCTAACCCAATCCACAGCTTCATGCTGCTCCAGGTACCGGGCTACCTTCAGTGCATTCTCACTATGGCGCTCCATTCTCAGGTGCAGAGTTTCTAGTCCCTGCAGCAGCAGCCAGGAATTGAACGGTGATATTGCTGCACCCAAATCCCGCAGCAATTGTACCCGTGCTTTGATGATATAGGCAATCGGACCCACAGCTTCCGCATAGACCAGTCCATGATAGCTTGGATCAGGTTCGGTCAGGCCGGGGAACCGGCCGCTTGCCTTCCAATCAAACTTGCCGCTGTCGACAATCACCCCTCCAATAGAGGTACCGTGTCCACCAATGAACTTGGTAGCGGAATGAACAACGATATCCGCACCATATTCTATCGGACGAAGCAAGTACGGACTTGGGAATGTATTGTCTACAATCAGCGGGATTCCATGCTCATGGGCGATAGCCGCCACCGCTTCGATATCCAGCACATTTCCCTGAGGATTGCCGATGGTTTCGGCATATAGCGCCTTGGTCTTGTCCGTAATCGCACTGCGGAAGTTCTCCGGATTATCGGAGTCTACAAAGTGTACTTTAATTCCCAGCTTAGGAAGTGTAGTGGAGAACAAATTATAAGTACCGCCGTATAGACTCGCAGAAGAGACAATCTCATCTCCGGCCCCGGCAATATTAAGGATGGAAAAGGAAATTGCCGCTGACCCGGAAGCTGTCGCAAGCGCACCCGCCCCACCTTCCAGTGCAGCAATACGCTGTTCGAAAACATCGGTGGTCGGATTCATCAGACGGGTATAAATGTTACCAAACTCCTTCAGCGCGAACAAGTTAGCGGCATGCTCTGCGTCACGGAATCCGTAGGAAGTGGTCTGGTAGAGCGGCACTGCACGTGAAAAGGTAGTAGGATCAATCTCCTGGCCTGCATGTACGGCTAACGTTTCAAAGGACAGCTTACGGTCTTCTGACAATGGGTTTTCCTCCCTTGATCTGTATAATGGTAAACCTTAACAACTATGAATTGTACCTATTCTCTCACAATCTATGTTATTTGGGAAGAAAAATATCTCATTATTCCAATGTGTTTTATTCAGTTAGGAACCTAACAGGATTCTTACGCATGTCCCAGAAAAGAAGGCGCTTGCATAACATCCGATCCCTGACCTGTACCATCCATAACCGGTTGTTTATTCAGGCAAGCCTAACGTTCCTGTGAATTTCTCCCGCCGCAAATAAAAAACAACCAGATTGTCTACAAGCTCCGCCTCTCTGCCAAAACCTAACGCCGCCAGCAGCCGTAGGGATCTGTCATTATCGGGATCAACTGTAGCTTCAATGACCTCAAGCTCCATCTGTTCAAATCCAAATTGGATCACCGGAATTAGCGCTTCCTTCATCATACCCAAGCCCCAGAAGTCTCTGGACAGATCGAAGCCAATTTCTGCTTTGCCCAAAGGTACTGCTGTCCAGCAATGGTACCCGCAGGTTCCCGCCATCTTTCCTCTCTGCTTATCAAATACTCCCCAGCGGCAGCCCGAGTCATCGATATGGAACTGGATAATTTCATCGGCTTCGGTTATTTCCCGGCAGGGTGCAATATCCATATACCGCGTTACCTCTTCGTCGGAGAAATGCCGGAATACAGCCTCGTTATCTTCGAGCGTCAGTAATCTTAATCTCAGCCTGTCTGTTTCCATGACAGGATAATTCATCTTCATCAATAACCTCACCGCCTTCCCCCACTGAATCGAATTCAAAGGTTTCCATAACTTTTCGTACAATCAAAAATAGCTACGGCGTCCAAGATTCAAAGACGCCGCAGCCGTTTTTTTGAAAGTATCTGCTATTAATAAGTGTTGTTGCTTTGTTCGCCTTTGGCAATAGCGACTCCGCCGCTCGTGCCGATGCGGGTTGCACCTGCTCCAACCATAACCAGCGCATCTTCTGCGCTGCGTACGCCGCCGGAAGCTTTGACACCAATATCAGGGCCCACAGCTGCGCGCATTAGTGCGATATCTTCCTTGGTAGCGCCGCCTGTGGAAAATCCGGTCGAGGTTTTGACGAAATCAGCTCCGGCTTCTACGGCGAGCTTGCAGGCTCGGATTTTCTCTTCATCCGTGAGCAGGCAGGTTTCAATAATGACTTTGGTCAGTGCTTTACCGCGTGCTGCATCGACTACCGCAGCAATATCCCGCTTCACCAGCTCATTGTTACCGTCCTTCAGTGCGCCGATGTTGATGACCATATCTACTTCACCCGCACCGTTTGCAATCGCGTTCGTGGTCTCAAATGCCTTTGTTTCCGGTGTCGAAGCGCCCAGCGGGAATCCGATAACCGTGCAGACCTTCACTTCAGGGGTGTCTTTCAACACCTCATAGGCAGTAGCCACCCATGCCGGATTCACGCACACTGAAGCAAATGTATAGGTCTTGGCCTCTTCCGCCAGCTTGATGATATCTTCTTTACGGGCATCCGCCTTCAGCAGTGTATGGTCAATGATCCCGGATAGTGTGTTTTCGCTCATTATTAATTCCTCCATAATAATCGGTAGTTGACGTTCGCATTCCTTGTAATCATACCAATAGTAGGGCGCTTTGGAAAGCTGTCCCGATAAGCTTAAGCTATAAAAAAGAAGCTTTCCCAGCAGCCATACGTCTGGCATCTAGGAAAGCTTCTCTAATCACATACATAATCTAATGTCCGCCGGATGGAGATAATCCAATCCGTTTCACCAGCTGGGCACTTTGTTCGTCGAGCCCGGTAATGGTTACTTTCTTGCCAATCGCTTGGTATTTGGACATGATCTTGCTTATGGCATCCACTGCCGACTGATCCCATACATGCGAATGGGTGAAATCAATAATGATCTGCTCCGGATCACTGTCCACCATGAAATGGTGAATGAATTGGCTTGTGGTGCCGAAGAACAACTGACCATGTACCGTATACTGGGTCGAGACCGCTGCCGTATGAATGGTCATGCGGATGGAGGCAATTTTCCAGGCAAAGGTAAGGGCACTAAGCAGCACACCGAACAATACGCCAATGGACAGATTGTCCGTGACAACTACTGTAACCACAGTGACGAGCATAACCAGGGCATCGCTTAACGGAACCTTTGACAACGAGCTCAGAGATTTCCATTCAAAGGTGCTAATGGACACCATGAACATTACCCCGACCAGTGCCCCCATGGGAATCTGCTTCACCACATCGCCCAGGACCAGAATCAGGAACAGCAGAAAAACCCCGGAGACAAGGGTCGACAGCCGGGTGCGGCCGCCTGATTTCATATTCACCATGGATTGGCCGATCATCGCACAGCCAGCCATTCCCCCGAATAAACCAGTGACCATGTTCGCCAGACCTTGACCCTTAGCTTCACGGTTCTTGTCGCTTCCGGTGCCTGTAATGTCGTCAATCAGGGTTGCAGTCATCAATGACTCCAGCAGTCCCACGACGGCAAGCGACAGCGAATAAGGCAGAATAATCAGCAGTGTATCCAGTGTAAACGGAAGCTGCGGCAGGTGGAATACTGGCAACGCCGACGTAATTTCTCCCATATCACCAACCGTTCTCACATCCAGATTCAGAACAATGCTGAGCACGGACACCACAATGATCGCAACAAGCGCCGAAGGAACCGCCTTGGTGAAACGGGGGACCGTATAGATGATGAGCAGCGTGAGTGCTACCAGAGCATACATCACCCACCCTTGTCCGCTGAAATGCGTCAACTGCGCCATAAAAATCAGGATCGCCAGCGCATTCACAAAACCGGTCATGACCGGCTGCGGTAAAAAAGTAATAAATCTGCCGAGCTTCAGCATCCCCATGAGGATTTGAATGATTCCGGCCAGCACGGTAGCTGCGAACAAATACTCTATCCCGTGGTTCAGGACCAGGCTACCGACCAAAAGAGCCATGGCCCCCGTAGCTGCCGAGATCATGCCAGGTCTCCCGCCCGCAAATGCCGTAACCACTGCAATACAGAACGAAGCGTACAGGCCTACCATCGGACTGACTCCCGCTAGTATGGAAAAAGCGATCGCCTCCGGGATGAGGGCAATCGCCACAGTCATCCCGGACAAAACATCATTCTTTGTGTTCAAAAACCACACATTCTTCAAACTAAGCTGCTTCAAATCTTTTGTTCCTCCTGTGAATGTTATGGATGAGGTACTTTCTGTGTACGTCCGGGTCCGATGCAACTCCAATGCTACTTATTGTACCTGACCCTCCATAACCTCCACAAAAGTTCAATATGCTATTGTAAGCGTTGTTTATGGCATTATCCTCGTCCTAACTGCACTATTCGTCCAAATTCTATATATTCAAAATTCGATTTTTGAATTCAACAGCTTCAGCGGGTTTAGCGGTATAACCCGGAAGCTTTCACTTCATTGAAGAACGTATTGAATTCCTCAATATTCAGCTGCTGTGCAGCATCGGACAACGCAGTAGCCGGGTCAGGATGCACTTCCACCATAATCCCGTCGGCTCCGGCGGCGAGCGCAGCCTTAGCACATGGGATCAGAATGTCCTTGCGTCCGGTAGAATGCGTCACATCGACCAGCACCGGCAAATGACATTCCTGCTTGAGAATTGGCACAGCGGAAATATCAAGCGTATTGCGCGTCGCTTTTTCATAGGTTCGGATGCCCCGTTCAATCAGCATAATCTCCATATTTCCCCGGGACATAATATATTCAGCCGCATGAATGAACTCATCGAGCGTAGCAGATAGTCCGCGTTTCAACAGCACCGGCTTATTCACTTCTCCGACTGCTTTGAGCAGCTCGAAATTGTGCATGTTCCGTGCACCAACCTGAATCACATCCACATAATCCAGCGCTTCTTCAATATGGCGGGGGTCTACAATTTCACTAATGGTCAGAAGACCATATTCTGTAGCTGCTTCCCGCAGAATTCGCAGTCCATCCATTCCGAGTCCCTGGAAATCATAAGGGGAGGTACGGGGTTTGAAGGCTCCACCGCGCATAACCTTCACACCGGCCTTCTGCAAAGCCGCAGCAACGGTGCGGGTCTGCAGTTCGCTCTCCACAGAGCACGGGCCAGCGACCATCAGCGATGATAATCCGCCGACCGTAACATTACCCGGCAGTTCGATTACGGTATCCTCCGCATGGTTTTTCCGGGCTACCAGCAGGGACTTCTTATGTTCCGTACTTTGCAGATCAAGCGATGCAGAGAAAATCTGCTTGAAGAGGGTGCGGATCGCTCCGCTTGTGAAAGGGCCTTTATTGCTTGCCACCAGCTTCTCGAGCATCTGTTTTTCCCGTTCGGGATCGAACTTAGGTACACCCTGTTTTTCTTTTAACGCACCAATTTCCTGCACAACCTGGGCCCGCTCGGAGATTAGCTCCAGCAGTTTTCCATTGATCTCATCCAGGCGGCCCCTCAGGCCATTAAGTTCCACGTTGCTCATTACCTTCCACTCCTTCTTGTCCGCTAAATTTGAAATATGAACGCAAAAAGGCCCCCGCCGCAAGGGACGGGGAACCGTGGTACCACCCTAATTTAGATATTAATCCATTCTGAAGCTTAGGCAAAATAGCACCTTCAAGCCAGGCTGGAATTAACTCTGTCTTACACCCTTAACGCGGAGCGCGGGCCGTCCTACACATAACTGCTGCAGCAGTGTACTTCAGCGGCCAACTCGGAAGTGAACTTCGGCGCAAATCGTCTCTTGAGGGTGCTCTCAGTCTCCGGCACACCTTCCCTGTTCAGAGCCGTTCCTTACGCTTACTCTCTTCGTCATCGTCATTGTATTATGTCTGGCATCTCAAATGACCAGTTTCTGCTATCTTAATCAAAATAAGTATGACATGCAAGATATCCATTCACCGCATCTCAGCTTTAACGCAGTACAATTAAATAGCCACACTTCAGCAGCACCGATCAGAAAAACTTGCTTACAGTATTAATAACCGTCTCGCTTCTCAGCGGTTTGCTGATATATTCATCCATTCCGGCAGCCAAACATAGCTCGCGGTCTCCTTTGAGCGCATTGGCGGTAACGGCAATGATGACTGGCCGCTTCTCCGGCGGCAGCATTTCTGTGATCGCCTGTGTGGCTTCCAGACCATTCATGCGCGGCATTTGTACATCCATAAAAATAAGATCGTAGCTCTCCCCGCGCACCATCTGCATCACCTGCAGCCCGTCTCCCGCAACATCGACGGAATAACCGCGTTTCTCCAGAATTTTACGCAGCACGATCTGATTGATCTCATTATCCTCTGCTACAAGAATCCGCAGGGGACGGCCTACCGTAAGCGGTTCCGACTCTTCCTTGCCGGCTTCTGTGCCAGACTGCATGCCGGTTTCTTCCCGGAGTGCCACTGTGAATACAAAGGATGACCCTGACTCCACTGAAGTATCCAGAGCGATTGTGCCGCCCATCATCTCCACTAGCTGTTTGGTAATGGCAAGTCCAAGGCCTGTCCCCTCATGGCGCCGGTTCATGAAATGATCGAGCTGATAGAAGGGCTCAAATAACCGGCTGCGCGAGCTCTCGGGAATCCCGATACCGGTATCAGCCACTGTAAATTGCAGGACCACCCTTTCCCCGGTTCTTGCTGCCATCCGCGCCGTTACCTTTATCCCTCCGGTGTAAGTAAACTTCACCGCATTCCCTACCAAATTAAGCAGGATCTGCTTCAGCCTGTCCCCGTCGCCAATCAGATGGTTTGGCACATCCGGACTGATATCCATCTCAATACTCAGGCCTTTCTTGTCTGCTCTATGCTGCAGCAGCTCAAGCACTGAATCTACACAGGTCATAAGCATAAACGGCTCTTCATGAAGGACCGTTTTGCCTGCCTCGATTTTGGAAAAGTCCAGAACATCGTTGATGATGGCAAGCAAGGTATCTCCGCTTTGGCGGATGATATCCAGGTACTCTCTTTGCTGCGAACCCGGCTCGCTCATATCCAGCAGCAGGTCCGTCATTCCGATGACACCGTTCATGGGTGTACGGATCTCATGACTCATCATCGCCAGAAATTCACTTTTGGCGCGGTTTGTTTTCTCTGCTGCTTCTTTGGCAATCAACAGCTTCTTCTGTTCAGTAATATCCTTTACGATGATGTAGAATCCTACTGTGATCTTGTTGATAATGATCGGAGCAATGGTCGTCAGCACTTCAACCGAATGTCCCTCCCGATGCCAAATGTGGTCGATGTTCACCTCTGCAGTACTGTTTTCTCTGGGATAGGTGATCACTTCCTCCAGATGCTCAGTCCCGATAATCCGGCCCAAATTCATTCCGACCAGTTCTGGAATGCTATAGCCTGTAAGCTGGCAGGCTTTCTCATTCCCGTTAATAATCTTGCCCTCAAGGTCAAGGGAAATGATCGCATCATGGTTATACTTCTTGAGAGAGGTATACCGTTCGACGGATTCCTGCAGCTTCTTTTCCACATTTTTACGTTCGGTCACGTCACGTCCTACAGCGAGCACGGTGTGCTTCGATCCTTCCTCCATTAGACGAAGGGTGAACTCAATCCACAAGTAACGGCCGTCGGCATGTTGAACCCGGATCTGAACCCTCCGGAATTCTTGAGCTTCAGGGAACTCTAGCCTCTCCAGATCATCGGGATGAATCAAACCGCGGATATCCCGGCCCACCAGATTCTCGGGATCATAGCCCAGCACCTCGCTTACCGAAGGCGAGCAGTATCTGCAAATATTGTCCGGTGTTGCATAATAGACCACATCGGAAATATTGGCGATAATCTGTTTAAACAACCCGTTCGAAGGATAACTCTGCTCATCCGCCTCTTCTTCAGCAACCAGCTCTGCCAGATGCAGCAGATAATACAGCCTTTTTCCCGTCGAAGGATCGCTGATGAGCGTCATATGGAGCAGCACCGGCACCGGAGGGCCGGAGGCCGTGGATAAATTGATTTTGCACTCAAAAAAAGGTGTCTCTCCAGCATCAAGAGCACCTGCCATCTTTATATATTTCCCTACTGAATCCCCGTATAGAAGCTCTCTGAAATGCTGCCCCAGGAGCTGTTCCTCCGTAAACCCAAGCAACGTGGTTACTGCCGGATTTACGCTGGTCCAGCGTTCGTCAATGGAAAGGAACGCTACTCCAACCACTCCCGTTCTGCATGCATAATCAAAGTGGGAATACGCTTCTGCATGATGTTTTGACATCTATTTTCACCGCCCGTTTGTGGAGTATCAAACGCAAGAAATTTATATTAAATCTTCAATATTAATATCTTGCATTATATGGCGAATGTCAAATGGTAATCTAAGTTTGTTCAGTTGAGCACAACCGGTCTTCAGGGCGGAGTTCTCCCCAGTTCTCCACCTATCCCTGACCCATTCCTTCTCCACAGAAAGGTAAGCAGCATCAGTTAATCCCGGCTAAAAGCTTCTCCACAACCTCTGTAAGGGCCTTAACCTGAAACGGTTTGGTCATATAACCGGAAAATCCTACATTTTGAGCCCGTTCGATATCAGAACTCTGGGCAAACGCGCTGATCGCCAGCACCGGAATCGGACGTGTTGATTCATCGCTCTGCAGCCGATCCATCGCTTCATATCCATTCAGATCGGGCAGACCAATATCCAGAATAATCAGATCCGGCAGCTTTCGCCGGGCGATCTGCAGACCCAGCGCTGCCGTCTCAGCTTTCAGCAGAAGTACGGAAGGCAGATTTTTTTTGAAAATATGATGCATTAAAGCCATATTCAGTTGATTATCTTCCACATACAGCACTGTCTGCTTATATTCCTCCAACAGCATATCCTCCTAAATGTCCAGCTTAATTCTCCCTATGAGACGTCAGAAAAAATAAAAAGCCGAAGAAAGGGGACAATTCCCCCTTCTTCGGCTCATGTTCGGCTCATTCGCATGTCCGACTCATTTCCGCCTCATATGATGGTGCTTACAGAAAAGTATAGGCTATTACGCTGGTGTCTTTGTCAAAATCCCAATCGACATAGATGTCGGCAAGCTCCTTGCCCAGCATCGGTGCAATGGTGGTAGTATCCTCCAAATATCGTTTTTCCATTTTGCGTTTGGTTGTCTTAAGCGTGTTCTCATAACCAAGGCCAATCAATTCCTTCTCCAAAGGAATCAGAATACCTTCACGTTTAATAATCAGGGTGCGGGGGCCAAGCCACCAGGAATCCGTATGTACCGGCTCTTTCTGCACCTTTCGGCTTACCTCATTAATTTGGGCATGAACCTCATCCCGTCCAGCATAATCGTCAATCTCTGCTCCCTCATGCTTGATGAGCGCAACGATCATTCCTGAAGCGTTATGTATCCCCCAATCATAGAAAAGCTCGCCGACCTCAACAGCCATCATGTCCTTCAGGTAAGCTGCGAGCTCTGGAAGCAACGATTTCATCAAAAGCTCACGTGTGTACCGAAAAGCCTGCTCCTCTTCCTTGTTAAGCAAAAACCGCTCCACAGGTCCGATAAAATTACGTATATGCAGTGCTATGCAGTGCTTCCCGATGGAAGCATGTATGGACTCAGGTCCCTTCCCAAATCGCTCCCGAAGCAGTCTTCCTGCATAACTGGATAGTTGGCTAGTAAGTTCCGTAGTGCTCATTCAATTTCCTCCAGCATTAAATTCTTTTGTGTGTGTGGGTCTGTGGGGAGAACTTCGCCTGCTGAAAGAAACGGCTAGTTCACTTAAGTATAATATTATCCAGCCTCTGCGTATACAGTAAAATTACCCAAAATATCGAAACCGGAAATAAAACCCATATAGATTATATAGCTTGTCCAAATAATCAAAAACGGGCTGCACCTGCATCCCTATCCGGTTCAACAAAAAGGAGTGCCGTTGCTGCTGCAAGCTGGCACTCCTTTATTATGATCATATCCGTCCTGCATATGAAGCAGTTGAATTAGATCAGATACCTCAAATAGATATACACACTTGAGATTACAATCGACAGAATCATCAGAGGAAAGCCGAATTTCAAATATTTCATGAAGGTGATCTGATGACCTTCTTTTGCCGCGAGACCTGCTACAATAAGATTCGCACTCGCGCCAATCAGCGTCCCGTTCCCTCCCAGACATGCCCCGAGTGCGAGACTCCACCATAAAGGCTCCAGGTTGTGGATGCCCAGGGTGCCCATCTCCTGAATGAGAGGAATCATCGTTGCTACAAAAGGAATGTTGTCCAGAAAAGCAGAGGCCAGCGCGCTCAGCCATAAGATCAGCATCGAGCTGGCCACCAGATTTCCGCCGGTAAGCTCCATCGCTTTGCCTGCCAATTCTGCGATCACACCCGTCTCCACCAGGCCTGACACGAGCACAAACAGACCGATAAAGAAAAATATCGTAATCCATTCCACACTTTTAAAAGCCTTAAGCAGCATCTTTTCTCCACCAGTCAGGAGAAGCAGCACAAAAGCTCCAGCTAATGCCACTGTTGCCGACTCCAGATGAATCGACTGATGCAGGAAGAAGCCTAGAATCGTCAGTCCCAGCACCCATAGACACTTGCGCAGCAGCTTGCGGTCCTTAAGCATCGCATGTTCATCCATCTCCATTATTCTCTGCTGCAGTTCAGGAGAAGTCTTGAGCTGCTTGCCGAACATCAGCAGGAACAGCGGCAAATACGCCAAAATGATGATCAGGATCACCGGAGTGAGGTTGTTGATAAACGCCATGAATGTCAGCTCTTTCACGGCACTGCCGATCATAATATTCGGCGGGTCTCCAATCAGGGTCGCCGTTCCGCCCACGTTCGAGGCAACGATCTGCGATAGCAGAAACGGCATGGGTTTGATTCGTAGCTGCCTCGTAATGCTGAAGGTAATCGGCACCATGAGCAGGACGGTGGTTACATTATCCAGAAACGCCGAGCATAACGCTGTAACGAGCACCAAAGCCACTAGAATCCGCCTTGGCTCACCCTTAGCCAGCTTGGCTGATTTTACCGCCACGTAACTGAACAAACCAGTCTCCGCAGTAATCCCCACCATCATCATCATCCCCACCAACAGGCCAAGTGTATTGAAATCAATATGCTTCAGCGCTGTTTCCTGTGAGACAATTCCTGCCCCAATCATAATCAAGGCTCCCAGCATCGCCACAATCGTGCGGTGAACCTTCTCAGAAATAATCAATCCGTATGTAAGCAGAAAAATACCAATTGCCCAAATCCCTTGCTGTTCCATAATGCCCCCCATATATTTCGCCTTGCTTGTCCTAGAGCTTATCATATCTTCCTTGGCGGCAAAAAAAAAGCCCGAAAGCCATTCGCCACTCAGCAGTTAGCTGCGCAGGTTCAAGGACATCCGGGCTTTGGAGCGTTATTTTGGAAGATTTTACACTTTGCTCTACATCGCTTTCGTCAAGGTAATCAGACCTTCCGTCTGGTTCCAGGCCACATTCCATTGCAGAAGTTCGGCAATGAAGCGAAGGGGAACCATCGTTCTGCCATCCTTGTTAATGATGACTTTGGCACCGACGGATTTCTGCATGCCATTGACTTCCATTACATTGCTGTCAATCCAGAACTTCAACGTATCGCTGCCCGCCATTACCCATACGGTGCGGGTCTGGTGATCATATTTCACTTTTGCACCAATCCCCTCACCAAGGTAACGCAGCGGGATATAGGTGGTACCGCTCATATTGGAAGGCATCGTATCCATCATCGTTACATTCCCATTAATGTTCAGTTCTTGGCTGTGCAGCTTCATCCATACCGTGGTCATGCTGGCTGGAACAGCCGCTTCCTGAAACTTGTCGTTGAACTGGGAGACAATTGCTCCCGACAGAGCTAGTCCTACACCGAACATCGTCTTATAGCCAGCGCGGTTCGTGGAATAAGAAGCCGAATAATCTCCGGCAGCATACTGGTCCAGCGTGCTCTGCACCTGTCCTTCATGGGCCTTGAGTGCAGTCTGTGCCGCACCTGTCGGCAGGTTCTCAGCAGTTGCAGTACCCAAGAATTTGCCCAGCTCCATAGTGAAGCTGTCGATCCGGGCCAGCACTGCTGCACGAGCGGCAGTATCATTATTCTTCACTGCATTCACATAATCACTTTGTGCAGTGATATGGTTGCCTACCCATATCTGTTCAAAAGCATCCCCGCCAGCAGCGCCATAGATCGAGGCTACAGCCGCCTTGAAATCAGCTGTGTTACCCGCTTCGGCATTAATAAGGGCCTGATAGTCGGCTTTGCCGTCCAATTGCTTCTGCATTTCCAGTACCGAGAGCGCAAAGTGCTCTGCAGCTACACTGTTCAGGGCGGAACGGAGGTCAGCAGCCTTCGTATCCGGACGGGTGTTCTGGAACTTTTCTGGCATTTGCGTTGCAATGGCTGTAGACAACACCTTGCTGATCGTGAACATTTCCTGGAAGCCTGTGCGATAGGTCGTATAGGCCTTGTCATAATCACCGGCGACATAAGCATCGAATACCTGCTGCACATGATTTTCATGACTGCGAATGGCTCCTTCTGCCGCTGTTTGCGGAAGTTTACCGGCAGTTGCGGTACTCAGAAAGGCAGCAAACTCTGTGACGAAGCCCTGAACCTCCTGCTCTGCTTTTTGACGGGCAGGGGTGTCATTCGCTTTAGTGGCTTTGACCAAATCATCCGTATATTTATTATGTTCGCGGAAGATCCGTTCAAATTCCATACCTCCGGCTTCACCGTACAGCGAGGTAATCGCCGGCTGCATGTCCAGCGCATTCTGATCCAACGCCTGATATGCGGCAGCAGCATCTCTGGAACCGTCATAGGCTTTGGTCATTGCGGTAACTGCAAGGGTAAAATGCTCGGATAGCAGATAGTCGAGACTCGCTCTAAGCTGGGCTGCAGGTGTATCAACAACTGCTTTAGGCGGCGCGGCTGCCGCACTCGCCATCACCGGCAACATCAGGGACAAACTTAGTACAGGGGCTAGCAATTTCTTCAGCTTCATTTTCTTACCTCCTTGGAATGGGTGAGCCTTAGCTCAAGTGAATGATGCATAATCGATACTCACTCTTCAGTCTCTTCAGCGCATGCGCAATAACTTGCTTACACTAATGAATCGTAGCGTTTATATTTTTGGATCACCTTTTTTCATAAAAAATTTTTAAGCTCATCCATTATCAATCACAGCCCTGCCCGGATTCCAATGGATGAAAACGAAAAAAAACAATACACTAATCCAATACACTCAACTAGTACTCTCACCCACTACACTAATCCTCAGCAAAAACATCTTTTCAACGAAACTGCAAACTTACACTCATATACTTACATTTTGTAAGTTATTGTGATACAATAACTTCATCATCCTGCTTACAAACGGAGAGGCGTGCAGACCCAAACTTACATTCGGGGTGAACCCTTCGCCGCCACTATAAGCTTCTATATTTCACTCAGACAGAAAAACACATATTCTACATTACAAGGGGTTTGAACGATGGACAACGACGCTACAGTAGAAACTTTGCCGGAATTTGAGTTTGGCATTTACACATTGGGGGATATCGTTACCGACTGCCATACAGGGCAGCGGATCAGCCCCCATCAGCGGATGAAGGAAGTGATCGAGGCCGCCAAGCTGGCGGATGAAGCGGGGCTTGATGTATTTGGGGTAGGTGAACATCACCGGCTGGACTTTGTGATCTCATCCGTACCGGTTGTGCTGGCCGCCATCTCCCAAGTGACCAAGCGGATCAAGCTAACCAGTGCAACAACGGTGCTCAGCACTATTGATCCGGTACGGGTGTTTGAAGATTTCGCTTCACTCGACTTGTTGTCCGGCGGCCGCGCGGAGATCATCTCCGGACGGGGGGCATTTCTGGAATCCTTCCCGCTGTTCGGTTACGAACTGGAAGACTACAAACAGCTTTTCACCGAGAATTTGGAGCTTCTACTGCAGCTCAACCAGCAGGAAGTCATGAATTGGAAAGGGCATTTCCGCTCCCCGCTCAAGAATGCCGAGATCGCCCCGCGCCCCCTGCAGCAGAAGCTTCCGCTCTGGGTCGGCATTGGCGGCTCCGCCGAAAGCGCCGTACAGGCTGGAAGCTTGGGTATCGGCATGGCTATTGCCATTCTCAGCGGCAGCCCTGAGCCTTTCCAAAATCTTGCCGACACCTACCGGCGGAGTGGAGCCGCAGCTGGACATTCAGCCGCAGATTTGAAGATCGCGATCACGAGCCATGGCTACATTGCCAAGACATCACAACAGGCGCTGGACGAATATTATCCTTACTATTACAGCTACCGCAACGCCATCAGTCCAAGCCGTAATCAGGAATACCGCGTCTCCCGCAGCGATTTTGGCCACTTCGTGTCCCCGGTCAACACCCTGGCTGTCGGCAGTCCGCAGCAGATTATTGAGAAGATCCTCTACCAGCATGAGCTGTTCGGCCACAACCGCTTCATGACCCAATTGGATATCGGCGGCATTCCGTACAGCAAGGTGGCTACAGCAATTGAACTGCTGGCTACTGAGGTAGCCCCGGTTGTTCGCAGAGAAATCGCCAAAAAGAGCAGCATTTCACCTCAGAAGAAGGGGTTGTCCCAGCAGTAGATTTTCTACAACTCACCAGCTTCCTTCATGTATAAATCCTCAAAAAATAAGCAGCGATTCTCCCGTTACTGGAGAATCGCTGCTTTGCGTTTTGGGTCATTGGCTGCAAGGGTGTCCCAGCCATTTCATGGCTGAGGGGGCACCTCCGTGCTCTATCACCTTTTGCCAACAGTACAGTCCATCAAACTCTGGCAATAGAATGAAAAATTCCGATGAGTTTGTCAGCAATTTGGGTGAGGGGCAGCAGATGGTCGATGCACTTCAGCTCCACTGCAGCTTTTGGCATACCATATACTACACAAGTGGCCTCCGATTCGGCTATGGTAACGCTCTGAAGTGCTGCTTCCTTCGCACGCTTCATGGCGTAGGCCCCATCAGCGCCCATTCCAGTCATAATGACATAAGCCTTCTTCAACCCTCTTAGCTGTGTGATAGAATCAAACATTACCTCTACAGAAGGCCGATGGCCATTCACCGCGTTCTGCTCATGAATAACCGTGCGGTATTTGCCCGCTCCTATACTTTCTACTTCTAGATGTTTGCCCCCAGGCGCAATGTACACATAACCCGACTCCAGGATTTGATGGTGCCCCGCTTCCACCACCCTGAGATTGGAATGCTGATCCAGACGCTGAGCAAGGGAGGCGGTGAACCTAACGGGCATATGCTGAACCACCACTACCGGAACACCAAAATCCCCGGGTAAAGCTGTAATGACCTTCTCCAGTGCCTTCGGCCCGCCTGTAGAAGTGCCTATTGCACAAATACCGCTAATCCGCTGTTGATGGGGCTTGATTTCTACGGATGGGGGCGGCGAAGGGATTCTAACCTGTCTGCCCGCCTGCGCCGTAGCAGGAGCCTTTGGTGCATCATTCCCCCACTTTTGGACGGAGGGATGTGAAGAAGAAGCCGCCTGGAGCATCATTCTAAGTTCTTTCTGCTTGGAGATTAGCTCGGTAGAGATGGAACCCGAAGGTTTGGCAATGAAATCCACTGCACCCAGCATCAATGCCTGAACGGTTGCATCTGCACCCTCCTGGGTAAGCGAGCTGACCATGATTACAGGGGTCGGCCTTACTCTCATCACTTCCGCCAGTGCCTTTAATCCGTCCATAACAGGCATTTCCACATCCATGGTAACCACATCCGGCCCAATAGCCACTACCTGCTGTACCGCTTCGGCACCATTCTTAGCCGTACCAGCGACTTCAAAACCGGGAAATCCTTTGATCATCTCTGTCAGCAGCTTTCTCATGAATGCAGAATCATCAACGACAAGTACTCTGATAGCCATCTGATCTAATTCCCTCCTTTCTGTTCACTTCCGGTTGTCCGGCTAACGGATCTCTTCTTCAAACAGCTGTTCCACCTTCAATATGCTGACCACACCACTGTCCGATTTGCCGATCCCGTCAAAAAACATGCTGTTGAGTCTGCCCAAACGCTCCGGGGGCGGTCCTATGTCATGAATACGAACCACCTTATTCACATGATCCACCAGAATCCCCACCTTCTCCTCTTGCCGGTTGATCACTATAATACGGGACCGCTTCGTAAGCTCAGCACTATCAAACTCAAATCGCTTGCGTAAGCTGATCACGGGTACGATTCTGCCTCTAAGATTGATAACTCCCTCCACATAAAAGGATGTATGGGGGAGGCGGGTAATTTCCTGCACACGGATAATCTCATGAATATCCTGAATCGGAATCGCATAATGTTCCTGTCCAATCCCGAACTCTACATACTGGTCTGCTGTATCCAAAGCCATCTGGCATCACCTGTCTTTCTCGGATTATGACATCCGGAATGCTTCCAGCGACTCGTTCAGCATTGCTGTAGAATCCACTAGATCATGCGAGGAGGCAGAGGTCTCTTCAGCGCAGGCGCAGACCTCCTGGCTTGCCGCGGCTATACTCTGAACCGACTGCAGCACATCATCGGCCTGCGCTGCCTGTTCTTCACTTGCAGCTGCAATTTCTGTAATCAGCTGGGCTGTTTCATTCACAATACCCTTGATCTTATCGAACGCTGCTGCCGCATCCAGTGAGGATTGCACACCAAGACCAACTGCAGCCACGCTTTTCAATGTATTTTCCTGCATCGTCTCGATAATCTGTGCGATCTGACGCGTAGCTTCTCCGCTTCGTTCTGCCAGCTTGCGGACTTCGTCGGCCACCACCGCAAAGCCTCTGCCATGCTCTCCGGCTCTAGCTGCCTCAATAGCGGCATTCAGTGCCAAGAGGTTGGTCTGCTCGGCAATATCATCGATCAGCTCGAGGATGTTGCCTATTTTCTTGGAATCCTCCTGCAGCTTGCCCATCTGTTGGCTTGCAGCGTTCATTTCATTAATGGAAGCATCTACTATCCGCATGTTTTCCGTTGAAATACCCACCGTCTGCTGGTACATCACGGAGGCCTTTTCCGCGTTCTGAGCCACCGAGGTTACGGCTATACTCAGTTCCGACACCAGCGTTGTCATCGTCTGGGCATCATTCGCCTGATGCGTGCTGCTGCGGACTACTTCCTCCGTATTTTGCGAAATTTCACGCGAGGCTATGGCAACAGTCTGTGACAGGCTTGCTGTTTTTTCGATGAGTGATTTGATTTTACCGGTCATATTGTTAATAGCCAGTCCCACTTGCCCTATCTCGTCTTTACTGCGCAGATCCAGAGGTTCTACGGTAAGATCACCGCCCGTCAATCGTTCCATAACGCTCTGAATCAGCTTGAACGCTGCGCTAATTTTACGGATGTACAGAAAACCCAGAATAAAGGACAGGGCCAGAAGAGCTACACTTATAGCGAGATCCTTTATGAAAGAATTGTATATAGCGTCCTCTGACTTTTGAACCTCAATTGTCATAAACGATTCTACAATCTCCGATGCTGAATCCAGCTTATCCCGCGCTTCATTGAACTGGTCCACACGCAACAGTTCATTCGTAACCCTCTTCTCCCCGGGAGCTGCCAGCAGCTCGTCGATAAATCCGGCCCATTCGGCGAATTGGACTTGGGCATCTGCAAGATTCTCAGTAATCTTGCTGTTGCCGTCCCCCTTCAGGTCGAGAATTCGCGGATCGTTATATTTATTAATAACTTCCTCCGCTTTGTCTATACGTTCATTGACTTGAGCAAGGTTAACCGTATAATCGTCAAGTGACTTCTTATCTCCGGTGCCCAGGTATAGTTGTACGGCAGAGTACGCCTGATACATGTCCCTGTCAGCATTCAGCATGTAATTGGTCAGAATATACCCATGATCGTATAATACACGCACCAGATTATCTCTTGACGAGTTCACCAGACCTAGGGATAGATAAGAGGTCAGCGCCATCGCCAGAATGGGGATCATCAATACAGACAACAGCTTTGCCTTCACGGACATCTTAATTTTTTTCATTATGGGTCACCACATTTCTTCAGATTTAATTAGAATAATGAACCTATATCAAAAATCAGGGCCACCCTGCCATCTCCCATAATTGTAGCTCCTGTAACGCATTTGATTTTACCGGCATATTTACCAATGGATTTCACGACAATATCTGCGTTGCCGTTTAATTCATCCACCACAAGCGCGACCCGCTTTTCGGCCATCCCGAGAATGACCACCTGTTGATATGCCTTTTCCAATTGGGGCTTCCCCCAGCCAAGCACTTCCTGCATGTATAAAACTGGAAGGACTTCCCCCCGCAGACTCATAACAGGCTGCTTCTGGACATAACCGGTTTCTTCGGGTTTCATTCGCAGGATTCCCAGAATATTCGACATTGGAAGAATAAAATTCGTCGCCCTCACCTTAATCTGCAGTCCAGGGATGATCGCCAGTGTGAGCGGAAGCCGGATACGGAACTCTGTTCCCTGGCCTACCTCGCTCTGGATGTCAATAACACCGTTCAATTTCTCAATATGATCACGGACGATATCCATACCAACTCCCCGCCCGGAGATATCACTAACGACAGCCGCCATGGAGAAACCCGGTTTGAAAATTAACTGAATCGCTTCACGGTCTGACAGGTTCGCTGCTGCCGCTTCACTAATGATCTGCTTCTTGACCGCACTCTGCCGGATGCGTTCCGGATCTATTCCATTGCCGTCATCCATTACACGGATAACCACCTGATTTCCTTCATGGGAGGCTTGAATCGTCAAGGTTCCCTTTGGCGGCTTGCCTTTTGCCAACCGCTCCGCTTCCGATTCAATTCCGTGGTCCACGCCGTTACGGAGCAAATGGATCAGCGGATCGGTGATTTCTTCAATAACCGTCCGGTCCATTTCGGTTTCACCCCCAACCAGGCGCAAATCAACCTCTTTGCCCAGCTGTTTGGATAAATCCCTTACAATCCGGGGCATCCGGCTGAATAATTGCTCGGCAGGCAGCATTCTGATCTTCATCACCTGCTCCTGCAATTCATGGATGACTCGCCCCAGATGATCCGTCTGCCCATCCAGCTTGCTGCACTCCTCATCTCCACGGTACCGCTGATTCAGAAGCCGCCCAGCCTGTTTGATGCCCACTTGGTCAATCAACAGTTCTCCCACCAGATTCATCAGATGTTCCAGCCTTTCCACATCTACCCGGATAGATCGTGTTTTTTTCTTATCTGCCGGCTGGACGGGGGCAGGTACACCGGTATCGGCTGAAAGTGTGGAGGCTTCTAGTTCCTGGACAGGTTCTCCGTCCGGTTCACGGACTACGACCGAAGGAATTCCCTTTGGCACATCTGGCACATCTAGCTCATCTGGCTCCTCCAGCTCAATGTTCTGAATCCGGACCTCTGCCACCTCAACCAGTGAAACCAATTTTTTATGCAGTTCATGATCCGGCAAGTCCGAAATCAGGAGGAATTGGAGCGACTGGTATTGATCCTCATTCTGCTCTGCAGCCGACTCGTCCAGCAGAGGACTCATATTCACAATGTCGGCAAGATCAGAAAGACGTTGATGAATAATCGCTGCCCGTGCAGCTTTCATCAGACAATCCTGCACCAGCAGGATCCCCACATCCAGAATAGCCTTCCCCTGCTCCTGAGCCTCCAGACAGCGGTAATGCTCATCCAGAGTCAGCGATAGCGGATGGAGCTTAACAGATTCAGTCCACGCCTCCGCAATAGGGGCAGAACCTGAGCCATGAATACGGAAAGATGCAATTCTGGATAAAATCCCTTCAATGGCCGTTTCACCGGCACCCAAGGACAAGTCCTCCTTGAGAAGCTTGATGATATCCAGACTATCAATAAGCAGCTCTACCAGTTCATTGGTCACATCCAGTTGTTTGGTGCGGATCAGGTCCAGTAGTGATTCCATTTCATGGGTCACATTCTTAATAAGGTCAAAGCCCATGGCTGCTGAAGATCCTTTGAGGGTATGTGCTGCTCTAAAAAGCGATTGGATCGTTTCATCATCGCAGTTGCCTTGTTCAAGCAGAAGCATCTTTTCCTCCATGATTTGAATCTGCTCATCTGCTTCTTCCATATACACTTCCAAAAACTGGTTCATATCCAAGTGCGATCACCACATCTCCCGGGGAACCACCCCTTATTGCTGTACAATCTAGTTTTATCAAACAAATCTAGTGACAAAGTGATTTAAATATAAAAAAATATAGTGAAGATATGATAAAATCATAGATATGAGCATTGCTTTGGAGGTAATCCCTTTATGAATAAACCCAAAATCCTTGTAGTGGATGATGATCGAGATATCCTTATTCTTCTAAAAAAACGGCTGGAGCTTGAAGGTTATGAGGTATTTACAGTCTCAGAGGGTGAAGAAGTGATCCGGCTGGTTAAGCTTCATTCCTTTTCGCTAATCGTTCTGGATATTGTAATGCCTTCTATGAATGGACTTGATATTTGCAAGGCGATCCGCGACCTCGTAAGCGCACCCATACTGCTGCTTAGCGCCAAGGACCGCGAAATCGACAAAGTGCTCGGGCTGGAGCTGGGGGCCGATGACTATATCACCAAGCCCTTCAGCATGGACGAATTGACAGCACGTATCAAGTCTCACCTCCGGCGCGAACAGCGCAGTGCCAAACCTGCAGCTTCGAACCAGAAGATCTTTCAATTTGATGATATAACGATTAACGGGGAAACCTATGAAGTGATCATTGGGGGAGAACTCATTCATTTATCGGGAAAAGAACTGGAGATTCTGCTGTATCTGGTGCGCAATAAGAATCTTGTACTCAGCAGAGAGCAGATATACAATGCCGTATGGGGCTATGAAGACAGCGGAGACATTAACACTGTAACCGTCTATCTAAAAAACATCCGCAAAAAAATTGATCCCGATCATAAGATGATCAAGACCATTTGGGGGATTGGCTATAAATTTGTTGTATGATCTGAGTATATACAAAGGGCTGGTGTGCGACTATCAGGGTCGCCAGACCAGCCCTTTTTCTGTTAATCCTGCCATGTCTCCCGAATCCACATCAGTTCATCATGGATATCAGCAAAAGCCTGGACAACCACCGGATCAAAATGAATACCGCTTAATCGCAAGATCTCAGCCATGGAGTCCTCAACAGTCCACGCACATTTGTAGGGGCGTGTCGAGGTGAGCGCATCAAATACATCACAGACAGCGGTGATCCGCCCTTCCAGCGGAATGGCTTCACCCTTCAAAGCCCGGGGATAGCCGGTGCCATCCCATTTCTCATGATGGGTGAGCGCAATACTTTCGGCGATGGCAAGAATTTCGTTACGGCTGCCTGATAACAGTTCGGCACCTTTGGTTGTATGCTCTTTCATGATTTCGAATTCTTCCGCCGTTAATTTCCCTTTCTTATGCAGGATACGGTCGGGGATAGATATCTTTCCTATATCATGCAGGGCGCTTGCCAGCTTAAGCTTATGCGAAGTCTCTTCTCCCAGCCCCATCTGCTTCGCCAGCGCATATACATAGTTGCTGATCCGAAGCAGATGCCTGCCGGTTTCATTATCCTTTTGGCTCATAGTCTGAAACATACGCTGTACATATTCCTGCCGAAGCTCTTCAAGCTCACAAATATGCTGCTGCAAAAGCGATTCTACCCGAACGTTCTGCTCCTCCTGTAGTCTGCGCTTGTAATTCGCCTCTTGCAGATGTTGTACCTTAAGCAGTACTTCTATTGGATCGAACGGTTTGGTTATGAAATCACTCACCCCCAGCCGCAGCGCACCGTGAAGGAGGGCCGTGTCCTGATAGGCTGTAATAATGATTATGGAAGACAGCAAAGGGGAATTCTGTTCATTAAGCTGCACCAGAATATCAAAACCGCTGACCACAGGCATGTTCAAATCCAGCAGCAACACCGCCGGAGCTTCATCGTGAATCGCCTGAACCGCCTTTTGCGGATCTTCTATGATGGAGATATTCGAGTACCCTTCGAGAATAAACAGTTTTTGGAGCAGAAGTGTATTTGCCCGGACATCATCAATAATCATGATTTTCCCTTGTTTGTATAGTTCCGGATATATCGTGTCAGACATTAACATGTGCCATCCCTCATTCATCCCGCATCGGCCGCCTGCAGGCGTTCCTTTTAGAGCCGATCCTATTCATTACTATGAAGATCTGCTCTGCCAATTAATATTTCAAACCGGCTGCCTACGCCCACAGTACTTGACGCAATGATCTCCCCGCCCATCATTTCCAGCAGCTTACTGGAGACCGTAAGCCCGATTCCCGTGCCTTCAATCTGCCTGCCTTGCTGAATCCTGTGGAAGGGTTCATATATCAATTTCATATCCTCTTCACTTATTCCGATTCCCGTATCTTCAACCACTATCGCAAGCCTATTACCGCCGGCAGGGTGAATACTGACTCTGATGGAACCATCCTTCTCATTGTATTTCACAGCATTGGATAAAATATTTAACAGTACCTGCTTCATACGGATGCGGTCACATGCCATCATTTGTCCGTACATCGGTATCGCTGCATTATGGAACTGAATAGAATTCAGACTGCAAAGGGGCTGTATCCATGAAAAACATTCTTCCAGAATCTCGCCTACAGATACATTCTCTATGTTCAAGGCCAAGCGGCCGGACTCCACTCTGGACAAATCCAGTATTTCACTGATTAGTTGAAGCAGATGTTTCCCTGCTTTGATGATCTCACCAACATTCTCCTGTTGTGAAGCTGTCAGCGGCTCTGTACGGTCATATTCAAGAAGCTGCGCAAAGCCCAGAATCGCATTCATCGGGGTACGCAATTCATGACTCATACTGGACAGAAATTCAGACTTGGCCTGGTTGGCCTTCTCTGCACTTTCTTTCGAACTGAGCATGGATTCTTCAATCAGCTTCCGGTCGGAAATGTCACGGGAGACCATAACGACTTTACGGACCTGCTCGTGTTTATAATCAATCGGTGAAATCATCGCCTGCATCCATCGGATCCCTATACGTGTAGACACCTCATATTCCAGACCAGCCGTTTCACCTGTAACCAGCATTTTTTGCAGCAGGTCCATAAATTGCAAGGTTGTTTGCGGATCAAACAGTACGCCCACATGCTTGCCTTCGTAATTCCTCGCAAGGTTGATATCATACCTCTTGTCTACGGACCAGACCTTAATAATCGTACCGGACTCATCAATCTCGGCAATCATATCATCTACGGATTGAATCATCGCATTGATATTGGCCTCGCGGCTTTCGAGCGCCTCTTTGGCCTCCCTCAGTTCGTGATTGGATGCCCCCAATTCCTGTCCGACCTGAGTCAGGATCTCAGCAGTCTGCCTCAGTTCAATCACGTGGATATCCGGAATCTCTTGATGATATTGGCCTTGTCCTATACCCAGAGCAATGGCATTGATCTTCTGAATAGGCTCGGACATCTTTCTACTCATTCTTTTGGTACGCTGGTTCAGCACCACAAAATATATACTATAGAAGAAGATCAACCCGAAGACCATATACATCCCGATTTCATACAGTTCATGCTTCAGGTGATTGGTATCAGCCAGAATGTTGTCTTCATCAGCCAGAATGATTAATTTCCAGCGCGTGTTCTCAACGGCTGCCCAGGCTAGAATATGCTGCTCCCCGCCCAACTTCAACTCGCCTAACCCTTGGCTTGCCGCCGTAAGCTCGGCATTAATCGTCTTGAGATCCTCATGGGCGAAAAGATTGAATTCCGCTGGCTTGAAAGTATCCTGCTTGACCGCCTCAGTATATTGATGGGAGGTGAGTTCCTGGATCCCAAATAATTGCTCCACCTGATCCGGCATAGCGAGAATGCTTCCGTTATCGTCTACCAGAAATCCATGTCCGCCCCAAGGAATGTCCAGTCCAAGAATCTCGCTCCTGAAGGTGTCTATGGTGACATCAATACCGGCGACTCCCTCCAGAACAGCTCCGTTATAGACAGGGGCAATACAGGAGGCCATCCAGCCGTTTCCTGCCGGGTCCAGATAAGCATCTGTCCAGACGGCCTTATGATCCGGATTATGGGCTTCATCGGCTTCATAATAGAAATTAAATTCAGGAATGTTCATTTTCGGTGCATATTGTGTTATTACATCCATATATGGATAGATCACGTTCAGGGAATCATAGGTGTTGAAATAAATCGCTGACGCAAGCTTTTCCCTGGCGATCATTGACTTCATCTGAGGCTGCAGCGCCAGCAGACTGGCCACCTTTCTTTTCTGTTCATCGCCAACTGTATATACACCGCTATAAAACACTGCAGCTCCCCCTGCAGGACTGTCGGCTGCCGAGTAATAGGCACCATCCTGGCCTGTAACCAGCCGTCTGCGGTCATCTTCCCCGAGCGGAGCCCCCTGCTCAAGCGTATGCGAAACAGCATCCCGGAATATATCTACATTTGTCAAAATCCGCTGTGTTTGCCCATTTATGATCGCAGCTTCCTGGGAGGAGAGGATCTGCATTTCATGGAACACTTCGTTCTTCATGCTGAGAACCTGACGTTCCCGCGACCAGTTGTTCGTCACAAAATAAATCCCGATAAAGACCAGCTCCACAAGCAATAACGGAATAACTGAAGTTTTAATATACGGTTTCCATATCCATTCAAAAATAGATACAGTCTTCTCTCTATTCATCGTTATTCCCCGTTTCCTAGCGTTCGCATGGCTTAATCAAAATTTCCACATGTTCCAAATAATATTCCAGCCGATCCAGACAACTCTTCACCAATACACCGTCCCTCAGCCCACCATCCCGCTCCAGGTCACGGCCTATCTCTGAGATAGCAAACAACCCATACCCCCCGCCGCTGCCTTTCATCGAATGCCCGATATTGGCAATGGCTTCGAATTCACGGATCTCAAGCAGGGAGGAGAGATTAGCCAAGTCCTCTCTGCGGCGTCCCATATACCCCGGGATCAGTTCTGCAATATCCTCATCAATCCATACTTGGAATGGAGATTCCATGAATTTCATCCCCCACTCTCACTAAACTCGGCAAATCCATACCGCCGGATGGTCTCGAACAACGGTTCCATAAAAATCGGTTTCTCCAAAAAGTCATCACAGCCAGCGTCCTTGGACGCTTGGCGATGCTCGGCAAAAGCATGGGCAGTCAATGCCACTATAGCAGCAGGCTTCAGTCCTTCCTGTCTCTCCCACTGGCGGATTTGCCTTGTAGCTTCATATCCATCCATGACAGGCATTTGAATATCCATGAAAACCATATGATAATACCCTTCGGTGAACATTCGCACGGCCTCCAGCCCATTCACGGCAACATCAACACGGCAGCCTATCTTCTTCACAAACGCAATGAACAAATTCTGATTATCTATATTGTCCTCTGCCAAAAGCAGCCGTGGTTTCCCTGCGGACCCTAATGCGAAATGATCGGCTGACAACAGAGTGAACGGCAGTTCTGCTGCAAACACTGTGCCTTCTCCAACCTTGCTAAGGTACGATAATCTTCCTCCCAAAAGTTCTATGAGTTTACGGGAGAACGCCAGTCCAATTCCCAGACCGCCATATGGTCTGGTGGAGGACAGGTCGGATTGGAAAAACGGCTTAAAGATGTCTTCTCCCGCATCCTCTGGAATGCCAATCCCCGTATCCCTAACTCTGATCATTAGCAGAAGCTTCATCGGGTCCAGCATAGGCCGGACATACGCCGAGAGTTCAACCTCACCAAAAGGTGTGAACTTCATGGCATTATCTAGCAGGGTCTGAATAATTTGCGCGGTGCGGCGTGCATCGCCAATCACCGGCACATTCGGAAGCTGCTCTGCTGTCAGACGGAATTCAAGTCCCTTCTTGCCCAACTTCCCCTCATATTCGGAGGATAGATTCACGATGAGCTCTTTCAGATTGAAGGGCCTCCGGTCTATATGCACTGCTCCGTTCTCCATGGCAGAATAGTCCAAGACACGTTCAACTAAAAATAAAAGATGCTCTGAGGAGTGCTTCAAAGTAAGCATCTCTTCAGACGGAAGATGATCTTGTTCCTGAAGCTGTACGATGCCTAGAATCGCATTAAGCGGCGTCCGGAACTCATGGCTGATCATTGCCAGGAACTGGTCCTTTGCGCGATTGGTATGCTCCAGGGCCTCCTTATTCAGCAGGAGCTGGCGTTCACTCTCCCTATGGGACGTTATGTCGGTAAAGGTAAGCATGACCATATCTTCAAGTTTGCTGATGCTGACGCGGTAGGCACGAATATTCCCGCCAATTCTGAGTTCCATTTCCTGCTCAGCGGCTTCTTGTCCATACAGCGTGGCTAGAATTAGTTCCTGATACGCCATTAGCTTGGTAACATCCGTGCGGTCCAGCGATTCATATAACTCACGTGCAGCGTCATTCATCATCACGGGATGCAGCTGGAATTGCTCGGCACGCATCACCAGGACAGGATCCTTCAAATAACGCATCACCTGTTCCAGCATCGTGCGCGACTGCTGCTCACTAAGCATCAGTTGCTTGCGGACCGTGACATCCGTCTGAACACCAATGAAATGGGTGACCTGACCGGTCTCATCACGGAGCGGGGTAATCGACAGCTCGTTCCAAAAGGGCTCATGATTCTTGCGGTAATTCAGGATTTCCAGCTGGATTCGGGTCTGCTGATCAAGCGCAATGCGGATTTGTTCAATATGCTCCGGCTTCGTGTCTTTGCCCTGCATGAAATTGCAGTTGCGACCCAGCACCTCTTCCGCCGAATACCCCGTTATCTGTGAAAATGCTTCATTGGTATAAATAACGGGTGAATGCGGCAAAGCCTCTGCGATAATGACTCCTGTTCCGACATCCTGCACTGCACGTACATATAAATTCTTCTCGGCAACGGTCTCCCGCAGGACCTGCTCCGTAAGTTCATACTCCCTAATCATCTGCAAGCGTTTTCCCGTGGAAAGATAGATCACAATGCTTGCTGTAAGAAAGATAACGAGCGCAAAACTGGTCTTCTTGATATCCCCTGTGAAGAATAAGAACAGGATCAGCTCAAGTAATATCAAAACCATGTAGATTTGCAGCCGTCTCAGAGAACTGATTGTCTGACTTACCACAAAGTACATCATTAGGATTGTAATCAACAGCATCGAGTTATATTGGTTCTGCAGTAAGGATACGAAGGCGGAGGCCGATATAAACCACAAATACGCAAACAGGAATGGCTCCGGGTTTGACCTCACCCTCTTCGAGAAGAAGGTGGCGGCCAGCACTAATGCACCGATGGTCAGAACAGTCACTTCCACGATATCCAGAGCAGGATCAGTAGGATTCATCCAGTTTGCAAGCTGTCCCATCACCAGTACGCATATTAATGACAACCCTACGTACAGGCGCATCATCTTTAATTGATTCATGAACAGCTCTCCCCATTTATGGACCGACTTGTGCCCGCTCATCATTCACCCAGGCTGATATGCGCCATGATCGTGAGTTCTCCTGTATATACCGGTATGCTGACAAATTTGCTGCTTGTCCGCAGGCTACCTTTTCCTTCGTGGATGACGGGGGGTGTAATATTGGTGTTCAGCTCTTGCTCTTGAAAAGCAGTACAGCAAGCGGCCCCCACCCAATTACCAAACTCTGAAAAAGCGCTCCATCCCATATCATCGATTACTTCTACGTTGAAGCCGAACATGGTACTGACTATGCCTTTCAGGACTTCATCGTCCATGCTGAGAATGATCTCGCCACGAAGGTCTCCGGTCATTCCAACCATTACAGATACATTCTCCGTATTTACATAAGGCTGCTCGGCAGATGGAACGCCTGCACGAAAAGCGGTCCCAAGATGGGTGACCAGCACTTTTTCAATACCAGCAAGAACCGTATTCAAATGATTCGCTTGTATATGTTTCATATCGGCATTTCTCCCTCTTTTTTTACAGTTGATTTTCTACAGCTTGCAACAGCCGGTCTGCCTGAAAAGGCTTAACCACAAAATCCTTTGCCCCGGCCTTCATTGCATCCATGACCATCACGGTCTGTCCCATGGCACTGCACATAATAATTTTGGCCCCGGGATCTATAGCCAAAATATTTTTGACTGCAGTAACCCCGTCCATATCCGGCATGGTGATATCCATCGTGACCACATCCGGTTTGACTTGCTGGTAGATTTTGACCGCTTCTGCTCCGTTAACCGCTTCACCCACAATCTCATGCCCTTTACCCTCCAGTGCCGAACGCACCATCAACCGCATAAAAGCTGCATCATCCGTAATCAATATCTTCGCCATTTGAACACTCCCTATCAGGTTTCTGTACAGCCTATTCTAGAAGCCAATCCTAAAGGGAACATGACGAAATTATGAAAGAAATATAAAAAAAGCCCCCAGCATGTGCTGGGGGCCCTATCTTGGTGAAGCACCAGTTAAGCAAACGAAGGTTTGTTATGGTCTACCTTCCCGCTAGTGAGCTTCTTGTATTCGTCGTCTCCGCCTTCAAGAGAAGGCGCAATATATACGTTCATGGCTGCAGGTGATAGCTTGGTGGGCCTTACGGCTCCAGTCTTTCGCTTCGCGCGGCTTTTGCTGCCCTCGCTGCTGTTAGCGGTCCGGCGGACAGCACTGGATAAACTGACTGCATTCTTCATATTCTTCATCGTGTCAGTCCCCTTCCACTAAATGATTGACGGTACGGAATAAATCCCGGTTGTACGATACGACCTCGGTCAGATCATCCGCAGATAACCCGTCGTTTCCGGAAAAATGTACAGAAAGGACATGCCTCTCACCTAAAGGATAGCACAGGATATATACCTCAGCAACTTCGGTGCGCTGCAAAAAGGTCCATTCTTTGGCTATAAAAGCATCCACTACCCCCGGACGGGAGCCCTTTTCTTCAGTCGATGAAAAAGGATAGGAATGTCCGCGGCCCACATTACCGCCCACCTGCACCAACCCTTCCTGTTCACGGGCCTGCCACATAGCCGCGCCCATCACACGGCAATGCTTAGGGGGAAGAAAGGAATTGCGGATAGCCTCACTGAGCGCCTGATATTTGTCCCGGTCATCAGGGGTAGATATATTGCTATTATATTGCCAGAAGAAGTGAAGGATACTTTCTTTCCGCCCAAGTTCACTCTTCAGCTGTTCCAGCTCCTTAAGCGGGTCATGGAAGCTTCCCAGCTCCTGAATGCTGTCGATGATCTTGCCGCAGCTGACATCTACGGCTGCCACCGGATTCTCATGCTGCCATTCGTACTCCAGCGGAGTAAGCCCGGATAGATCCGAGAGCAAATGATATTCCTCAATATTCTCCCCCGGAATTAAGTCCTTGCGGACAGGCACCTGATCCGGAAGCAGACAGAACACACGGTTCCGTCGCAGCCTCGCCCAGAATAATCCCATCTCAAACTGTGTATTATCACGGGTCACATAATAATATTTGCCGCGGATTCTGGCTACATCATCCGGCGAGAACACAAATACGGCAAAATCGCTCTCATCCAGATTCCGTTCGAGCGCTTCCATGGTATATTCGTTTGCCCGGAATGCGTTGGCATACCACGGATTGACCTGAGCTTCCCGTTTCAGCTGCTCATGTATCGCCCGTGCGTAACGGATGGATTCTCTGGAAGATCCAATGAATAATTTCGGTCTGGTCACGTCGGCACTCCTTTGTCGTCTTTCACGATATGTAATAATTATACAGATGTTTACACGACTGGAACAGAGACAGTTTTCAATTAAAATTTTGACTATCTTCCGTTTCTACCCCGCCGGAGCGGGTAATAAACCTTTAATCTATTTGTGAAACAGAAGGGGAATTTATAGCGTGAAACCAATGAATTCATATATTTTCAAAAAAACAATATCTGCCTCCATGCTTGCAGTCACTTTATTACTATCCACTGCTGTGCAGACTGAATCAGCTCAGGCTGCCGGAGCCTATACGGCGAGGGTATACGCTTCTTCCCTAAATGTGCGCAGTGAGCCGGCGGCAAGCGCAGCTGTAACGGGATCGCTAAAAAGCGGAACTCTGGTCACCGTAACCGCCGAGCAGCACGGCTGGCTTAAGGTCCGGTCCGGTTCCGTCTCCGGCTGGGTTGCCGGATATTATCTCAAGCGGACCAGCGGCACAAACGCGGCAGCTTCAGGGAACATAGCCGCAGCCGCTTACGTGAAGACCTCTGCCCCATCCTCCGGCAGTGCTGGAACCGCGCACGTTACCGCCTCTTCCCTGCGGATCAGGGGCGGCCCGGGAACAGGATATACGGTGCTGGGATCTTTGAAAGAAGGAGATTCTATTACTGTACTGCTTCGCCAGGGGGATTGGGCACGCATTCGCACCACGAGCGGAGAGATCGGCTGGGTATCCGGGCAATACATTGCCGGAGGAAGTACAGGAAGCGGGAGCAGCTCGAGCACCAGGAGCAATAATACCAGGACTTCCGGGAGCATCCGCGGCAAGCTTATCGTCATTGACCCCGGACACGGCGGAAGTGACCCCGGTATGCTGGGTACAAGCTTTGATACGATGGAGAAGGATTTGACGCTGCAGACAGCATTTTATGTGAGAGATTATTTGAGAGCTAGAGGAGCACAGGTGGAAATGACCCGGACTCGGGCAGACCAGAAGCCTTCGCTCGCCCGGCGGGTACAGATCGGGCAGCAGCTGGGAGCGGATGCTTTTGTCAGCATTCATTATAATTCTTCTCCGAAGAAAGTATCGGGGACCCTCACCTTTTTTTATTCAGAGAATAATGATCTGCGTCTGGCCCGTTCGATTGAGAACCGGCTTGGACAGGGAATTGGCCTGAAGAGCAATGGCCTATCCTTTGGGAACTACCACATTCTGCGCGAAAACACCCTCCCGGCAACGCTGGTGGAGCTTGGTTTTCTGACCAACCGTTACGACGAATCCGTCGTCCGCAAAACCTCTTATCAGAAAAAAGCTGCCCAGGCGATTGCCGAGGGGCTATCGGATTATTTTGACTAAATCTAAGCAATCTTACTTCCTACTCAATATTGATTTCTTTGATCTTAAGGGTATTCATTTTGCTCAGGTCAATATACTCATCGTCAATTTTCACTAGAGGGGTTCCAATATCGTGGGGGTTCAGGTAGACAATTTCACCGACACGCCCGTCCGTCAGAACCACTTCGCGGCCCACGGTGCGCTTCACAATATTCTCAAGAAAGACGGACACGATGTTCGGGTCAAGCGCACCAAAGCTACCTCTTCTCATCTGATCGACAATGGTATGGAACGGAACCGGCTCATGATAGGGGCGTCTGGAGGACATGGCATGAAAAATATCGGCTACCGCTACGATCTTGCTGTAGAAGTCAATCTGCTCTTCTTTTAGACCCAGGGGATAACCTCTGCCGTCATTCCGCTCATGGTGCTGTAGTGCCGTCAGTGTAATGTGGGAATTGGCCCCCGTGGTTTCCTTCAGCATTTCATAACCCAGTATGGTATGTTTTTTGACTAGTTCGTATTCATCCGGGGTCAGCTTGCCGGGTTTGTTCAAGATCTCGGAGGGAATCTTCAGCTTGCCGATATCATGAAGAGTGGCGGCTAAAGAGAGAACCGACAGCTCGGCCTCACTCATGTTAAGCCATCTGCCGATGAGCGTGGACAATACACCTACTCCAATATTATGCTGGTACGTATAATCATCCTTGCCTTGGATCGCACTGAACATCGCAAAAATATCGGGATTTAGGGATATTTCCTGAACAACAGGCACGACCTCCTTGCGGATATCTGTCAGAGGAACCTTGCGTGAGACCCGGAAGGACTCGAACAAATCCCTGGATACGTTCACCACGTTATACGCCAGTTCCTTGCTGGAGGGCTTCTGCCCTTTCTCAGCTTCAAAGATGATGTCGAGTACACTGATTTTCTGCTTGCGGATAAGCTCCAGATGCTCTGCATTCAGGATGCTGTCTGCAGGGATTACCGTTACTCCATAGGCATTAATCAAATCGTTTTTAATTTTTTTGCCTAAATATCTTTCCATGCTGCGTCCTCCCGAATCAACCGAATGAATATGTACCTATCTCTATACTCTATACTATCGGTTAAAAGCAGAAGAAAGCTGAAAGGGCCGGACCTATAATCGTGTAATTGTGCTAGAGAATTTCTCCCTGCTTGCGGTATTCCCTGGGTGTCTGCCCGGTAGACTTTTTAAAGACACGGCTGAAATACTTCTCATCCTCATAACCAACCAGCTCTGAAATTTGCGACAGCCGGAGATTTGTATTCTGCAGCAGTGTTTTGGCCTTGTCGATCCGGATACCGGTTAAATAATCAGACAGATTCTCCCCTGTGATCTGCTTGAACTTCCGTGAGACATTCTCTCTGCTGATAAAAAATTGCTCTGCAATATGCTGCAGTGTCATATCTCTGGCATAGTTCTGATGGAGATACTGCCTGATCTCCTCAATAAGCCGATTGTCCGGCGCCTGGGTGTTTCCTTTGGACAAGTGCTGAAGCAGCGCCTTGAGCTGATCCCGCCAATTCTCCACGGAGAAAAGACCTTCGTTATCATAGCAAATGCCTAATGTAATCTCTTCATCCGGCCGCCAGCGCTTCAGAACCTCTGAGATCTCATGCTGAAGCTGGAGGAGCCTGCTCTCCGTCAGCAGAGGCAGACGGGACAACAGGTCTGACCATTCGTCTACGGCCCGCTCCATTTTGTCCAAATCTCCGGAGAGAACCGCGATTCTTAGCTTATCCAGGTGAGCTTCAGAGGCGTAGTCTCCTTCAGGCCCACTCTCCTCCATATGCTCCCGGTAGAGGTGAATGCGCCCTTCCCGTTGCAGCAGATTACGCTCGTTCAAAGCCTGTAAGGCTTGGTGGAAGGCCGTTTGCAATTCTTCCGGAAAGGCTGCGGGAAGGCTGAGCCCGATATCCATTTGCACACCATAGGTCTGCCTAATGGACTCGTTGATCCGGCTCACCTCTGCCTCGGTTTCCATAACAGCTGCCCAGAATAGAAGGACCAGGTCTGCCCCCTTCTGCCAGCTGCGGAAGGCAAATCCCATCTGCTTCGGGGCAAGCACTTCGTTGCAGACATTGGCCAGTACAAAAGAGGTCAGTCCCACATCGCCGTGGAATCTCTGCAGCAGCCGGCAGTCCGCTCCCTGCAGCGAGAGGGCCGCAATTCTGCAATCTGCCGCAAACAGCGGCATGCCGAGTTCTTCGCTCAGCGGATGCCTCAGTTCCTGAAAGGACGCCTGTCCAGCCACCAGATCCGAGAGTACCTTGTCCCAATAAAGCGGCCGCAGCACATTTAGCTGCATATTTTGACGCTGCGCCTGTTGTCGTCCCTCCTCCTCCTCCAGCCACAGCTTAAAGGCACGCTCCGCTGCAGCGATCAGCTGCTTACTGTTCAGCGGCTTGAGCAAATAATCGGTTCCGCCGTAGACAATAGCAGGCTTCACATAGTTGAAGTCCTGATAACCGCTGATCACAATAGTCTTGGTATGCGGATAGTGGCTGTGCAGCCACTCCAGCAGCTCCGCTCCATCCATCAGCGGCATCCGCATATCCGTGAAGACAATTGCGGGCTGATGCTCCTGCATGATCCGCATTGCTTCTTGCCCGTTGGTAGCCTCATAGATATCGGTAATATGATGTTTCTCCCAAGGTACGAAATAGCGTATCGCCTCTCTAACATGCTTCTCATCATCTACTATCAGTACCTTCATGCTCCGCCGCTCCTTTTCTGTAAGTAATCGATATAAGTTGAACTTTTGATTTTCATATTATAGTCCGGTCGTAACTGCGGGGAATGTTTGGACTTCCGGCCGCTGCCCATCTGCAGATTTCTTGATTTATACCGCTGTTCTCGGTGGAAATCCGCAGACTGATTATGCTTCCGATGCGAGCTTTCCTACGGAAAGCTTTCAGGCGGTCGCTATCGCTCCTACAGTTCCAAACTTCCCCTCCGCACTCCTACCTTTTTATGTTTTTTTAGTTCAACTTATCTATATGTCCAGCGGAATAAGGAGAGTGACGGTCAGGCCCCCATCCCCATTATCACGCAGCAGCATCTCCGCCCCAGAGCTCATCTGCAAACGGAGCCGGGCCAGCACATTGTACAGTCCAATCTCCTCCTGCTCCATGCCTCTGTTGACTGCAAGTAAGGCATTGATTTCTTCCAGCCGCTCAGGTGTTATCCCCTTGCCGTTATCTTTGACAGCCAGCATTAACCGGCCCTGCGTATCCACCGCGCAATCGATAGCGATGAGTCCGCCCTGTATGCCATCCGCGAAGCCATGCTTGAAGATATTCTCCACAATCGGCTGCAAAATCATTTTGGGCACCACTACCTCCAGCGCCTTCTCTTCCGCGTCTACTTCAAGACGGAGATTCTCTTCCCCGAATCGTTCTGTCTGCAGGATAACATAGTTCTGGACATGCTCAATTTCGTCACGGAGCGGCACCTGTGTGCGTTCAGTATTCATGGAATAACGCATCATGCTGCCAAGTGAATAGATGAGATCATATACCTTCGGCGCATTGTACCGCAAGGACAAGCTGGCGATAGACTGCAATGCATTGTATAAAAAATGCGGATTAACCTGTGCCTGTAGCGCCTTCAACTGGTTGGTCTTATTCGCCAGCTCCAGCTTGTATTCCTTGAGGATCAGATCATTGATCGTCCGGGTCATCCCGGTGATTTTGCGCGTCAGCAGGCCGAATTCATCTTCCCGTTCCACATCCATATGTGCATCCAGCTGCCCAATCTGTACCTTCTGGGTGAAGGAGATCAGCTTCTTGATCGGTCTGGTGAAGCCAATAGAAATAAGCACGGCGCTGATTCCCCCCACTAGGAGGAACAATACGCCGATTCCGGTATTGAACCGGGTGATCACCCGGGCATCCCCGTACAGATCCTCATAGGGAACCAGCTTGATAATATTACCCTTGAATAAGGGATCCTCGATATGCCGGTACATGACGATCCCTTCGAAACCCTCCTTCTTCCAGGTAAAATGTCCGCTGCCCTTGTTCCCGGGAAGCTGGCTCCAGCCTGCCTTAACCGGCTTGCCGATCCACTCGGGGTCGGAGGCAAAAAGCGCCTGTCCTTGATCGTTCAACACATATAAGCGCTCCGTATCGGAATTGTACATGGATTTGACGATTCCCTCCAGCTCTGTGAGGCGGTAGTCTATGGAGAGATCTGCCAGAACGTCTGCGCTTGGAGTCTTGTAAATGGGAAAATGGGCCGTAAATACCGGCTCGCTCCCCGGCTTCAAATTAGGAAACCCGGATTTCATCCCGTACTGATGATCCATATGCGTGACTTCGATGTAAGGCCGGTAGGTTTCTCTCAGAGGTTCTGCCGAGACATAGCCGGTATCAGACTCCCGCCGGAACAATCCGCCCAGCAGCAGATTGGACTGCCGGGCCGCCCGCACATACAGATGAATCTGAAAGGTATTCCGGTCAGAGAGGAACAGATTGTATAGCTGGGTGGAGATCACAGCCCGGGTATCTGGAACAGCGGTGCCGGGTGGAACATCTTTTGGGCTTTTGGCGGTAAGGAGGGTGGTATAAAAAGAGCTGGGCACGTTGATTCCGCTATATAGCGACATGATCCGCTGATTCATACCGCTGAAGTAGCTGCTCAGATTAGCCTCCCCGAGTGTCAGCAGCTTCGTGTTCTGCTTCACCGACTGCTCGGTAACCGATTGTTTGGTATACAAATAGGAGAATGTAACCGATATGGCGGATGGAATTACCGAAGCCAGCAGCACAAGCGCCATTAGCCGGGTCCGGATACTGTTTTTGAACATACTTAAGCCTCCTGAAGAATTCGCGAGCATCCGCTGCAAAATAATCCACTTTTATCATCATCAAATTGAGTGTTGATCATTCCTGCCTGTTCCTATAATGAAGGTGTGAACCCGTAGATTAACTATATACAAAGGAGACTCCATATGAGAAAAGCTCTGCGCCTGCAAAAAGGCTGGGGACAGCAAATCATTTTCCTCTGGCCCGCCTTGCTCTTCTTCCTGACCATTGTGGTCACACCCTTCATTCTTGGCTTCTACTACTCCTCCACCAACTGGAACGGGCTGGATCTGGACAAAGCAGTCTGGACAGGTGCGGCTAACTGGAAACGGATTTTTACGAATGACGACAAGTTCTGGGATTCCTTGTTCTTCACCTTGCGCTTCACCGTCGTATCCGTGATTGCTGCTAACGTACTGGCGCTTCTGCTCGCATTCCTGCTAATGACGACCCTGAAGACCAAGAAAGTATTGCGCACGATCTTCTTCATGCCTAACGTCATCGGCGGTATTCTGCTGGGCTACATCTGGCAGTTTATTTTCACCAAAGGCTTCGCCACGATCGGCGACATTACCGGCATTGCCTTCTTCCAGCTTCCTTGGCTGGGTACATCCGGTACCGGCTTCTGGGGTCTGGTGATTGTGTTTGTCTGGCAGACTGCCGGGTATATGATGGTCATTTATATCGCCGGACTGGCCGGAATTCCGAAGGACCTGATCGAAGCCGCCAAAATCGACGGCGCACGCGCTCCGCAGTTGTTCAAGAGCGTCTATGTCCCGCTGATCATGCCTGCGATTACCATCTGTCTGTTCCTGACCACTTCGAATGCTTTCAAAATGTTCGATCTCAACCTGTCGCTAACCAAAGGCGGACCGGGAACCTCCACCCAGTCGCTCGCTTATAACATCTATGCGGAAGCACTGATCAACAACCGTTACGGCCTCGGCACCGCCAAAGCGCTGCTCTTCTTCTTCGCCGTTTCACTAATTACGGTCACCCAGGTCTGGATCACTAAACGGAAGGAGGTATCGGCATAATGGATAACAGCAGATACCGTCTCCGAAATTTCGTTCTGGAAATCGCCGCTATACTACTGGCCCTTGTGTTCCTCTCTCCGTTCTACCTGGTGCTGAGCAACTCGGTTAAGGGACTGAAGGAAATCCTGATTGATGCCGCATCCTTCCCGCAGGTATACCACTGGGACAATTACTCGAAGGTATGGGATGCGATCAACTTCCCGCAGGCATTCTGGAACTCGCTGCAAATCACAATCCTGAGTGTGATCTTCATCGTGATGTTCAGCTCCATGGCGGCTTACCAGATCGTCCGCAAGCCGTCGCGCTTCAATTCCTTTGTATTCCTGCTGCTCGTATCCGCAATGATCATCCCGTTCCAGTCCCTGATGCTGCAATTGGTCCGGGTAACCAGCATCCTGGAGCTGCGCGGTGAACTGTACGGTATTGTCGCCTGCTATCTCGGCTTCGGGATGCCGCTATCGGTCTTCCTGTTCCACGGCTTCATCAAGAGCGTGCCCATTGAGCTGGAGGAAGCAGCAAGGGTCGACGGGTCAAGCCCGTATGGGGTTTTCTTCAAAATTGTCTTCCCGCTGCTGATGCCTATTATCGTAACGGTTATCATTCTGAACACGTTATGGATCTGGAATGACTACCTGCTGCCGGTGCTTGTTATTGGAGGCAATAAGGACCTTACCACCTTGCCAGTTGCTGTGACCAAGTTCTTCGGCCAGTATACCAAGAAGTGGGATCTCGCCCTCGCGGGTCTGGTCATGGCGATTACACCGATTCTTCTGTTCTTCCTGTCACTGCAGCGTTATATTGTTGAAGGTGTAACCGCCGGCTCCATTAAGGGATAAAACCTTTGCAACAATATCCACCTTTTCGAGCAAAATATTAAGTGTAAGTCTATTCGTATTTACATTACGATCAAGTTGCAGGAACCACTAGACCAGGGAGGTTATACTATGAAAAGAAAGTTCGCATTTGTTATCGCAACCGTTTGCACACTTATTATCGCAGGTTGCGGTAATGGCGGCAATAATAATTCCGCAAGCAGTGGTAACGCTGTCAACTCAGGAACAGAAACAGCAGCGCCAGAAGCTACTGCAGCTCCGGCCAAAGATGTAACGATCAAAATGTTCCAGTTCAAGGTTGAAATTGCCGAGCAGCTGAATGCACTGGCTGAAGAATATGAGAAAGAAACCGGCGTGAAGGTTGAAGTGGAAACACATGGCGGCGGTGAAGATTACGGTGCACTGCTCAAAGCGGAGATCGCTTCCGGCTCCGAACCGGAAATTTTCAATAACGGCGGGTTTACGGCCCTGGTTCCTTATATGGATCGTGCCACCGATTTGTCCAATGAGCCTTGGGCGGCTAATCTGATTCCAACCGCCAAAACTCCGGCCACTGTGGACGGCAAGCTGTACGGCATGCCGATGAACGTTGAGGGCTATGGACTGATCTATAATAAGGATCTGTTCACCAAAGCCGGGATTACTGAAGAACCCAAAACACTTTCACAACTGAAGGACGCAGCAGCCAAATTGAAGGCCGCAGGCATCACACCTTTTGAAGCTACCAATGAATGGTGGTCCATGGGGATTCACTTGGTTAACGTAGGTCTGGCCCACCAGCCGGATCCGAAGAAATTCATCGATGATGTTAAAGCCGGCACAGCAACGATCAAAGGCAACCCTGTCTTCGAGCAATGGCTGAATCTGGTAGACGTCATCTTCGACAACGCACAGGATAACAAAATGACTACAGATTATGCTACCCAGGTTGCTGAATTTGCATCCGGCAAAGCGGCTATGATGCTGCAGGGTAACTGGACGCAAGGAGATATCGACAAAATTGATCCTGCGCTGAATCTCGGCCTCCTTCCGCTTCCAATCAGTGATGAAGAAGGAACGATTCTTGTAGGGGTGCCTAACAACTACGTAGTGAACAGCAAATCCGCTCATCCGGAAGAAGCCAAGGCTTTCCTGAACTGGCTCGTGAGCTCGGAAACTGGCAAAAAGTATCTCACCAAGGAATTCAAATTCATTCCGGCTGAAACCAACGTGGAAGCCGACGCCGCAGACATCGGCCAGGTTGCCGTGGCTGTGCAGGAGAAATCCGCTACCGCACTGGGCTGGAACTGGGATATGTTCCCTGACGGTGTAACTCAAGGCTTCGGTGCTGCCATGCAGGAATACCTGGGCGGCCAGCTGAACCATGATCAGCTTCTGGCAGCGCTCGACAAAGCTGTTCAGGATATCGTGAAACAATAATATTATCCGTATTAAAGAGCATAGTCTTTGCCATAAGAACAGCCCGTCTCCAGCCATCGATCAGGTTAACCTGATTGAGGCCGGGGCGGGCTTTTTGGTATGGATTCCATTCATTAACCAAATAAAGTATAATAAATAGGAACATTTGTTCCTATTTAGGTTGTAATTTCGTTCGTTCCCTTCACTTTATAGAGTATAGGGTGAACAAACCACATCAAGAAAGGAAGATCTACAATATGAATAGAAAATCAGGGACTGCCACACCGATCACCAGATATGAATTTGAATTATCCCTGCAACATCCTATCGTACTTGGGTTCTCCTCTCACCCCGAGAATGCTCTATACGTCCAAAAGTTTATACACGAACCTAATACAACCAATCAGGCCAAGCTGAACCAAGCCTTCAAGGCTTATTTATTCGCCATCCGGTTTACAAAATACCTCAGTTCTCTAATTACGAACAGCCGGATCGATTATTTAAGAAAAATAAAAAAAGAAGAGGAACGGGAATTACTGATCTTCGATAAACCCGGCTCCGACGAAGACACTTTTTCTTTGGGCGAGATATTGTCGAATGTTTATAACGGAGATGATATTCCCCAGGTCACAGTCGATCCCGATGTTTTTCAATCCCAGCTTAATAATGAGTGGCTCTATGATGGCTTCTCCCAATTAACACCCAAACAAAAATATGTGATCACCCTTGCCTATTCTTCCTGCAGCCGCGATAGCGAAATCGCCCTTCTCTTACATGTAACCCAGCAATCCGTCTCCAAGACGCGCCAGCGTTCCTTGCAGAAGCTGAAACAATGTATACCACCAGCCCATTTTGAAACCGCTATAGAAAAGGAGGAGATGTAAAAATGGATCAGGCCCAGTTCATTTCTGTCCTTACAACGACCATTGGCAATTTCGGCTTTCCCATTGTGGTAACCGGATACTTGCTTTTGCGTTTCGAAAAAAAATAGACAACCTCATTCATACGATGCAAGATCTGAAGCTGTCTGTACTTGGTGAGGGGGAGAATAAGAAGTGAAGAATTACGAATTATATGAATGGGTGCGCAGAGCCCAATTTGGTGACCGGGAGGCCATGGGCCAAATTATTGATGCTTACTATCCTTTAATCCGTAAAACATCAAGAACTCTGTCTGCCCTTTCTGCTAAAGATTTTGAGCAATCCACCATTGAAAAGATCGTAAGGGCCGTGCATAATTATGATCTTGATTCACTCCCGGATTTCGAAGCCTTTCTGAATACGGAGACTGATCCCTAGAACGAATGCTCCTTCTGCATCTTCCAAAATAAAGAAAGCCTCCGGACACGGGAGGCTTTCTTTGCATTCCTTCTTATTCTAGTTCCCTCAGATAACCATCTCCACAATCAGGAACAGATTCAGTGATACAACCAGGGCACAGATGATCCAGCCCAGAATGGTAGTGATGCGGTGGTTGACCAGCCCGTTCATGATCTTGCGGTCGCTCGTGAAGAGCACCAGCGGAATCAGGGCAAACGCAATCCCGAACGACAGAACAACCTGGCTCATCACCAGCGCGCTCGTAGCATTGATGCCGAAGGCGATGATGGCCAGCGGAGGAATGATCGTAATCGCCCGCCGCAGGTAGAGATTGATTCTTTTATTAATGAAACCCTGCATGACCACATCACCCGCCATCGTCCCTACCGACGAGCTGGAGAGCCCGGCAATCAGCAGGCCAAGTCCGAAGGAAATCGCGGTAACGGGTCCGGCCAACTGGCGGAACTGGTCGAAGGCTATATCCAAATCCTCGACTACCAATCCGTTTTTGAAGAATAATGCCGCGGCTACAACCACCATCGCCATATTAACCGCACCCGCAATCAGCATGGCAATCAGAATATCGATGAACTCCAGCTTGAAGATCTGTTTCTTCTCCTTGTCATCAATTCCGACCACACGGCTCTGTGTCAGTGAGGAGTGCAGATAAATCGCATGCGGCATAACCGTGGCGCCAAGGATACCCGCAGCCAGAAGAATACTGTCCACACCCTGGAACTGAGGAGTGAAGATCCCGGTGACAACTGCCCCGGCATCCGGCTGTGCCATGACCACCTGGAACGCAAAAGCCAGAACGACGATTAGCACCATGCTGGCAATTCCCGCCTCAAGCGTACGGTATCCGCGCCGCTGCAGCTCCAGGATAGCAAATGAACCGACAGCGGTAATCAGTGCGGCAGGCAGCATGGGTATCCCGAATAATAAATATAATCCGAGGGCCGCCCCAATAAATTCCGCCAGGTCTGTAGCAATAATCACCAATTCACTCTGAATCCATAAGAAAACCGATACGCCCTTCGGGAATCTCTCCCGTGCTACCTCGGGCAGATTTTTACCGGTGGCAATGCCGAGCTTGGCAGATAACGACTGAATAAGAACAGCCATCAGATTGGATGCGAATATAACCCATAAGAGCAAATAACCGTATTTCGAACCTGCTGTAATATTGGTGGCGAAATTGCCTGGGTCCAGATATGCTACGGAAGCGATAAAAGCCGGCCCCAGGAAAGGAAGGAGTCTTTTAAGTCCTTTGACATCCCCGTTGAGTACGGCCTGTGCAGTCAGTCTGTTTTTAGATCTGTGTATCATTGGAGGTGCTTCTGCTAAGTTTTGCTCCATCATTTTCATTCCCTCCTCTTGCCTGGAAAAGTTGTCTATACACACGAAAGTTTCCCCGATGCAACATTTAGTTTAATTTTATTATAATCTGCGTTGTGAAAAATGTAAATGCATTTGCGCAAACTAATGCTTGGCGTCATTTCCATACCCTATTATTAACCCGTTCTGCCTGCCGTCCATCTTCTGTGCCCTAATGTTTATCTAGGCTTTCTTATTCATATGAGAAAAACCCCGACAAAGTGAAGCTTTGGAGCAAAAGCATTGCCACAAAAGAAAACGGGCAGGGTCCAGGGTTCATCCCCGGCTCCCGCCCGCTGCTATTTCATGCCCTTAAGAAGTAATCCTGTTAATATCCGCCCGCATTTTTTCATTTTGCGTCTTCAACTCGTTCAATTCTCGCTGAAGCTCTTCTACCTTCGGCTGCCGCCGTGAATGCATTCCGTGCCCATGTCCTCCACGCATACCGAACATCATGATGATCATCATAAGCGGACAGACCAGTGTAATTAACCAGGACCAGTTCATCGCTCTACCTCCTCCAGAATTCAGGGTATAGAGTTCATTATAAAGAGGGGTTGTGAAGAAACTATGTTGCTGTGTTAATTGCTGACTTTTCCCCGCCTTTCCAAGAATCCTTCAGCGGAACGATACGGTTGAACACCAGCCGGTCCCCGCGGGTCAGCTTGTTGTCTACGCAAAAGTAGCCTTGGCGCATAAATTGGAATTTGTCCTCAGGCTTGGCACCAGCCGCATAAGGTTCCAGCAGGCAACCCGTCATAAGCTTTATGGAATCGGGATTCAGGTATGCCTCCCAGGTTTCGCCTTCTGTCTTAGGGCTATCGCTGTCTTTCAGCAGCTTCTCATACAGGTATATCTCCGCTGGTATGCCATGACTGGCCGATACCCAATGGATGGTGCCTTTGACCTTGCGCCCGCTAAGGGCGTTACCGCTTTTGGTCAGAGGATCATAGGTGCAGCGGAGCTCGCTGATCTCCCCGGTTGCTGCATGCCTAACCACCTCGTCGCATTTGATGATATACGCCCCCTTCAGCCGGACTTCACCGCCCGGGACCAGCCTGCGGAAGCCGGGTGACGGCTCTTCCATGAAATCCTCCCGCTCAATATAGACGACCCTGGAGAAGGGCACTTCTCTCTCGCCCAGCCCGGTATTCTCGCTGTTATTGGCAAGGGTCAGCCACTCTGTCCCCTTAGCTTCATAATTGGTAATCACGACCTTCAGCGGATCAAGCACAGCCATGATACTTGGCACACTGGCCTTAAGATCCTGTCTCAGGCTATGTTCCAGCATGGAGAAATCGGCCATCGTCTGGTTTCGGATCATGCCGATCTCCCGGACAAAGCTGCTGATGCTCTCTGGAGTGAAGCCCCTTCTCCGCAGACCACGCAGCGTGGGCAGTCGCGGATCGTCCCAGCCATCCACATAATTCCCCGCAACCAGCTCTCTGAGATACCGCTTGCTGGTTACCACTCCCGTCAGGTTCACCCTGCCGAATTCCCTTTGCCTAGGCGCTTCCTCGATCCCCAGTTCCTCCAGTACCCACTCGTACAGCGGCCGGTGATCTTTGAATTCAAGCGAGCATAGCGAATGGGTGATGCCTTCAATCGCATCCTGAATCGGGTGGGCAAAATCATACATCGGATAAATACACCATGCATCCCCTGTACGGTAATGCTCCGCATGAATAATTCTGTAGAGTATCGGATCACGCAGGTTGATGTTCGGTGAAGCCATATTGATCTTAGCCCGCAGCACCCGGGAGCCTGTGGGGTATGACCCTCTTCGCATCTCACTGAACAAGAGCAGATTCTCCTCCACAGACCGTTCCCGGTAAGGGCTATCCTTCCCAGGTTCTGTCAACGTGCCTCTATATGAGGTCACCTCTTCCGGTGATAAATCGCAGATATAGGCTTTACCCTTGCGGATTAACCGTACAGCGCTGTTATAGATTTCCTCCGAGTAGTCGGAGCCGTAATAGATATGCTCTCCCGGGCTGCAGCCCAGCCATTCGATATCCTCTATGATTGCTTGAACATATTCCATATCCTCTTTGAGCGGATTCGTATCATCGAAGCGCAGATGGAAGGTGCCGCCATATTTTTGCGCAATCCCATAGTTGGTGTGAATGGCGAACGCACTGCCGATATGCAGATACCCGTTCGGCTCCGGCGGGAACCTTGTGCAGATTTCTCTGCTGTAGATTCCGGCCTCTATATCTTCCCTGATCAGCTTATCCATATAATTCTCCGCTGCTGCGGCTTCCAGATCGTTACTCATGCCCATAACCTCCTGTGTGTATGTGATTACCGCTCTTTCGAACCTTTGCCCCACGCAAAAAAGAACCTCACCTCCAAGACGTATGGTCTTGGGGACGAGATTCTCGCGGTACCACCCCAGGTTTATTAATATGTCGCCATATTAATCTCATCGAGTACGGCATTACCAGGCAGGCAAGGCTTATACTCTAGCTCTGTAACAGGAGCTCCTGTCGTACTATCCCCAGATCTTACTGGTTCCAATACGCCGCTCAGAGACTTGGTTCAACACACCGTTCTTTGCCCCTTTTCAGCACCCGGAGCTCTCTGTGAAAGAATGGATATATCTACTCTTCTCTTCATTGCGTTTCATAATCATAATTTATTGTATTCTACAAAATAACAGCTGTGATGTAAAGCAGGCTTAGTTCCCGCTAAGTGCCGCCAGCAGATCCAGCGCTTCCTCATGCTCTGGCTCTAGAACCAGCGCCTGCCGGGTATACTCCAGCGCAGCCTCCAGGTCCTCAAGCTCATAGCTGCAGATGGCCAGGCAGTACAGAACTGTAACCACAGGCTCGTCTTCTGTCTCCTCCAGTGAGTGCGTAAGGAAGTGCCGGGAATCCTCATACAGTCCCATCTCGAACAGCAGCAGGCCGCTGTCGAGGGCCAGATCATATTTCTGCGGCATCGGGTAGAAGCCTGTCCACATCCGGTCAATTCCCAGCTTCAGATCTAAGATCTCCTCGTCGCTGGCATCCTCCAGCAGGCTGGAGATCCGCTCCGCACTCTGGATGAACAGCTCGGCATCATAGCCGCCCAGCCGCCAGAAGGCCAGAATCTGCTGCAATCCGATGGTATCAAAATTCTGATCAATCCACAGCTTCAGGCTGAAGAAGTCATCCGGACCAAAGCGCTCAATAAATCTGCGGTAGGCCAAGCGGGCCTGGACATGGCGCATAGGTTCTTCCAGCATATAGATGCAGCCAACGTTCAGGTTCTTGTAATGATGTTCTGTAAATGAAGATACTGCGCCTTTCTGTTCAAAATAACACACCAGCGCATGATAGTTGGCGGTTAGCGAGATGCTGCCATGATGAATCAGCTTCGGCGGCTCAGCATACTCCCAGTTCTCCGGCCGGTGGTCGCCTTTATCGGCGGTCAGCAGCAGGAAGCCCGCCCCGGACAACGCACTCAGCCGTTCCATACATCCCAGCGCAGCCTCCGGGAAGAGTACATGCGCGTCCTCCATCTTCTCCTGATAGAACGCTATCACATCGCGGTACGGGTAGGTCTTCTGTTCATAGCCTTCTGCGCGGCGGTAGTAATATTCCGGGATAAGATCTCTAAGCACCTCTGAAGGGCCCATGGTCGCTGACTGCTCCGGGTACTTCAGAGAGACCTCACATTCATATATTTTGCCTTCATCCACATAGAGCAGCTCCTGCTGGATACTGTCAAAAAAGTAGTTGGCAATCACCATCAGCGGCTGTGCGAGTGTCCCTGGTGAAATCACTTTTCCACTCTGTGTCAAATGCAGTTCTGTATCCGCAACGGCATCAAAGCGTGCGAAATCCAGAATACCCTGCTGAACGAACGGAATCAGGCCGGGATGCTGCTGCCATCCGGTGATATTTTTCCAGGGAAGATCACTCATGACATAGGTGAAAGGTGGCAGCGTCAGCCCTGCATAATCGATCAATTCACACAGCTTCTGCAGCACATGGAACGCGAGGCGTCCCGCTCCCGCACCCAGCTCCAGAATAATGACCGGCTCCGTAGTCTGTCCCATCGCCGCCCGGTCCTGCAGAAAACCGAAGATCATCTCTGCATAACCCGTTCCGATCATCGGATTACTCGTTATATACTGGGGTACCTGGTCGTTCTTCCACGCTTGCATACCCAGTTCTTCATAATATTTGCGCTGCAGCTCCCAGATCGGTGCTTCGCTGAAGCGGTAGCGTTGTTGTCCGCTATCTGTCATATGTGTATACCCTGCTCTCTGTAATCATCTGATTGATATTTTATCCACTATTAAGAATCCATCTTCAAGCGGCCGCTGTCAATTACTGTTTCAGTACATGAAGTAATAACTTCAACTTTCCCTTCATAATGTGAAAAGGGGGGAACGAAGCAGCTTCTTGGGAGAGGAGATGCGGTCCGAAGAGCCATCCTACCGAGGATTGGAGGCCGGACCCCTATGAGTACAGACCAGCTCATTGCCCTGCTCGTTCTTGTCATCATGATTGTACAACTTGCCGTAGGCAAAAAGAAATCCTAAACTCTGCATTATTGTAATTGCCTGCCGCCCCCAGTTTGAACCGGACGGCGGGCATTTTTTATCCGAAATTAACTTACTAAAGTTGATATACTTTATAAAGTATAGTAATATAAAAATACGAGAAAAAGGAGGCGGATTGAAATGCCCGACAAGGATACCCTTATGGAAATAGGCATCAGCACATTTTTGGAGACTACGCCAGACCCGGTGACCGGTGAGGTCATCAGCCATGCCGAAAGACTGCGTGAAGCCGTGGAAGAAATTGTACTCGCCGATCAAGTCGGACTGGATGTATATGGTATCGGTGAACATCACCGTGCCGATTATGCCGGCAGCGCACCTGCCGTAGTGCTTGCCGCTGCTGCTGCTATGACGAAGAAGATCCGGCTCACCAGTGCTGTAACGGTGTTGTCCTCGGATGATCCCGTGCGCGTCTATCAAGCTTTTTCTACCCTCGATGGTCTCTCTAACGGCCGTGCAGAGATTATGGCGGGCCGGGGTTCCTTTATCGAATCCTTCCCGCTCTTCGGCTACAGTCTGGAGGACTATGACGAGTTGTTCGAGGAGAAGCTGGAACTGCTGCTGAAGATCAGAGCCTCAGAAAAGGTAAGCTGGCCCGGCGGCCATCGTCCGGCCATTAATAATCTTCCCGTCTATCCGCGCGCCGTCCAGGACCCGCTGCCGGTATGGATCGCCAGCGGCGGCAATCCCGAATCCGCCATCCGTGCGGGCATGCTTGGCCTTCCTATCGCCTTCGCCATCATCGGCGGCATGCCGGAGCGCTTCGCACCACTGGTCAAGCTGTACAAAGATGCAGCCGTCAAAGCCGGGCATAACCCCGATAAGCTGCAAATCGCCACACATTCGCATGGTTTTGTCGGCGAAACTACCGAGCAGGCAGCCGCTTTGTTCTATCCTTCCACACAAGCCCAGATGAATGTCATCGGACGCGAGCGGGGCTGGGGACAAACCTATAACCGTGCCACCTATGACGACGCCCGCAGTCTGCGCGGCGCCCTCTATGTAGGAGATGCTGAATATGTCGCTGAGAAGATCCTGCTGCTGCGCAAGAATCTTGGTGTTACCCGCTTCTTCCTGCATGTCAACGTTGGTACCATGCCGCATCGTGAAGTCCTTCGAGCCATCGAGCTGCTGGGTACCAAGGTTGCGCCAATCGTTCGCCAGGAACTCGCCCGGGGAGCCGCTGCGCAGTAAGCTCAGACACTATAGATCAGAAGGAAGCTGTATCTGCCATGTGCATTATTAAATGGCCGGTACAGCTTCCTTTTTTAATAAATAGGTATCCCCTTCATCTTCATCTGTAAAAAGACCGCCTCCCAGGGAGACAGTCTCTATCTTTCAAACCGCTTATTTTGACGGATAAAAGCCCTGCAGCACTTCGCGCATTTCCTGCTTGATATTAATATCCGGACGTCTTTCTTTGGCTAACGCCTCCGCCTCTTCTACAGTAGATGCCAGTCCCAGCTCCAGCAGGACTCCCGTAGCTACTGTTCCCGTACGGTTACGGCCTCCAGCGCAGTGGAAATATACTGTTTTGCCGCTATTCACAGCCGCTGTAACCGCATGGATAGCCGCCTGCACCGAACCCTCCTGGCCGCTCTCATGCTCCACAATCGGATAATGATGACGGGTTACCTCTGCAGGAAAGTCTTCGGCTTCCGTTCCGGTATCCCTCAGATCGAATACATCGCTAATCTCCCGCTCCCGCAGAGCCTCGAACAGTGCATTCTCTCCGCCAATATAGACTTTACCCGGAATGAGCTCGTGATAATTTGCCATAATCGTTCTCCCTTATTCGCCGGTTTCTGCAAACTTCTTAATGCGCTCGCCCACTTGGTCACGTACCCGCTGAAACACAGCCCACTTCTCTTCCTCCGTACCCTGCGCTTTTGCAGGATCATCGAATCCCCAGTGCTCACGTTTCACTTGTGGCGGGGTAACCGGGCATTTATCAGCGGCATCTCCACATAAGGTAATCACGAGGTCCGCGTTATTAAGCAGCTGTGGATCAATAATATCCGAGGTCTGGCCTGAGATATCAATCCCAACTTCGCTCATCGCCTGAACGGCTTTCGGATTCAGACCGTGGGCTTCAATACCGGCACTGTAGACACTCCATTCATTGCTCAAGTATTTCTTGGCCCAGCCTTCAGCCATCTGGCTCCGGCATGAGTTACCTGTACACAAAAAGTAAATGGTTTTCTTATCCATGAGTCATAATCTCCTTTGAAGTTAAAATAGGATTAAAGTGATATAGAGGCCAAGCAGCGTAATGAACAGTGTAGGGATTGTCAAAATAATACCTGTTTTGAAATACGCACCCCAGGATATTTTCACACCCTTTGTTGACAGCACATGCAGCCACAGCAGGGTTGCCAGCGAGCCGATCGGGGTAATCTTCGGTCCCAGATCCGAGCCGATCACATTCGCATAGATCAAAGCTTCTTTAATCAATCCAGACGTATGGGTAGCATCAATCGCCAGGGCATTGATCATCACGGTAGGCATGTTGTTCATTATCGAAGAGATGACGGCAGCTATGAAGCCCATCCCTATCGTTGCAGCGAACAGCCCCTGATCGGCTACAGCCTGAATCACATCAGCAAGAACGTCCGTCAGACCCGCATTACGCAGACCATACACGACCACATACATCCCAATCGAAAAGAATACGATCGCCCATGGTGCACCTTTCACCACTTCCGTAGTAGGTACGTAGGGACTTCTTCTTGCCATCAGCAGGAAAAAGATTGCAACCACTCCGGCCACGGCAGACACAGGAATGTTCAGGAATTCACTGACAAAGTAACCAACCAGCAGAACTGCAAGCACTACCCAGGACAGCTTGAACATCTGTTTGTCTTTTATAGCCTCTACCGGATCTCTCAGCTGTGAGCTGTCAAAGGACCGCGGAATGCTTTTACGGAAAAAGAAGTACAGGACCAGAATACTTGCCCCCAAAGAAAACAAGGTAGGCATTAACATCCGGCCCGCGTATTCCATAAAGGTTACCCCGAAGAAATCCGCCGATACTATATTAACCAGATTACTGACAACAAGCGGCAAGGAGGTGGTATCCGCAATGAACCCGCTGGCCATGATAAACGGAAAAACCTTCTTCTCATCAAAATTCAGCGCACGGACCATAGCCAGCACGATTGGGGTCAGAATGAGCGCCGCACCATCATTGGCAAAAAATGCCGCCACCACGGCTCCAAGAACGGTGACATAGATGAACATCCGGGTGCCATTCCCGCGTGCCGCTCTCGCCATATGTAAGGCAGCCCATTCGAAGAAACCGATTCTGTCGAGGATTAAGGAGATCAGAATGATCGCAACAAACGCCAGTGTCGCATTCCATACGATCAAGGTGACGTCATACACATCGCCAAAGCTGACTACACCCACAAGCAAAGCGAGTACCGCCCCGCCGCAAGCCGACCATCCAATGGACAGATTCTTAGGCTGCCAGATGACAAAGACCAGCGTGATTACAAAGATAAGACCTGCTAAGATTTCCAAAATTCAACCTCCTATGTATATCCGGGCTTTATCCGGCTAGATTATTGCACAATTTCGCAGCAAGCCGTCACCGGCGTTCTATTCAGCATGGCCAGAATCGCAGGCGTATCCGGCGTAAGCTTCAGCACAGCCTGAATGTGGGGTTTGTCTTCTATGTTAAGGGAATAGTATACCCATTGGCCCTTTTTTTGTTCCTTGACGATTCCTTTGCTTCTTAATCTGCGCAGATGCTGGCTGATGGCAGGCTGTGAGATGTCAAAAATATCAACGAATTCACATACGCACCATTCGCGCTCTTTTAATAAAGCCAGCATCAGGAGACGCGTTCTATCGCCCAAAAGCTTCAGGTCATCAGCGAGTTCAGTCACATCTGTTATAACGGCAGCTTCCTCCATGACAGTCCCTCCATTCCCAGGTATATAAGCCTGCGCTTATATACTAAACTAGGATCTCAAAAATGACAATCCTAAATAAATATTGCAACTTGCAACTAAATAATATATAACTGAATTACGAGGTGAATCTACTTGGAAAATACACGTGAATTATTTCAGATCATGACCCGCCGTCTGGGACTGCTGAACAAGAACTGCTGTACCGTCGGAGGATGTGATCTCTCCCCTGCCCATAGCCATATTCTGTATGAGGTGGACCGCAGACATAATCCCTCCATGCAACAGATCGCAGATGCACTGGGTACAGATGTCACAACGTTCAGCCGGCAGGTTCAAGCGTTAATCAAAATGAATCTGGTCCAAAAAACACCGGACCCCAGCGACCGGAGAGTCTACACTCTCTCGCTTACCGCTAACGGCAAGAGTGTCGCTACAACTATTGATACCCAAATGAATGCTTATCTGGATGAGGCTTTTTCGTATATGAGTGAATTTGAGCAAGAGACTCTGCTGCGCTCTGTGAAGCTTTTTAATGAAGCTATGGGGAAATCCAGCAAATGCTGCGCGCCTGTTACCGGGTGATTTCTCTTAACTTATACTTGCAATTTGCAATTAATTCAAAGGAGTGTTGAAGAATGGACCAGCTTTCCAATGACCAAATTCGCCAAAATGTAAGAGGACGCTATTCGCAAATTGCCGTGAAGAACGTGACATCAGCCTCTTCCTGCTGTGGTTCGCCGTCAGATTTCGATTCTATCTCCGCGAAGCTCGGCTATTCCGGTAGTGAGCTGGCAGCAGCTCCCGAAGGTGCAAACTTAGGTCTTGGCTGCGGCAATCCTCAAGCGATTGCAGCGCTTAAGCCGGGAGAACGCGTGCTTGATCTCGGCAGCGGGGGCGGCTTCGATTGCTTCCTGGCCTCACGCCAGGTAGGGGATGAAGGGCATGTCATCGGTGTCGATATGACACCCGAAATGATCAGCCGCGCCCGGGACAACGCATTAAAAGGAAAGTTCGCCAATACCGAATTCCGTCTGGGTGAAATTGAACATCTTCCGCTCGCAGACCATTCCGTGAATGTCATTATGTCCAACTGCGTTATCAACCTTTCTCCCGACAAACTTCAGGTATTCCGTGAAGCCTACCGGGTCCTTGAGCCGGGTGGACGCCTCGCCATCTCGGATATTGTAACTACAGCAGAGCTTCCTCCTGAGATCAGGAACGACTTTGGCGTGCTGTATTCAGGTTGTATCTCCGGCGCTTCTTCCATATCGGAGCTGGAGGCTATTCTTAAGGAAAGCGGCTTTACAGAGATTAGCATTGAGCCCAAGGATGAATCCAAGACCTTTATTAAAGATTGGATACCAGGAGAAAACATAGATCAATATATCGTATCTGCAGTAATCCAAGCGAAGAAATAAAGATGCAAGGAGAGATACCCATGGAGAATAACACCACCCTTACCGTACGCACCGCTGTGAACAAGGATACAGAAAGTCTCCTCCGTATTTACAACCAGGGAATTGAAGACCGGATTGCCACACTCGAAACCGGTTTGAAGGATATGGCCTATATGGAGACATGGTTGCAGGAGCATCAGGGGCGCCATACTGTACTGGTCGCTGAACAGGAGGGGGCAGTGATCGGCTTGGCCTCCCTTAACCCGTACTCTCACCGCTGCGCCTATAGCGGGGTAGCCGACCTGTCCGTGTATATTGAGCGCAGCGTTCGCGGGCAAGGTATCGGCAGCGCCTTGCTTGCGAAGCTGGAGGCTACCGCACAGGACAACGGTTTTCATAAAATTGTATTGTTCACCTTCCCCTTCAATGACGCAGGCCAAGGGTTGTACCGGAAAAGAGGGTACCGCGAGGTTGGGGTGTTTGAGAAGCAGGGTGTTATGGACGGATCCTATATCGATGTTATGGTGATGGAGAAGCTGCTGTAAGATACTACGGACAACAAACACCCCTTGGCTTGCCCGGATAAACCTTAGGTTTATTCAGAGGGCATTGCAAGGGGTGTTTTCTATTAAATACTCTTTAGTTATTTATCAGTCCTGCCTGGAGCAGCATCCGGTACAGCAGCACAGTAGTCTCTGCACGGGTTAATGACTGCTGCGGACGTAGTTCATTTCCATACCCTTTGATCAAACCCGATTGAATAGCAGTCTGCACAGCGTCACTTGCCCAGCCGGCAATTTGGTTGCTGTCGGTATAGATGTCTACATTGGCTTGTGCACCGTTATTACTTGTCAGCCCCGCGGTATCCACCAACCGCAATGCCCGGATCATCATTACAATTGCTTCTTGCCGGGACACGACCTGATTAGGCCTGAACGTCCCATCCCCGAAGCCATCCATCATTCCATATGCTTTTAACGCTGCTACGGCGCCATTGTACCAATTGTCGCTGCTTACGTCGACGAAACCCGCAGGATTCTCTCCTTCAGGCAGTCCAAGCGCCCTTGCCAGCATTGCAGCGAGTTCCGCCCGGGTAACCATAGCTTCAGGTGCAAATTCTGAACCATCCGTTCCCAGAACGATCAATCTGCTGTTCATGCCGGCAATTTCATTTTCCGCCCAGTGTTCCCGAGTATCTGTGAAGTTGGACGGTTTATAAATGACTGCATAAGTACTATTCGTAAGACTCCGAACCACAGCAGATCGATGGCCGTCTACTGTGATGAATACTGTCGGTACCGTACGCACACCTTTATTCTGATCCCATACTACCGCCGTTGAGGCAGCACGGGCATCCATAGGCAAGTAAATGACTCTTTCTACAAAATGATTGAAGCTGGATATTTCTTCAGTTTCACCATTCCGCTTGATTTGAACGGTAAATTGGATCGGAGCCGTCACCAGTTGATAACCACCGGCGTTCGCTGCCTTCTGCAATCCTTCTTCCGCCGGGCCGCGCCCTGTCAGGATTCTCAATTCCATATCCTTCGTCCAGCCAGACTCCCGGTTTACGATTTCATGTAGTGGCAGCCGATATTGGCCGTGCTGGGTGATGAACGTGATTGTGGCTACTTTCCCGGCCAGAATCGGGACTGTATCACCGGAAAGTCTTAATGTGAGATGATCTGCCTCTTCCTCGATTGAAATCGAGAGATTAGCCTCAGCAGTGTTAGGCAGAGAATCGATCGCCTGGCGCAAATGATCCAAATTCAATAGCGCGTCGATGGATTTCGATCCATTCGCATCTGTTTGAACTGCGACCGTTCCCGTAACCTTCTGATCATTCACCCGAATCACTGGCATGTTGTCCGGTGATGGCGGATTCGAAGAGCTTTGAGGACTCGAAGGAGCCGTCGGAGCCGGGACTGTTGCTGGATCTGGTGCTGGAGTGGGATCCGGCACGGAGTCAGCTAAGCGTGTCACGTTGAGAGTATAGGTTTTCATGGAATCATCTTGTGCTTTGACACGCACCTCGAATTTATTTTGGCCCGTTGCAAGAACATACTCCCCGGTTAGCGAATTATTGCCTACCTGGTGTTCATTCACATAGACGGCGGAATATACGTCAGCGGGGGTCAACAGCATTTTCAACCCATACACCGGATGGTTCACTACCAGATTGCTGTTGGGCTTCCCAGGATCAAAATCAAATGGTACCGGCCCGCCGAGTCCTAACAGCTGCCAGACCTTCAAGTCTGCATTGCTGCTCAAAGGGACGATGTTCTGGATTTCAATCAGGCTTACATTGGCGTTGCCCGCTGTATCTTTTACATACACAGAATAAATGCCATTCTTTTGCACTGTAAAGTGGTCTGTTATTTCTGTACCCTGAGTATCAAAATCCGTAACCGTACGGCTTCCTGCTGCCCATTTCATGGAGGAAACCTGATTGAATTCACCATATACAGACGCCGTTACCTTAACATTTACGCTGCCAAAGGTTGGACCGGCCGGATCCATATTCAGTTCGACAATAGGTGGCTGGTCGTACGTAAATGCAATACTCACCGTCTGATCCAATAATATACTGCTCGCCATCTCTTTTACCGTATAGGTCACTGTCTCTGCCGCCAGGTTGCTTACGGAAAAGCTGGTTAGCCCATCCACATTGGTCCATCCATACACATCTTTGATTACCGAGCTTCCATCTTGAGCTTGCAGTTGCACCTGTCTACCCTCAAGCGGATGGTCATATTCGTCTTTGAGCTTCACGTTAATCGTAGCTTGGCTTTGTCCATCTGCACGGACGACCAGATCACTTGCGGTAACCGTAGAGCGGGATGAACTGACCTCACCAGGCACAAGCTGGACAACTGCTACCGAGGCTAAAAGACTGCCGCCGACAGTAGCACTTACTGTCGCCGCTCCCACCGTTACCGGCGCCGTCAACGTCGCCGTATAGGTGCCGTTATGGTTATCCGTGACGGCGCTAACCGTTCCCGAGGTCGACGTGATTCCCACCGTCGCCCCTCCAGTGGTCAGCGCGTTGCCCTGCGCATCCTTCAGCTTCACCGTCACTGTCGTCTGACTCGTTCCATCTGCCGTCAGCGAGCTATTGCCCACAGCCAGCGTGCTGTTCACGCTGGACGGCGCTCCGGCCACGAACTGTACCGTCGCTGTGCCTGTTAGCGCACTGCCGCCGACAGTAGCACTTACGGTTGAGGTCCCCACCGTTACCGGCGCCGTCAACGTCGCCGTATAGGTGCCGTTATGGTTATCCGTGACGGCGCTAACCGTTCCCGAGGTCGACGTGATTCCCACCGTCGCCCCTCCAGTGGTCAGCGCATTGCCCTGCGCATCCTTCAGCTTCACCGTCACTGTCGTCTGACTCGTACCGTCTGCCGTCAGCGAGCTATTGCCCACAGCCAGCGTGCTGTTCACGCTGGACGGCACTCCAGGCACGAACTGGATCGTTGCCGTGCCTGTTAGCGCACTGCCGTCGACAGTGGCACTTACGGTTGCGGTTCCCACCGTTACCGGCGCCGTCAGCGTCGCCGTATAGGTCCCGTTATGGTTATCCGTGACGGTGCTAACCGTTCCTGAGGTCGACGTGATTCCCACCGTCGCCCCTCCCGTAGTCAGCGCGTTGCCCTGCGCATCCTTCAGCTTCACCGTCACTGTCGTCTGACTCGTTCCATCTGCCGTCAGCGAGCTATTGCCCACAGCCAGCGTGCTGTTCACGCTGGACGGCGCTCCGGCCACGAACTGTACCGTCGCTGTGCCTGTTAGCGCACTGCCGCCGACAGTAGCACTTACGGTTGAGGTCCCCACCGTTACCGGCGCCGTCAACGTCGCCGTATAGGTCCCGTTATGGTTATCCGTGACGGCGCTAACCGTTCCCGAGGTCGACGTGATTCCCACCGTCGCCCCTCCGGTGGTCAGCGCGTTGCCCTGCGCATCCTTCAGCTTCACCGTCACTGTCGTCTGACTCGTTCCATCTGCCGTCAGCGAGCTATTGCCCACAGCCAGCGTGCTGTTCACGCTGGACGGCGCCCCGGCCACGAACTGGATCGTTGCCGTTCCTGTTAGTGCACTGCCTCCGACAGTAGCACTTACGGTTGCCGTTCCCACCGTTACCGGCGCCGTCAGCGTCGCCGTATAGGTCCCGTTATGGTTATCCGTGACGGTGCTAACCGTTCCTGAGGTCGACGTGATTCCCACCGTCGCCCCTCCCGTAGTCAGCGCGTTGCCCTGCGCATCCTTCAGCTTCACCGTCACTGTCGTCTGACTCGTTCCATCTGCCGTCAGCGAGCTATTGCCCACAGCCAGCGTGCTGTTCACGCTGGACGGCGCTCCGGTCACGAACTGTACCGTCGCCGTGCCTGTTAGCGCACTGCCGCCGACAGTAGCACTTACTGTCGCCGCTCCCACCGTTACCGGCGCCGTCAGCGTCGCCGTATAGGTCCCGTTATGGTTATCCGTTACGGCGCTAACCGTTCCCGAGGTCGACGTGATTCCCACCGCCGCCCCTCCGGTGGTCAGCGCATTGCCCTGCGCATCCTTCAGCTTCACGGTCACTACCGTCTGACTGGTACCGTCCGCCGCCAGCGAGCTATTTCCCACAGCCAGCGTGCTGTTCGCGCTGGATGGTGCTCCAGGCACGAACTGTACCGTCGCCGTGCCGCCCAGCGCAGTTCCACCGGCAGTAGCTTTGACCGTAGCGGTCCCCACCGTTACCGGCGCAGTCAACGCCGCCGTATAGGTCCCGTTATGGTTATCCGTGACGGCACTTACCGTACCCGAGGTCGACGTGATTCCTACCGTCGCCCCTCCGGTAGTCAGCACGTTGCCCTGCGCATCCTTTAGCTTCACGGTCACTGTCGTCTGACTCGTACCGTCCGCTATAATACTTGATTCAGCACTAGAGATCTCACTTAATGCAGGAGATGTCGAATAATCGGCAATCATGTACGTTCTGAAAGAGAAGTCATAATCGTTAGCCACCGAGTATCCTCTCGAATACGGGTTGCCTGTACTGCCATACCATCCGAAACCGTTCGTTCCTCCTCCGAATTCCGTGGTAACAACCATTCTGTACATCGTATCCTTCTGCAAGTAAGGCGATGCTCCTGAGAAATCAACCGACACCCAGCCAGAGCCATAGGAAGCCAGTTGTGCTTCAGCAAGCAAGGTCGAAAGATCGCCATCCTTATAGAGCCTTACCTTCAGAGCTCCCGGCGTACCGAGGGCCCCTGCAATATTCAGATCAATCCCGCTTAGATTCCCGGTAACTCCCGGCATAAAGGTTTGATATTTTTCATTATCATAATTCACCCATATACTCCCGGTAGCATTCTCCTGCTTTTGATCCAAAACCGCCGGACCTGCGGCAGACACCTTTCCTTGCGAGACAGTTCCCAAGACAACCATGATGATCAGAGTCAACGCAATCCAACGCTTAAAGCGTTTTATAGCTTGCATTACTTATCCTCCATTCTTAACTTCCCAATGAATCGAAAAATGCTTATGTAAGTTGAACTTTTATCTACCAAATCTAAATGAGCTAACCGATATAATGAATTAACTCACGAAAAAAGTGCCTCCTCCAACAATTAGTGCCGCTACGAAAAAAATACCAAAATACCATTTTGTAAATTTAAAACCGATCCCGGAACCGTCCCACCAAATCTTCGCAAAGATCACAATTCCAAGAAGAAGAATACTAATAAATGCAATCAGAGCGTTTTCCATTTTCCTTCACCTAGACCTCTCCTACTTTTTAAATTCAGCCCATATATCATACTCTCAGAATAGAGCCATTACTTTAAATTTTCTATACCTAAAAAGGTATATCTTCCATTACAATGATTGTATTCGCTACTACGCCCAAGATTAGAGGTGTCCATACATGAAAACAAACCAACCGCATGGCCTTGTTATCAGAAGCTCATCCCATGATCAGATTACACTCAGGGAATGGATGAAGGAACAAACCGGCAGGAACCCGGAGGCGTTACTCGCCCTTGTCCGGTCCATCGCAGCTTGTGTTCTGCAGCTCCATCAGTTGCAGATTCTTCATCTCGATTTGCGGCCGGAGAGGATCGGTATCCGCTCGGATGGAGAGACTTATGAGGCTTATTTAACAGATTCCGGTTATGCCCTTCACCGTTCAGATAACGGTTATGTTCGTCCGGACGGCTATGGTGTATCAGACACAGGCTTGCCCTATTGTTCACCTGAGAATACAGGCAGAATGCTGAGGTCAGTGGATGAGCGAAGTGATCTGTACTCTTTAGGCGTTATTTTCTATGAATTATTGGCTGGACATCTGCCTTTTCCCGCCGACAATCCGCTGGAATGGGTGTATATGCATTTGGCGCAAGCCCCCTCTCCGCTGTCGCAGGAAGAGTCTACTTTACCGGAAGGCTTGGAAGCTGTAGTCATGAGACTGCTCGACAAAAATCCGGATAACCGCTATCAGAATGCAGGATATTTATTAGCAGACTTAGACAATGTTGGGGGTTCCCACGATACCTTTTTTATGGAACCGGGATTTCACGGCAGAGAATATGAGATTTCCATGCTGACCCAGGCCTTTTATTCCGCTTGCTTCGGATCCACAGAAATGGTGTATGTGTCCGGTGAAGCCGGCATCGGCAAGACAAGCCTTTTGAACGAGGTATTCCGCAAACAGCAGCATGCCCGTAATTTTTTCTATATCACCGGTAAGTTTGAGCAGATCTCTAAGGAAAGTCCCTATCTTCCGATTATTCAGGCCTTTCGTGGCTTGATACGGCATTTGCTGGGGGAACGCAAGGAACAGTCTGAGCTATGGAGACAAAAGCTGCAGGATGCACTCGGGGCAAGCGCCAACGTAATTACTGCCATTATTCCTGAAGCCGAGCTGATACTCGGCACCCTGCCATCTGCTGAAGAGCTTCCGGCCAATGAATCAAAGAAACGGTTTATCTATGTTTTCCGCAAGTTTGTCCAAGCGCTGGCTTCTAAAGAACATCCCCTTGTGCTGTTTATTGATGATTTGCAATGGGCGGATTCTTCGTCGCTGCAGTTAATACACGCGCTTCTATGCGATCCGGAATGCCAATATTTGATGTTTGTCTGCGCCTATCGCCATAACGATATAGATCTTAGCAAGCTTCCAGGGTACGATCTGGACGGGGGTGTTACCGATCAAGCCGTTATCCGGCATATTCATCTGTCTCCACTGAGTCTTGAGCAGATGAACGAGATTACGATGGAAACCTTGAATAGTCCGGCGGAGGCTGCACACTCCTTTACAGAACTGCTATATCATAAATCCAACGGAAATCCCTTTCATTTCAAACAAATATTGCTGAGTCTGCAGGATGACGGCATTCTGATGTATAACTACGAGAATCGATGCTGGCAATGGGATTTGGGGTCGGTCATCGGGCAGGAGCCCAGCTATGCTATCAATGACTTGATGGAGCATAGAATGCGGCGTCTTCCATCCGCTGCGCAGGAGCTGCTTCAGATTTCAGCTTGTGCAGGAGGCACCTTCCATCCGGATTTTATAGCTTCCGTCGCCAATCGGGACATCGGGGAAGTGACATCCGAATGGTCCAAGATTGAAGCCGAAGGAATGATTGCAGCAGATGAAGCGGGGACATTCCGTTTTATCCACGATAATATACATAAGCTGATTTACAGTCAAATGGATGATGATACGAAACAGACGATCCATATTGCAATAGGCAGAGCCTTGAACAGGGAGGCTTCGGGACACGAAGAGAGCTTGTTTGAGGCGGTCAATCATATGAACAGAGGCTCTGGCAAAATTACCGAAGAAGCCGAGATATTGCAGCTCATACAATTTAATCTGGAGGCGGGAATCCGTGCGAAGACCACCTCCGCCTACGATGTTGCGCTGGGTTATTTCAGAAAAGGGGTCGAATTACTGCCACCGGAAGCTTGGGACAACGCCTTCGAGCTCTGTTTTGAATTGAATGCCGAGCAGGCCGAATGTGAATATTTATGCGGAAATGCTGTGGAGTCTGACCGGATAATCGATTTCTTGCTTCTCCGTGCGCGTAGTAGTGTGGAGCGGAGCAGAGTGCGTATGATCCGGATTATGCAATACATCAATCGGGGTAAATATCTGGAAGGCACTGCGCTCGGCCTTGAAAGTCTGCGGGAGCATCATGTTAATATTTCGAACAATCCTGGCAAGTTCGAACTGTTCGTTGAGGCGCTGCGAATCGATGTGCTGCTGCACAACCGGTATGACCGGCTCGCTCATTTGGAGGAAATGTCCGACAAGGACCGGATTGCTGCCATGCAGCTCATTCTGGCGATTACCCCCTCCACCTTCTTCACGAACAAGAAGATTTTTTTCCTGCTCACATGCAGAGCCATCCAATTATCTGTTAAGTATGGAAACACCCCCGTGTCTGCAGCGGTCTATTCCGCTTACAGCATGCTTTTGGGGTATACACGGGGGAAATTTGATAAGGGCTATGCGATTGGCAAGGTCGGAATTGAGCTATCCGAGCGTTACAATATTACTTCAGTCAGAAGCAAAACCTATACCATGTTCGGCGGTGTACTCTGTCAATTTGCCGGAAATGCCCGTGAGGGTGATACATACTTGGCAAAAGCGCTGCGTTTGGGGATGGAATCTGGGGATTATGTGTTTGCCAGCTATGCCATGGGTGCGCACATCAATTCACTGTACACGAGAGCGCCGTTAAATGAATTCTCCAGAACTATAACTGAATATATGGTGTTTCTGGATACGACTAACGATGAGTTCGTGAAGCAGAACTTTTACTTGTATCAGCAATTTATTCTTGCCTTACAGGGAAGAACGATTTCACCGGATTCCTTCAGCAGTACCGGCTTTAATGAAGAAGAATTCCTAAGCCGGATTCAGATGGAGGAGACCTCGGCTACTACCCTCTTCCAACACAGCACCTACAAGACTCAGCTCTGCTATTTGCTGGGTAATTATGAGGAAGCTATCCGCTGGGCTAGTCAGGCAGAGTCCTATGAAGCCTATGCCACGCATCTCCCGCATTTGCCGGAATGCCTGATGTATGAATCACTAGCCGTATTGGCTAATGCTGTACCGTCTGCTAAGCGGTCTTATTGGAATAGACGATTACGCAGCAATCTCCGCCGCTTTGCCAAATGGGCTGCATCGAGTCCGGCCAATTACCGGTCCAGGCATTACCTGCTCCAGGCTGAGCATGCACGTGCCGCTGGTAAAGGTATTCTGGCTGAGGAATTGTATGATAAAACCATCCGCGAAGCCAGAGAACAAGGCGACGTTCAGGTGACAAGCCTTGCCGGCGAACTTGCAGCCAAATACTACCTGAATCTTGATAAAGGAAAAACAGCCCTCTTCTATTTGCAATTAGCGCTGGAGGCATACACCGAGTGGGGAGTTCAAATCAAAGTAAAACAGTTAGAAGATCTGCTGCACTGCTGGCAGCGCGAGGAACAGGCTGATGAATCTTTTGAAATCATGCCAATTCCGGCAAGCCAGAGTGAAATAGATCTGAGGGGAGAGCCCGCCAGCACTCCTCATAAGGCCCATGCCCTGGACGCTCTGGATCTTGCAGCGATTCTCAAAACCACACAGGTGATCACGAATCAGATGGACAGTGATACCGTTCTTGCTGAGATCATGAACACCATTATGAAATATGCAGGTGCCAGCAAGGGGGCTTTGCTGATGGACTATAATGATGGACTGTATATTCAGGTCTACGCCGATTCAGACAACCAGACTCTTCCCTCACCATCAGCACTGAATGGAAGCCCCCATTTGCCGGAGGGCATCATCCGGTATGTCTTTCGCACACAAGAGCATGTCCATTATATCGGTGGTGAGGAGAGCTGGCTGATCCATAACCCGTATATGGCGAAACACCGGCCCGGGTCCGCACTCTGCATACCAGTAACCGTTCACGGAAATATGCTGGGTGTTCTATACCTGGAAAATAAGCTGGCAAGCGGAGTGTTCGCCTATGATCGCCTAAGTGTCCTTCAGGCCATGGCTTCCAACGGCATTTTATTCTGCATGCTGCAAAATACGGCCGGGCAGTCCATCCATAATCCGGAAGCTGATGAGGAAGCAGCTTCTTATTCAACTGTAATGGAGGAACCGCTCACAGACCGTGAACTTGAGGTGCTCTCCTTATTGGCGGCAGGATTGTCCAATAAGGAGATTGCCGATCAATTAATCATCGCGATTGGAACGGTAAAAGTGCATGTGAAGAATATTTTCGCCAAACTAAAGGTTAACCGGCGTACCAAAGCCATTATCCAGGCGAAAGAGCTGAATCTGCTTAACCGTCTATGATTGTTTCTCTGCTAGGTAACCAGCATATGAAAAGCCGATCCAACGAAGGATCGGCTCTTTTTCTATAGGGGAATATGTTTTTTCCAGCCAAACCTATAACGGAACTGTTCCTCCTTTACTCACTCCGCAGTGCTGCTACCGGATCTTTCTTTGCGGCCATCTTGGCCGGAATGAAACCGCCGATCATCGTAAGTCCTACACTGATCACGCCCAGAATCAGCGCATGCAATGGATTCAGCTGGGCGACATTCGACAGATCGGTAAGATTATACAGTATTGCATTAACCGGAATGGTCAGCAGGTAGGTAATTCCAATCCCCAGAATCCCGGAGCAAGCCCCGATGATAAAAGTCTCGGCATTAAATACCCGTGTAATATCCTTCTTGCGGGCACCCAGTGCACGCAGAACTCCAATCTCTTTGGTCCGCTCCATCACAGAAATGTAGGTGATGATCCCGATCATGATCAACGACACCACCAGAGAAATCGCTGCAAAAGCAATCAGTACCATGGTAATCCCGTCCATAATACTGCCGGAGATGTTGGTAACAATAGCCGCCAGATCGGTATACATCACTTGATCCTTGGGTTCACGGCCTTCATTCCATTTGTCCAGATAAGCTGCGACTGATTCCTTGGCGCTGAAATCGATCGGGTACAAGGATACCGAGTTCGGGATATCTGTTGCCCCCAGAGAGGCAAGTGCATCCTCTTTGGTCAAGGAAGCACTGCCTACCGCCGCGCCTCCACCAGGGCCCATCATCAGCGGGCTTGTACCTGCTGCTCCGGCTGAACCACTGCCTGCAACACCATCTGACAATACTTGACCGGTCAGCACATTGAAGTCTGCTCCTTCCTGTGCCAATACGATCTCGGATTTCTCTGCATCTGCTATAAATGTAGCGGCAAGCTCATCCGAATAGGCAATGCCCGGAGACAGTGTAGATACGCTGGAGCCTTCCTTGCCGCGTAGAACCCCAACGATATTCAAGGTCACAGCTTTGGGGCTGTTATAGAGCTCTGTTAAATCCGCCGCAGTTCCGTTTACGACAAACTGCTCACCGTTTTTACGGTAATAGTCATTGTTCATTACCAGCTTCAACGGGGTCCCAATGAGATCTCCCAGATTAATACTATCGGCTTTATAATCCAGCCCCAGGGCATCTACCGCAGCATCGGTCAGACGGTTGTATTCATCCACGATAAGTACGACATCAGTCTTCTCGGAAGGGTATTTCCCCTCCAGCACATCATAATATTGCTTCAGATAGCTCCCCGTCTCACTTCCCTGTTTGCTCGGATATGCGGTTAAGCTGATGTTGTTTTTATCCAGCGTAGTGGCCTTTTGTCCGTCCGATACCAGTACATTCATATTCACGGTTCGGGTATAGGAAATGCCGTCAATCAGCTTAGGATCGATTTTATTTAAATAATCTATATATTCCTTGGTCAGCACATTGGTATGCTGTTTGGAATTTACGCTGGGGTCATAGGGATACAGCTTTTTCTCTGCAGGGTACGAGGGAAGTTCTGATGCTCCGTCGCTTGGCGGCCCCAGTTCAACACTCATTGCCGTCTGATTGATTGAGATCGGGAAGTTGGAGAGAGCACCTGTCTCATAGGAGCTGATCTGCTTGTCGAACCCATTTGACAAGGACAGAATCAAGGCAATACCGATGATTCCGATACTTGAGGCAAAAGCGGTCAAACCCGTGCGCCATTTCTTGGTCGCAATGTTCTTTCCGGATAATTTCAGGGCGGTGAAAAAGCCCATGCTGGTTTCTTTAAGCTTGTATGAGCTTGAGATTTTTTGATTCGCCAGCGGATTGCTGTCGGATATCGCGTGACCATCCGAGAAGCGGATTACGCGGTCTGCATAGCTCTCCGCAAGCTCCGGGTTATGCGTAACCATAATGACCAGCTTATCCTCAGCAATCGACTTGATCAGCTCCATGATCTGTTCACTGGTCTCTGTATCCAGAGCCCCTGTCGGCTCATCGGCGAGAATAATATCCGGATTGTTGGCCAGGGCCCGGGCAATCGCTACGCGCTGCATCTGACCGCCGGAGAGCTGATTCGGCTTCTTATGGACATGTTCCTTGAGTCCAACCTTCTCCAATACTTCAAGCGCCTTACGGTGCTTCTCGGCCGGGGCCACCCCGCTGAGCGTCATGCCCATCTCTACATTATCCGAGATACTCAGATGCGATATCAGATTATAGCTTTGAAAAATAAAGCCCACACTATTATTACGGTACGCATCCCAGTCCCCGTCTTTGAAGTGCTCCGTGGATTGTCCATTGATGATCAGCTCTCCGCTGTCATATTGATCGAGCCCGCCGGTGATATTCAGCAGCGTAGTCTTACCCGACCCGCTTTGGCCCAGAACCGCGACGAATTCACTTTCACGGAAGTTCAGATTTACTTTATCCAGTGCAACCTGTGTAAATTCCCCGGTCTTATAGCTCTTGGTGATGTTTTTTAATTGCAGCATCGTATTCAGTCTCCCTTTCCATTCCATCCCTGTAATCATGGGTCCCGCTAATCTCTCTCTTCTTGTCTTGCTGGCCCCAGTATAAGCGCCCAAAGTAAACTAAACCTCAACTTCGGCAGTTGAGATTCACTTGATCTTCATGCGGTATACTTAAACCATCTATATACTGAAATCAATGAAGCATCTCAGGAGGAAAGCCTATGTTTAATATTCTTGTAGTTGAGGATGACAGCAAATTGCGGCAGCTCTTCTGCACCGTCCTGACCAAAAACGGATATAACCCCATACCGGCAGTGAACGGGGAGGATGCACTCACGCTGCTGGATAAGGAATATGTTGATTTGATCATCTGCGATATTATGATGCCGCTCATGGACGGATATGAGCTGACGCGGACACTCAGAGACAACAATAATAATCTCCCGGTTCTCATGGTGACGGCACGGGAGAATTTCGCTGACAAACAACAGGGGTTTCTTGTCGGAATCGACGATTATATGGTCAAACCGGTGAATGTAAATGAAATGATGCTACGGGTGGGGGCACTGCTTCGCCGGGCCAGAATTATCAGCGAACGCCGGATCGAATGGGGAGGAACTGTGCTGGACTATGATGCATTAACCGTCATTCGGAGTCAGGAGAGTATCCTTCTTCCGCAGAAGGAATTTTATTTACTCTATAAATTAATCTCCTATCCGAACAAAATCTTTACCAAACAGCAGCTGATGGATGAAATTTGGGGGATGGATACGGAATCCGACGAGCATACGGTGGTTGTTCATATTAACCGCTTACGCGAGCGTTTCAGGGAGAACTCGGACTTTGAAATTGTCACGGTAAGGGGACTTGGCTATAAGGCGGTGAAACTGTGATGAAGCGCCAGAAAAGAGGCGGTCTGTGGTGGCATTTTGTATCGCTTGTGTTTGTGATTATTCTGTCCTTTGTTTTACTGATGTCAGTCTTGGCCTATCTATATATCAGACTGGGCAATGAAGCTGTTTTACACAGGAATCCCTTTCCTCCTATTCTGACCATTGTTGTATTCAGCCTCGTCATCGGAACAACAATCACAATAACCGTGGGCCGAAAAATACTATCTCCCATTGCAGATCTGATCAAGGCGGCCAAAGAGGTCTCCACAGGCAATTTTGAGATTCATTTGAATGAATCGCACCGGGTGGGTGAGATCCGCGACGTCGCCCACCACTTCAATCTTATGGTTCAGGAACTGCGCAGCATTGAGACACTCCGCAATGATTTTGTAGTCAATGTCTCTCACGAATTCAAGACACCCATTGCGGCTATCGAGGGATATGCCACTCTCCTGCAGGAAGAACATCTCAGCAAAGAGGAGCATGACGAATACACAGGCATGATCATTGACAGTGCCCGCCAATTGTCCACCCTATCCGGTAATATCCTCAAAATATCTAAGCTCGAAAACCAGGAACTGCTCACCGAACTTACGGAATACCGCCTCGATGAGCAGCTCCGTCAGGCTCTGTTATTGCTGGAAGCAGTCTGGGCTCCCAAGCAGTTGAACCTTAACATTGATCTGGACGAGCTGCGTTATTACGGGAATGAAGAGCTGATCATGCAGGTATGGCTCAATCTACTTGGCAATGCGGTCAAATTCACACCGGAAGGCGGAGAAATCTCAGTCACTCTTCAGTCCGAAGACCGCTGGATTACAGTAGTTATATCCGATACAGGAATAGGAATGACCCCTCAAGTATGCAAGCATATTTTCGAAAAGTTCTACCAAGGCGACCCTGCCCGTTCCTCCGAAGGTAACGGCCTGGGCCTGCCTCTGGTCAGCCGCATCATCAGCTTAAGCGGAGGAACGATTGAGGTCAGCAGCAAGCCGGGGATGGGGTCGACGTTTACGGTACGGTTGCCTATAGCAGATATCATAAAATAAATGAATTTTCCGCTCCGGTTCAAAGAAAAAGAAACCTCTCCTTGGAAGAGTTCAGTAACTCCATTTCTTCCAAAGAGGGTTTCTTTTGTAACCCAGAAAAGGCTGTAGAAGTCGCCTTCAGAGTAGATTCTGTTAAAGGAAGTGCACTCGATTAGAGGATTACCGGCCGGATTCTGCCGTCTTCTTCATAATGGAGCTCCGTAAATTTGACACAGCGTTTGTGGTCCACGCCGCCGGACAGGGATGCGTCATGGTAGAACAAGTACCATTTCCCGTCAAATTCCACGATGGAATGGTGAGTCGTCCAGCCTACGACCGGTTCCAGAATGGTTCCCTGAAAGACAAAAGGTCCACAAGGCTTGTCGCTGACGGCATAGACGATTTTATGGGTCGTACCTGTGGAGTAGGACAGATAATATTTGCCTTTATACTTATGCATCCATGGACCTTCGAAATATCTTCTGTCCTCATCACCCGCAAGGATTGCGTTCCCTTCCTCATCGGTAATAAGGATTTCCTCCGGGGCCGATTGTAAGGCCAGCAAATCTTCACTCAGCTCCGCTACCCGCGGACCGTAAGCCGGCTCCCCCGGACCTTTCTCAGCGGCATCCGGCTGGTACACGCCAGTATGCCACTTTTCTAATTGTCCGCCCCATAATCCGCCAAAATACATATAGGCTCTTTCATCCTCATCAACGAATACGGCGGGATCGATGCTGAAGCTTCCTTTGATATAGCTTTCCTGAGCCTGAAAAGGACCAGCCGGAGAGTTAGCTGTAGCCACTCCAATCCGGAAAATGCCCTCCTTGTCCCTGGCCGGGAAAAATAAGTAATATGTCCCCTGCCGGTATGCGGCATCGGGTGCCCACATTTGTGTTGAGGCCCAAGGTACATCCCGGAGATGAAGCGCCTCCCCATGATCCACACACGGAGACGACGGATTTTCTAAGGAAAACACATGGTAATCTTCCATCGCATACTGGTCGCCATTATCATTCGTAGGGCCATCGTGATCGATATCATGGGATGGGTAAATATAGAGCTTGCCCTCAAATACATGCGCGGAGGGGTCTGCTGTGTAGAGATGGGTTACCAGAGGTTTATTTTGTGCTGCCATAGTAGGATTCTTCCCCTCATTGTATTCGTCTTTGAAGCGTGCCTGTCAACAGTATTATTCTTTGACGCCACCCAGCGCTACACCCGCGATAATATAACGGGATAGCAGGAAGTACACCACAAACAGCGGCAGTGCCGTCAAAGCCAGACCCATGTAGATCGAGCCGAACGACGTCTTGTATATATCCCCGCGAAGCAAGCTGACCATGATCGGCATCGTGTATTTCTCCTTCTGGGTCAGCAGGATCAGCGGCATGAACAGGTTGTTCCAGTTGCCCACGAAGGCGAAGATTGCCTGCGTTGCTACTGCCGGCATCATCAACGGCAGGATAATCCGATTAAAGGTTTTGAATTCACCGGACCCGTCTACGCGTGCTGCTTCCACGATCTCTATCGACAGCGTTGCCAGCAGATATTGGCGCATAAAGAACACTACCGCCGGCGCTGCAATTGCAGGCAGAATCAGTGGGAGAAAGCTGTTGGTCCAATGGATTTTATACATGAACTGATAGAATCCGATGGCACTTGCCTGAGAAGGAATCATCATTACGCACAAAATAAAGGTAAAGAATGCCCCGCGCAGCTTCCAGCTATAGGTCACAAGACCATAAGCCGTCAGAGAGGAGAAATAGACCGTTAAGAGCGTTGCAGATGCAGAGATAATAAATGAATTCATGAACCCCTGAATCGGATCAAAACTCTTTTCGAGCAGTACCCGAATGTTGCTCATCATATGTGTCGAAGGAATCAGTGAGATACTGCTTTGAATTTGTGCTGAAGAGCGGGTGGCGTTTACAAACATGATCCAAAACGGGAGTATACTAAGCACCGCCAGACAGATGCAGACGATATAGATAATCGTTTTATTGATCCTCCGGGTGACGTTTCCGCCTTTTTGATTATTGTTCATGTGCTACGCCCCCCTTTTGGCTGCTCTTGGTGGATTTCCGATGCATTTTTTCGATTTTTTTAAGTCTTGCCGCGTCACGGTCACGCATTAAATAGAACACAAATGCTGACAATACGCCTGAAATCAAGAACATAATCATGCTTGCAGCAGCAGCACGATTGTACAAATAGCTTCCCTTAAAGGCTTGCCCATAAATGAACATGGAAGTGGTAAGCGTAGAGTCATCCGGTCCGCCCGCAAGGAAGAGCTGCGGAATATCAAACATGGTCAGGCCACCGACCATCGATGTAATCAGCGTGAATAGTAGAATTGTACGTAAACTTGGCAGCGTGATCCGCAAGAACGTTTGAACTCCGTTTGCACCGTCAATCGCCGCAGACTCGAAGAGCGCAGGATTGATACCCATAACACCTGCGATAAGAATGATCATGGTGTTTCCGTACCACATCCAGAACTGGATGAATGCCACAATGCCCCGCGCTACCGTCTTATCCTGAAGGAAGTAGATCGGAGCGTCGGACCAACCCATCATATGAAAAAAGCTGTTTACTGGACCCATCGGATAGCCAAACAAAGTGCTGAATAGCAAGGCGATTGTGCCCGCAGTAATAACATTTGGCATATAGAGTATAACCTTGAAAAAGCCTTGTCCCTTAATTTTAAGACGCTGGTTAGTGAACCATGCAGTCAGTAAGAGCGCAAGAAGGATCTGGGGAATGAAGTTGAGGAACCAGAGCAACCCGGTGTTAATCAGAGATTTTCTGAAAGAGGCGTTACTAAGGATCAAATCTTTGAAATTCTGAAAAGGATTATCCAAAATATGTATTGGTTTTGGTATTAATCCCTGCAAATCGGTGAACCCGATGAATGCGGTGTATAAAATAGGATACAGCGAGAAGATCAGAAATGCCAAAACAAATGGAAACGTAAAAATATAGCCAAATTTAGAGTAGTTCACACCATTGCGGCGCATGCTCTCACCCCTTTAGTTGATATGAAGGGGCGGGATGACTCCCCCGCCCCTTCGATTGCTTTTTATTCGCTATCGATATTAAGTTGATCTTTGACTTGCTGTTTGAAGGTTTTGATTGCATCATCACGGGACTTATTGCCTGCAGTATATTCGCGTACTTGATCACGCCAGAGCTTGTTGATCGTTTCGTCGAATGCAGTCAAGTTCTTACCGGAAGCGTTGGCATTAGCAGGAACAAAGATATCGAAAATGTTCTGTCCGCCAACCAATTCCAGGTCACCTTTAGACTTAGCCATGACAACGGAGGAAGCAACGCTGTCCTTCGCACCTTGCTCGCCATCTTTCATCGTTCCGTTAGCCCAGTAGTATTGGAGTCCGGTTTCAGAGGTGTCGAGTGTTACCCACTTGATAAAGTCCGCAACAGCCTGTTTCTTGGCTTCGTCCTTGACTACGTCTTTGTTAGCGAGCAACCAAGTGCCTCCCCAGAAGAAGCCTGTTGGTGATTCAGTAACTGCCCAGTCACCCTTTGTTTTTACAGCATGTTCGCTTAACGTATAGTTAATGAGCCAAGCAGGACCGAAGAAACCGAAGACCGGTTTTTCGCCAGTGCCGTTCATATCGGCGAACCAAGCTTCTTGCCAATCTGTTGTATCATTGTAGTAGTTATTGTCTTTAAGCTTCTTAGAATAATCAAGGAATTGTTCACGCTTCGGATCAATATGCAGCTTGCCATCGACAATCCAGCCTTTATCGGAACTGTTTTCGATCGCGTGCCAGATATCGCCGTCACCAGAAACTGCGGCATATCCTTTAGCTTTCAGCTTCTCAGCTGCACTGAAGAATTTATCCCAGCCTGGACCGATTTCAGTCTTGATAGTAGCCGGGTCATCTGTCCCAAACACATCCTTGGCTAGCGAGCGGCGATAGATAAAGGCTCCGCCTGTTGCCTGATAGCCGAGACCCTTCAGTTGACCGTCTTTGCTGCCGATATCAACAGAATATTGAGCGATGCCTGCGTCCTTAACCATTTGATCGGTAAGGCCCAGGTCAGCATAATTGGCGGCAAAAGTGGATGCATCGCCTTGTGTATATTTGAGTACGAATGCTCCTTCAGCAGCATAAATATCTGGTGCATCTTTTCCGCCAGCGGCCAACGCCTGGTCAAGAGCAGGCTGATATGCTCCATCTGTAGTTGCGACAATCGTAGGTTTGAACTCTACATTTGCGTCTGGATGAGTTTCCATATACTTTTTGGCCATGTTCGGAATCTCGTCTGTGAAGCTCCAGAGGTTAATGGTCACTTTCTCAGTGCTCTTAGCTGGAGCCTCTGTAGCGCTTGCTGCTGGGGCTGTAGTTGGGCTTGCTGCGTTAGAGTTAGAGTTTGCGTTGTTGTTGTTCCCGCCACATGCTGTCAGAGCAGATGTCATTACCAGCATTGTAGAGATACCGACTAAAACACGTTTCATACTTTTCATACTTTGCCTCCCCTTTTTATATGCATCCTCGGTTGTGTAACCGCATTCATAATTATAGGACGTATACTCCTTGAACATAAGGAACCATTCATTGGGAAAAATTCCACTATTATTGGATTTCGATCTATACAGGCATAAAAAAGAAAAATGGCCTCATCCCTTACCTGCAAAGGGCGAAGCCATTAGACCTATTATTCTCTTCCCACTGACAACTACAGCAACTTAATTAACTCTTCTAGCTCATCAACCAAACCTTTTGCACGTTCAAAATCAGTATCTTTTAAAGCCAGTTCAATCTCTGTTTCAACTGCTTTTTTCTTTTGTTCCGTTTCTAAATAATCTCTTTCAAAATGACTGGCATATATCATTTTTCTGAATTTTCGTATACTCATTTTCCGGATCGTCTTATCGTCAATAATTAAGACATAATCCATTCCATTTACCACTGAATAGAAATCATGAGAAATCATAAGAATCGCACCTTTATAGTCCCCAATGGCTTTCTCCAGTGCTATTTGTGTATAGGTGTCTAAATGACTTGTCGGTTCATCAAGAAGCAATACGTTTGCTTTACTGGCAGAAACTTTAGCCAATTGAAGCATATTTTTTTCTCCGCCAGATAAAGATCCTATCTTTTGATTAACAATTTCTCCTTCAAAGCCGTAGGTGGAAAGATAGGATCTAATCTCATCATAAGTTGTAAACCCGGCATCGATGAATTCTTCAAGTATTGTATTAGAATCCTTTAGCACTTCGCCCTGAAGCTGCGATAAATAAGCTACTTTAACGTCCGTATTTATTTCAATGGATTCGTGATTATTCTTAAAAATATCCCGGAGCAAAGTCGTTTTCCCGGTACCGTTTGAACCGATAAGGGCTACTTTATCCGTAGATTTTATCTCAAAGTTAACATTTTCTAAAAGTAGCTCATCAAAGGCAACACTATAATTATTAACATTTATAACATTGCCGTCTTCCATTTCATTATCCATACCGAAACTGATATCCGGTTGCTTAATATTTACGAATGGGGCTTTAATTCTACGCGCTTCCAATCTTTCTTGAAATTTAACCCTGGCTTTCAGCGCTTTTCCTCTGGAAGCTTCTGAATTATAAGTTGCGATAGCTCTAAGATTATTGATGATGTTCTCGTTTCTCGCAATTTCCTCATCCTCAGCGATTGTGAGTTCTTGCAACTCTATTTTAGTCTGAAGTAAGGAGAAATTATAATCAATATATCGTCCATCAAACTCTTGGATCTCCATATTTTCAAGGTGAATAATTTTGTTGAAGCAGTGATTCAATAGATATCGGTTGTGCGTAACAACCAGCAGTATTCCTTTGTGAGAATTAATAAGATTTTTAAGTGCATTTAGGTTTTCAAAGTCTAAAAATACATCGGGTTCATCCATAATCATTAAGTCTGGATATTTGAGCATTTCCTTCATCACTTGAATAAGTTTGAATTCCCCGCCACTCAGGTCAGATACCCTAAGATCTTTTAGCTTCATGAGGTTTGCCAGATTTAGCTTCTTATTAATATTGCTTTCAAAATCATCCCCGCCCATTGAATCAAAGGCATCTAAAGCGAATTGATACTTCTCAAGTAACGACTCAATATCCGATGATGTCTCCATTTCAGTACAAATGGCTGTTATTTCATTTTGTATCTTAATAAATTCTTCTCCTATATATTCGAAAACCGTTGTTTCTTTAGTTTTGTCTGGTTGTGAGAACTGACTTACATACCCGATGCTGCAAGTGGGATCCATCTCTAACATGCCATCGAACAAGTATCTTTCTGGATCCATCAGTATATCGATCAGTGTGCTCTTCCCACTGCCACTTGTTCCTATAAAAGCGCAATGTTGTGTCTCATCAAGCGTAAACGAAATATTTTTATATAGTTCTTTTTGCGGAAAAGAGAAGGATAAGTTTTCAACTTTTATCATAGTATTACCTTTCTTTATAACTAAATTTGTGACTATTATCAGATGTACTGAAGAGCTTGAGCATAGATTTTAAGTTAACCGTGAGTTGATAGAATAACACTGTTTACAACCAACATCAATCATTTCAAATAAAGTATTGGTTTATAAGCGGATGCGTATGTTTTTGAGTTAAAAATAGGGCCATCCTAATGATAGATTAGGACAGCCCTTTTATTTCACTGGACATATTATTGTCAGGTGTTAGAAACCCATTTTTCAAAAACAATGGTCACTACTTCTTCGTATAGGCTTAAGAATACAAATATTTAAATGAAATTCATAAATCCTTTTTGCCCGCTACGCATCCTAAATTTAATAAAATCCGCTTCATTAGTAATATTAAGATAAATATTATTTTTTAGGACATACGAAAATTCCTGCCCTAGCTCAGCATGATACTTGTGACCAGGATAAATTTTTGTAGACAGTGGAATGATATCAACCAAACGTCTCATTGTAGCGAAAAGATCATGTGGACTAGAATTACTGTCAGTACACGTACCGCATCCTTCTATAAATAGACAATCACCAGTAAAAAGGTTGCCGTTAATTAAATACGAAATACACCCTTTTGTATGTCCAGGCGTCAAAAAAGGCTCAATTCTTAGCTTGTCTATTAATAAAGGTGTCTCATCTCTTACATAAATTATGCTTTTATCGGAAATACCAGCAATTTGTTTAGCCTCAGGAGAGATCAATATTGGAACATTGTAGTACACTGACATAAATTCGGCCAAATGGATGTGATCAGAATGGCCATGTGTAATTAACACCGCTTTAATATCCAATTGCAATTTATCAGCGGCAATTAATATTTTTTCGCTTTCCCAAGCCGGATCAACTAGTACACCTATTCCTTCATCGGTATAAATAATATAACTGTAGTTTATGAATTCTTTATAACAAACCCTGATTACTATTACTTTACACTTCATATTTTCTCCTACTTACTTCAATAAGCTATGGTATTAAGGCTCTAAATCTAAATTACAACATGTTGCAAAGAGACTTTATATCTACCTTCCCATTTCCAGTAAGCGGTATTTCGGAAACCGAAATAATACGATTAGGAATCATATATAAAGGCAGTTTCTTCGATAATTCAGAACGGATTTGCCGTTTAATGTCTTGAGCATTACTGCAAACTACGGCACAAATCAAGCGTGTACGACCATTTTGCATCTTATCGATAAATGCAACTGAATTCGAAATATCAGGGTGCATATTTATATATTTTTCTATTTCTCGCAAGTCAATTCTATAACTATTATGCTTAATTTCACTTGTAACTCTTCCTACTATATAAATGAGATTGTCCGAACCCAAGTACCCTAAATCTCCTGTTTTGTATACGATTCCCCCCACTTCTTCATTCCAAACAAAGGAATCCTTTGTTTGTTCATCACTAAGGTAACCTTTTGCGAGACCTTCTCCCGCTATACAAATCTCTCCCAAAACCCGAAAGTCACACATACCTCCTTTTGAATCGATAACATATAGCCGCTGATTGGCAAGCGGTAGCCCGTATGGTATAGATGAAACATTTTCATAAGATGAACAATCATAGTAATTTGACCAGATAGAAGCTTCTGTTGCCCCTCCTAGAGCAAATAATTGAACGCGACCATATTTAGAAAACAATTCTTCAACCATTTTCTTAGGAACAAAATCCCCGCTAACTAATATCCCCCTCAATTTTTCAAACCTACATTTCAGTAAAAATTCTTTCGCTAAAGCAGGCGTTGAATTCCAGATGGTGATTTTATTGTAATAGTTATGTTCAAAAAACCAAACGTGGTCATAGATATCTACAAAAACAATAGACATTCCGCTAATGATTGCTCCAAAAATATCGAAAATAGAAAGGTCAAAATATAAGTTTGAGATATTCATTACAGTATCTTTTGGAGTAATCTTAAACTTATCAATAATATCGTAGACTGTATTTAGGGCTGCTTTTTCTGTAATGATAATACCTTTCGGTTGTCCTGTTGTTCCAGAGGTATGTATGATATAAGATTCTTCGGTATCAATGAGCACATCTGTATCAGATACCTTGATTAATTCACCATCTTTAAAATAAATGTAGTTTTGTAAGCTCACAAGAATTTCTTCAGTCTTTTCTTCTCCAAATTTCTCATTTACCACACAAAAAGAATCATTAGTTAAAATAGATGCCAAAATACAAGTAATAGAATGAATATTCTTCTTTCCATTGAAGGCAATACGTACTTTATCTTTCAGATGGTTTTTTTTAATTTCCTTGATTTCCATAGCTTTTTGAGTAGCCAGACCATATATTTGACCGAAGGTATACTCTGTATTGTTAATTATCGCAAAAATTTTCTCTGAACATTCTGTCGATATTTTATCAAAGTGCCACCTTAATGTATCGAATTGAAAATTAGTTTTACATGTTTGAGCATTATAGTGCTCATATTTTGAAATTAATCCAGACTTCTTCGTATGATTATATATGGACACAATATCTTCAGTTGAGTTCAAAAATCCGCAAATCACAGAACAGTATTCAGAAAACATTGCATTAATGATAGTGGTCTCAAACATATCACTTCGATAGTCCCAAGAGATATTCAACCCCCCGCTTATATTTTTAGCCTGAAAATCGAGGTACACCTGAGGAGTTTGGGAAACAAAATAATCTAACTTAAATACATCGCCAAACAAATCATCATTCTCATTGAATAACATAGAGGTGAACACAATGGGCATAGTTGCAGAAACGGACTTCTTGTTCATTTCACGCATGATTTCCTTTACTTCGAAGTGCTTATATTTCAAAGCATCAACAAGACTTAATTTTACTTTTTGTATATTCTCTTTAAAGCTTTTTTCAAAATCAAAACTTGTCTGCAACAAGAATGAAGATGTAAAATTACCTATCGTTTTATAATAATTTTCGCCTTTTGGACGATTGAAAGAAGTGACATTAATTGATAAGTTTTGCTCTTTGGACCACTTAGAGAGAATTAGTGAATATGCGGTAAGAAGCAGATCAGTTACAGAAAAAGATACCTGATCTGCTTTGCTTTTAAGCCGAGCATATAGCTCATGATTGAGAGTGAACTCTTTACGCAATAACTCAATATCTGTTGTTTGCTCAATCGGATAATTTATTTGTGGTGCGGGGTAGATATGCTCAATGTTATTTATGTAGTAATCTCTTGATATTTCATAGAGCTTACTATCCCTTATTTCTTGATAAAAGTCCTGCATATGTAATAATTCATTTGAATAATCATAAATTGACATGAGCGGATTAGATAAAAACAACTTTAACTGTCTAATCAGCTCATATACACTCAAGCCATCAGCAATCAACTGATCTATACTGAAAGCAACCCTGAGAATACCATTACCTCTGATCGCCTCCATTGTAAAGAAAGGATAATCATACACTTCATATTTTTTATGCGACAATTCCTTGCGTTTCAGCTCTATTAATGATTGCTCATCGAACTGACTATCAATAACCTTGATTTTATAATTTAGAGTTTCTTCGATCAAAAAATTTTCTTTATCAAAAACTCTTGCTTTTAACATTGGTTGTGAAGCAATTACCTTATTAAAAGCTTCTTCCAAATCTCTTATCTGACCCTTATAGAGCAATTCAATGTAAAGATGCGTGCCTGTTCCTCCTTGGAAGTCATCCTCTTTAGACATCAAATAAGCTTTTTGTACTTCTGTCATTTTTATATACATACCTTATCATTCTCCTTGTTTTAGAGTGTTGCTTGGGTTTAACCGCAAAAGAAAGCGGCGACCTATACCGGAAAATGGATATACTTATCAGGTCTAAAGAGCGAAGGAAGATACGGTGGGGAGAAGAATTTTAACTCATCGCGTTATAATTCCAAGAGGATTGTAGCCTACTGTGTGTTACATGGGGAGCAACCATTAGATATGCTTCATCGCAAAATAGCATAACCTTCACTAACCAACGAACATTGCCCCGTTTACGTCAAGTACTGCGCCACAAATATAGGAGGCCTGCTCACTACACAGAAAACAGATCGTCGCAACCTGCTCTTGCACAGTCGACGGACGTCCGATCGGGATACGTTCTAGAATCGATGCTCGCTTCTCCTCACTGAATTCAGACCACATGACCTCCACACGTTCGGTAAGCGTCAATCCTGGGGCGACGGCGTTCACGGTGATCCCATAGGGTGCCAACTCAAATGCGCATTGTCGTGTAAATCCAATGAGGGCTGCTTTGGCAGCAGTGAAATCCGCCCCACCAAAGAAGGTATAGGTTCTCCCAGCCACGGCTGAGATATTAACCACTCGTCCCCAACCGCGCTTTTTCATTCCAGGAATTACAGCACGTGTACAATTAAACACGCTTCGTAAATTCAATTCAAACGTTGAGTTCCAGTCACTATCCTCAATCGTCTCGATCAATTTCGAATGCAGACTTCCTCCCACTGAGTTGACCAGAATATCTACCTGTCCAAATTCCTTATTTATAGACTGGAATGCCTGGTTAACCTGGTCAGCGTTGGTGACATCAACCTCGTAACACATCGAACCGTCTAGCGACCGAAGACTGTCGAAATTCTTGTCCAGTAGCACAACCTGACATCCGCTTGTCGCCAACTGTGCCGCGACAGCACGCCCGATCCCGTTTGCTGCACCAGTAACTATTGCTACACGTTCTTTCATTAGAACCCCTTTCCGGCAAAGAACTATCAAGCCCCAAGCCTTACATTAATATTGCTTCACAAATAATAGTATGAACTGAATAATCAAGATAACAGTTAGTGCCTTCCATCGCACTCCACTAATCAATTCGTTTTGGATGTATGTATCATTTCATTTGCTTGCATCATTTCATTTCAATATGAGGTATTTCCATGATTCAGATCAGATCCACCGTCTGGAGCCTGTGGTCAGCCAGTGCCAGTGAGTTTCGTATCATTGTGATCCCGTGCTCCGTTCCGATGCTCTCGGGATGAAACTGCACACCTTCAATTGGTCTTGTACGATGACGCACTCCCATTACCACGCTATCTCCTTCAGCAATGGCGGAAGTAACTAGTTCGTTTCCCGTACCGGGATCAGAGATAGCCAGTGAGTGGTACCGAACTACAGCGACAGGTGATGGGACGTTACAAAAGATACCTTGTCCATCGTGCTGCACCTGCGCTTTCTTGCCGTGTTCGATAGTAGGTGCATGTATGAGCTTCCAGCCGAAAAACTCCCCAATGGCTTGATGACCCAAACAGACACCGAACATAGCCTGATGTTCACCTGCTGCACGGATTATTTCTGGATAACCATGTTCCTGCGGTGTTCCCGGACCTGGCCCCAAGACAAGTAGTTGAGGCTTCCATAGCTGGTACTGACTAATTGGATCATCATTCACACGTACCACTTTCGTTTGTGCGCCTACCTTCTCGTAATACTGTGCAATGACGTATACAAAGCTATCAAAGGCATCTATCAATAATATTCTCATGTGCCCCTCCTATCGCTCTGGCAAAAGACTGTATCTTCGCACCCGCCTCGTCCCATTCAGCCGATGCCTGTGAGTCAGCTACAATACCCGCAGCAGCCTGCAACACGTAGCGACCCGAGTCGCCGACGATCGTTCGGATGGTCAGGGCGAGCACACCATTATCTTTCCCCGTAATATAACCAGAACACCCTGTATACACCCCGCGCGCCGTCCCTTCGAGATCGGCGATGATCTCCATCGCACGAACCTTGGGTGCACCCGTCATTGTCCCCGCAGGGAAATTTGCTGCAATCAAGTCCCAGATGTCGCAATTCGCGCGGACCGGGGTTTCAACAGTCGAGACTAAATGAAAAAGCGGACCATAGGCATCCAACTGCATAAATGAGGTTACGTGCACACCTCCTGGAATAGCACAACGCGCTAAGTCATTGCGCGCCAGATCCACAAGCATCAGATGCTCGGCCACCTCCTTGGGAATGTGGTCCAGGCGATTGCCACGCTGATCTTCCTGCGCCATTGTTCCCGCAATGGGGCGAACCTGAACGACACCATCGCCACTACGGAGCATTAACTCTGGGCTGGATGACACTATATGCCGGTCTCCAAGGTCCAAGTAATACATGTAGGGAGCCGGATTAGTTGACGCAAGTCGTTCATAGAGGTCCACTGGAGGAATCGTAGTACTCGATACTGCCCGCCGACATAATTGAACTTGGTAGATATCACCAGCATGTATATGTTCTTTGGCCCGATTAACCATTGCGCAGAATGTACTCCGGTCCGTCAAATCCCGCAGGACTCCCGAATCCCAGGAGCCAATCGGAGATGAATCCTTTTCGGGATCAATAAGTGCTGCGACTAAATTTGCGATGTCTGTGACCTCATCTTGTCTGGTCTTCAAAACATCGATTTCGGCCTCACTTTCAGCACCATTGTAGCGTACGACGTATCTGTAGACGCGCAATATCACCTCCGGTTCACCCTTCTCGATAGCCATCCCCGGTAAATGTTCAACAAAACGAGCTGCGCTATAGGCCATGACCAGCACGAGCGGGTAACCCTCTGGCAACGCGAGAATTTGCGTCACATGCCGCAGGCGTTCCAACAAGGGCTTAGTGTCGTCACTCACCACTGCTCTACATTCAGTGATTTTCATCTCAAAGGGTCCGCTGCCGTACACATGCCAATTGCCATCCACTAGCTTGATCTCAAACAGTAAATCGACCATAAACATTGTTTGTGATCCATCGACAGCTTGAAAACCAGCACCCGTCTCGAACAAGGCCGGTCGAGGGTACAAACCTAGTACACGCCGTCGTACATGCGCTACCTGCTCAGCTCCAGGAACCACACATCGCTCGATGACCCATGAGCTTTTCGAATCTTGCTTGATCATGGTGTTAGCCTCCAATCTCGGATGCGGGCGTGTTTCCATGAGATATAGGCTCCTGTCTCCGTCTGCGGATCTAACTGATTTGACAACTGCAACCTAACCGGGACACCAAAATCACCCGCAAGCTGCTTTTCAATCTGATCAATTGACTGATTCCCGACCTGGGAGACCATCGCTATTTCTAATTCGTCAGTACCATTTTTCGCAACCCTTACATTAACTTGATATCCCCAAACCTGATCGGCTGCCTTTAAAATAGCCGATTCAATTGACGCAGGATACATCTGGCGGCCACCGATTGTCATAACATCGTCAACCCGACCAAAGATCCGTATGCACCGGGACTGACTGCCACACTTGCAAACACTCGACGGGTAAATGCAAGCCAAATCACCTGTGCGAAATCGGATTAATGGCTTAGCACCAGGCACAAGCATCGTAAGGCACAGTTCACCCACATCGCCATCAGCACCATTATTAGGTATAATTTCTGCAATATAGTTAGTCTCGGAAAGATGCAGATTCCCTTCTGAACAACCTGTAGCAACTGCATGTGCCTCTTGCGACCCATATAGACCATGAGTACAATGCGCATCCCAGACTCGGGAAATGTTCGAAAGCATCTCAGGTGTGCACAACTCTCCAAGTACAAGGATCTGCCCCACCGAGGTCTTATGCGGATCAATCCCAAGGCTCCTATAGAAACGAGCGAGAGCAAGAGCCACTGCAGGTGAGCAGATTAGTGACCGGACTCCAAGATCAGTAATGAGTTGAGCAGCTTTTTCAAGGCCTACCCGCGGGCTCTCGGGCCATAATCGTACAAATGGAATACCTAGATTCCGACATACCTCTCCATAGGTATCCCCGAACGCGTATAACTCCGATGGTCCCATGATCGCAGTAAGAGCACTCATCGTACCAAATGTGGACTGATACACCTCTTTCACCGCATTCTGAACGTAAGCCCCACTTGTCTCGATATCAATTGGTGCTCGTGGGCAAGGTGTTGATTTCCCAGTCGTCCCCGTTGTCTCATAGTACGTTGCAATTTCATCGAAGGGGACACAACAGACCGCAGTATTAACAGAACGTAGATCACTCTTAGTAGTGAAAGCGACCCCGTCGAGAACCTTGAATTGACTTGGAGAATCCACCTTAGTACGCAGATGATCACGGTAAAACGGGGATTGTGCCTGAACGTACCCCAATATTTCTTGCGTGCGTAACTCGCTCTTCTGTTGCAACTCTTGTAGCTTCGTTTGCCTATTCAGATATGCAGTGACGATTTGGAGCCATTCTTGATCTAATTGGTTTTTGGTCATGACTCTATTCTTTCTACAAGATCATTGGCGAACTCACCAATGGTCTCAGTCAGCATGATACTTTCAATTGAAACCGTTGTCGATAATTGGGCCTCCAATTCATTTTTGATCTTCATCGCAGCCAGTGAGTCGCCACCCAAGTCAAAAAAATTGTCTTCTGGTAGAACTACTGATTGGGAGAGTTGGTCGGAAATCACACGTACGACCTGTCGCAAAATGGTTTGTTGACTCTTATTGTTTAATTCTGTCATATTAATCCTCCTTAATAGTATTTCTCTCAATATCCTTACATCCACCTTGCCATTATTCGATAATGGTAGTTGCGGTACTTGCTGGATGGTCTTTGGCACCATGTAGCTAGGTAAGCGGCGTGTGAGTTCCTTGATGATAATGGGATCAAGATCGGCTTCCCCAATATAAGCCAGTGCAATCTGCTCTGGTCTCCCATCTGGCCCGGGCAATGAAAAGGCACAGGCTTGCAATACCCCCGCGCAGGTTTGAGCCGCGCTCTCTATCTCGTCAAGCTTAATTCTGATCCCTTTGATCTTGATCTGGTTATCGATCCGTCCAAGGAATTCTATCTCTCCATTGGGGAGGTAACGGCCCAAGTCGCCTGTCCGGTACATCCGGCGTCCAGTCCGAGGGTGGCAAACAAATGCACGCTGCGTAAGTTCTGGTTGTCCTATGTATCCACGTGCTAATGATATGTCACTTTCTACCAGTATTTCACCGGGCACCCAATCCGGGCGATCAACCCAATCTTCGGTGAGGATATGATATTTGGAATTCCTCATCGGAGAGCCATAAATAACTGAACAACAAATGCTACCTTCGCTATCATCGATTTCATGGATCACTGACCAGTTTGTGGTCTCAGTTGTGCCACCACACGAGAATATCCGAGCAGATGGGAAAACAGTTCGAGCTCGTGGCAATAACGACAGCGGGATCCTGTCACCAGCCATCACGATGTTGGTTACAGACTCAATTAGATGTACATTAGTCACTGCTTCAGCCACGCAGCATATGAGTTCCATGACGGCGGGAACACATGCCCAAAATGTCACCTTATATTGGCGGTGTAGTCGCAGCCAAGTTTCAGGATCTGGACCGGCGGTATGTTCAGGTACAACGACGGAACCGCCATGTACTAAAGGACCAAAAATATCGAAGACTGACATGTCAGAGTGTAATGCTGATGTAGCAAGATGTCGGGTGGACTCTTTCAAACCAAAATGCTCAACAACATCGAATATGTAGTTCACCACTGCAGTTTCCGAAATCTCAACACCTTTAGATTCGCCAGTGGAAACCGAGGTGAACATCACATATGGTGAATAGTCTTCTCGAATAGGTTCGATAACGAAATCCGTACTTTGTTGAGTCCAACTGCCAAGACTAGCAGTCGCGTATTCGATCTTGTATACACCAGTAGGCACCGGGATATCCGTTGGAGCAATCACAATGCGTACGCCGGCTTGTGCAATCATCGTCCGTACCCGCTCAAGCGATAGATCGATGTCAATGGGGACATAACCAACCCCAGCTAACAAGCAACCATAAACCGCTGCATAGTGCACGGCACCCTTAGGCAGCAGAATCCCAACGAACCGGTCATTCGAGTCACAAACCTGCTGAACCAACATTTTGACATGTGCAGCTGCACGACCGATCTCACCCCAAGTATATGTGCCGTGGGCATCAATGACGGCTGTTTCATTCGCACAACCTACGAGGCGCTCTAGCAGAAGATCACGCAAGTGCACCTCAGGAACCAGTTCTTGCGTTGCGTTGACCGCGTTTCGTACAGCGATCTGTGTCGCTGGTCGAAGGTCGAGCCAAGTATGCTTCCAAATTTCAGGATCATCTGCAAGCTGTTGTAACAACCCACAGAATGAGTCAAACATCGCCTCAATCACATCAGGACGAATGACCCCCGTGAGGTAGTCCCATTTGAAATACAGCGTGCCCTCTGACTCTCGGATTTGGACATCAAGAGTCACCTGTGGAGTCTGTGAGACCCCAAATACCTCCCGACCCAACTGAGAAACATCATGTCGGCCCGGGTGCCCGAGAAGACTGGTCAACACTATTGGCATCAATGGCTCACGCCCAGTCCGGCGAATCCGAGACAGCTCACGCAAAACCTCAACCCCAGTAAACAGCCGATGGTCAAGTGCCTGCCAAATCGCATCCTGTAACCGCCGACCACGAACTTGGAGCGTATCGCCAGTAGCATTTTCGTAGGGTACAAGTAATGTATTCGTGAAATCCCCAACCACTAAATCAATATCATCACTGACTGGCATCCGATCTGAGATGGGGAAATTCAAGGTAAACTGATCTTCTTCGCTCCAGCAACGCAACACTTCACACAAGACCAAGGCTACAACCCCAGAGGGAGAGATTCTTCGTTCTTGAGCTTGGGCTTTGAGACGGTCCCAAGACTCCTTCCCAAGTGTTCCCTCATGTCTTTCGAACCTTACTAATGAGGTAGACTCCCCTTGTTCAAGTTGCGGCAACTTTGGGGCAGCCGGCAACTCATGGATTTTTTGTAACCAGTACTCACGGTGAGCACGGTATTGTGCACTCTGCCTTACTTTGTACCGATATACGACATAGTCTTGGAATGTGGTCTGAATCCTCGGTAATTGAGGTTTTTCTTTAATATACAGGTCAATCAAATCAGGGATAATTACTTGGAAGATCGACCATGCATCGGCGATTAGCAAGTCAATGCAGAAATGAATTCTGCTTGATTGTGCACTGATCCGGCTCACAACGAATCGAAATAGAGGCCATTTCGCTGTCCCAATTTCATCGTTTGCCATACGGCAACGTATCTTGTTAATCTCGTTGTTAATCTCGATCGGTAAAAGCTGACTTAGATCTATGAACTCCACTGCCTGCCTACCATCGACAGTTCCTACTCTTTGGCAACCTGCATCATCAATTGTCATTCGAAGTGTTGGGTGGCGATCGACCAGCATGCCTATCGCACGAACAAACCGGTCACAATCCAGATCCTCCACCTCCCACTCGAAGTACCCTTGACAACCTACACCGCCATATTTGAAATCAGAGCCACGACCTATCCATAAAGCCTGCTGGTTTTCATTCAGCTCGAAGGGCTCTAATTGTTGATCAGCCGGCAGGTTTTCAAATACTGGTAAATTAGTAGTATGTGAGGTATTAGCTAGTCGTATAAGATTCGAAAATACCGGGTTTTCAAGAAAGGCACTCATCTCAATGTGAATTCCATACTTGCAAGTCAATTCCCCCATCATACGCATAGCTCGCAAAGAATCTCCGCCAGATTGAAAGAAATCAGACTCAAGAGTTGCCTCATCACATCTAGTCCAAGTCAACCAGCAGTCACGCAACGCAATCTCGGTTTTTGTAGTCGGGAAAAAAGGTGTGTATGTTGTATCTCGCTCGACTGGACAAGCTCGTAACGCAGTGTAGTCCACCTTGCCATTGTGTCCTAGCGGTAACTCTATCGTATTAATCCGGCTAGGTTGAGCGGCAGGATGCAATTGTTCCATAAGATACTTACGAACCTCATCCTTGACATCAACAGTATTAGGAGCCGGCTCAATGAAAAGTTCTAGTATTGCCCCAGCATTATCGGTGAAGCAAATGGCAGCAGCTTTTGCCACACCTGGAACTTTGAGAGCAGTGATCTCTACTTCAGCTAAGTCGACCCTATGCCCGCGAATCTTCACAAGTGCGTCTGACCGGCCGAAAATCTCGACGGTTCCATCCAATCTCATTCGTGCTCGGTCTCCGGAAATGTATTGCAACGTTGAAGTAGCGTCGAGTGTGTTTGGACGGAAAGATCTCTGAGTCTGATTGTAATCTACATAACCCATCGACAGCGTTTCACCAGTGATGATTAGTTCCCCAACGCAACACGCTGGCAACTCTTGTCCGGCACCATCAACCACGTACATGTTTGCACCAGGCACCGCGCGTCCAACTGTTGGTAACAACGTGCGCCTCGGACCAGATAGATCCTCAATCGAGACAACAGCAGCTTCTGCAGAACCATAGACGTTAAGCACCCGGTATTCAACGTTCGGCCACTGCTTGCACCGCTCACCTGCGATTAACATAGTGTGTAAATCAGTATGAAGTCCATTAGCCCAGAGCGCTTCAGCAATTGATGTCATAACCAGTGTGTGCGTAACATTGTTCTCGGTGAACCAGTGTGCCAGCATCTGAACATCCCGCAAGACATCAGGTGACGGGATGCAGACCGTGCCGCCGGCACATAGCACTGGTAGCGGATCCACTTCGATCATCCCGTACCCCGGCGATGACAGCCATGTTCCTCTAGAGTGTTCTCCTAACTTGGCAGCTTCAATGATAGCGTCAACTGTAGTGGTCATCCCGCGGTAGGATAGACAGACTGCCTTGGGCCGTCCGGTAGTTCCGGAGGTTCCGGCGATGAAGCACACTTCATTGTCAGTTTCGATCCACTCACCACGTTCCCGGTTGATCTGTGATTGCAGAATGATTCTATCGTCAATATCCAACACGGGAAAGTCCACTAGACTTCGTGCCCTGTCTGTCGCTGTGCCAACAGTAATTATGGCGTCAGGCCTGGATTCTTCCAGGAAATCTCGTATCCGATCATCGGGATGCGTCAAATCGATCAGCACACATGTACCACCCATACGTTGGACTGCAATTATGGAGACTAGATGTTTCCAACCCCGTTCCATGAAAAGGGCAAGTCTGGGATATGACTGATGGGTGGTTACTTGTTCGCGCACCTGCTGCACCACTGCTTCCGATGCATTCCAAAGTTCGTCATAGGTCAAGGTTTGACCACTCGTATCATCTATGATCGCCAAATCCGATGGTTTCTTTTGTTTGTGCCTGAAGATGCGTTCGACCATCGACTTACGCTGATGCAGTTCATATTTAGTACGTGTAGGTAGAGCGTCCACCGCAGGGACCACCCCAGGATTGAAGGCGCTCTCACATGCAAAGGCAGTGACTTTGCATAAATGCGCAAACATGTCCGACTCGATGCAGTCCCTCCTTACAGATAGCACACACCGACCATCTTGAACTAACAACCATACCGGTGACTCTTCAGGTGGGGTAATCTTCCCGTCCGTCACCTCAATGTCCACGGGAACCATGATATTATGTCTTGATAGTTCTGCGGTCTGGCGTAGTTCAATAATGAATGTGCGGGCGTCGCCCGCATCACGTAGCTTCGTTGTGTCGACCTCAAGGCAAGTTGCTGATCCACCGGTGTGTATCCCAACGTTTACCCGGCCTTCGGGACTGAGTAACAAGCCCAGAATTGCAGCGGCCACAATAAGTTCGTCAATGGATGCAACAAGCCCATCAGGTAAAATAATCCCCTCTTCGAATCGCTCAGACATTGTTGACTGGCTGGAGGCGTAGCGTCCGAATGCGTCCAAAATTGTCCGATTAATACTTGGAATTTCCTCCATCAGCCCATCAGTCCATTTTTGTTCGTTTGCAAACATTCGAATGATCCCCCATATAAATAGGTTAAAATTGCTATGTTTTCAGTTAAGATGTTGTCAGCCAAAATCAGTTAGTCCATTCTTTCCTACAAATCTATGACGGTGAAGAACACTGGTGCAATGTCTCTACAATACGTTAGAGCGACCACCGCTTTCGCTTCAGTACTTTATCAGTACATCTGCCAATGCATGAATCATTGTCCCTGTCCCTTCTCTTTATTTTGAAATAATTTCCTTAATATATTGAATATTACCATTGTAAAAAATTTTATCTTTTATGTAATTTTACATTTTTGTCATTTTACACCTTATTGTCATAGATTGCAAGTTTTGTAGTTCTTTGAGATAAATAAACGCCCAAAAAGCTGATTTGAGGGATTCATAGCTTGTAATTACCACCTCAAAAGTAGTTGAGCTCCCATGTACTTAAGAAATCAAAACTACGATATCAAAACTATGAAATGGGTGTGTTTATCCTTCAATCGCTGACTCGTACCAAGATAAAGACACTGGACATGCCAGAACATTTACAATTCAGTCGTTAAGAAATTCAAATAGAGTTACATGCAGGACTCAGAGTATCAGAAGTTTGTGGGTTGACATGGGCTTGTGTAGATATGACTGAGTCCTGAAGGTGCCACAGTGAAGCAGCTTGTAAGGAAACTTATAAGGTGTGAACGCTTTTTTATTGGGAAATCTATATTTACAGTAAATTGTTTATCAGCATAACTAAGTTTTTGGAAAATGGTAATAATGAGTGATTGTATGCAATACACATTGATCGCTAGGAATTGAGGCCTTACTGGCCAACGAGTTAGGAGAAAAATGGTGGATTTCCGGTCTCAGGAAAATCAGTTAAATCAACACTGTTTAGTGTCTCTAATTGTGAAAAAGCCATTGTTGAGCGTTTAAAAACGGTTCGTCATCAATCAGATATACTAGTAAAACCAGGCGCATTGTACAAATCTACTGTACTCACTAGTATCCTCTTGCCCAAAATTCAAAAGGGGAATTTTTATCCGTCTACAGTCCTTTAAGTTCTCTTGCCACAGGCATAGCCTGTGTTTCTTAAAACCAAATGAAAAAGCGAAACACGGCAATATCACATCTACTTTTCCCATGCACTGTCGTTCCGTAAAAAATTTACAATTTCAGGCTTGTCACCACTGTGAATTTATGATATATTTGTTAAATATAGGATCATATATCCGTGTAACTTTTTCGCTAACCGAAGTTTCAAAGACCAACGCGCGCCTGTCGCTCACAGGTAAATAAAAATTATTGGAGTGAACTACCATGGTAAAAGCCTTAGTAATAATAGACATTCAAAATGATATAACAAAGAATTACAAGGAGATAATTGATAATATAAATAACGCCATTGACTGGGCAGTTAGTAATGACATACATGTTATTTATATAAGACATGAAAATTTATCAGCCGGCACAAGGATTCTTAAGCCCAATACATATGGTTCTGAATTAGCTATAGACTTGAAAATAGTATCAACAAATGTTTTTACAAAATATAAAGGGAACGCTTTAACCAGTGAAGAATTTGCCAACTTTATTAATACTAATGAAATAAGTGAGTTATACATTGCAGGAGCAGATGCTACTGCTTGTGTTAAATCAACTTGTTATAATTTACTTAAGTCAAATTATGAAGTTACTGTCTTATCAGATTGCATTACCAGTTGGGATAAAAAGAAAATTCCAGAAATGATACAATATTATGAAAGTAAAGGCAGCAAAATAATTAGTTTGAGTGACCTGGTAGAGTCTGTCAAATAATCCTGATAAAAAACGAGAGCATGACTCTCGTTTTTTTTTATGTCTTTCTTGCCATAGCAAGACGAAGAACTACTTAAAACAATCAAAGTGATCTATAAAAAAATAAATTCAGATTAATTAAATTAAATAAATTGCCCCCAGCTCCTTACCGAGAGCAATTCTGTACTGCATAAAGTTTTGGTTCTGTATCCCTTCTGATGAGCAGACTAAGTTCATCTACGTTTCTTTTGCGAATATAGGTGACTGTTTCGGGTATAAATTCTTTACTCTGCTTGAAATAGTAGATCTTTATATGCCATATTCACGTTCTAATTTGGGATACGAATAATTCTATACTCATAGTCAGTCATGTCTGTCGGGACTGGGCCATGAACAGCGCTCAGGTGCCGGTAATGCATGACGATCCAGTTTGCCATGAGAGGTTGTCGGTAACTTCGCGAGCCACACAATCGAAGCTGGCACCATCCACTCAGGTAGTTTTACTCTGAGATGCTCCTTCAGCTGAAGAGGTGAGACGTCGATGGTGTGATTTCTCATCACCACGTACGCAATCAATCGCTTATCGCCCCCGTCTTCGCGACATACCACTACGCACTGTTCAACAGCTGCGTGAGCGGCAAGCGTCATTTCGATTTCTCCAAGATCAATTCGATGCCCACGAAGTTTTAGCTGATGGTCCTTTCGGCCAATATACTCCAATTCACCATCAGGCCGGTATCGCACAAGATCACCCGTTCGGTACATTCGTGTTTTTGTGTTGGCACTGAAACGATTCGGCAGAAAGCGCTCCGCTGTCAAATCCGGTCGATTCATGTAGCCACGTGCTAGTCCGTTTCCTGCGACATACAGCTCGCCAATCACACCGATAGGTACCCTCTGCTGATACTCATCAAGTACGTAAAGTTGACGATTTGCGATAGGTCGTCCTATAGTTACTGGATCTTCGAATCCCCTCTTAAACAGTGATACAGTAGTATAGGTGGTATCTTCAGATAAGCCATAGGCATTCCATATCTTTTCAAGCTTTGTAGCACCGAATATTCTCGTTGTTATCTGACGGGATAGAGGCTCTCCCGCTAATAGTGCTGCTCTCGTATTGGTCGAAACCCAACCTAATTCAGCGAGAGTACAAAGTGCCGAGGGTACCGTACTTAACAGCGATACTTCTGTAATCGCTTGAATGGACCGAAGTTGAAGAATATCGTCTACTATGATCACTGTGCCACCCCAACTCAACGGTGCATACAACTCGAAAATCGACATATCAAAGCAGATCGACGACGAAGCCAGTACACCAGAGAGTGTATCAAGACCAAATTCATCTCTTGCCCAGTACATCAACTCGATCACACTTCGATGTTCAATCTCAGCAGCTTTCGGAAAACCAGTCGAGCCTGATGTGAAAACAAGATATGCCACATTGCTTGATATTGTCTGACACTCTATGTTGTTGCGCTCGAACGTGTCGATAAGAGTCCACTCATCATCCAATCGAATCATTCGCCTATCTTCGAAAGAAAGCTGCTCGCTAATGATGGTGTCGGTTAGTATTATTTCCACCTTTGCATCATCCAACATAAAATAAAGTCGAGCCTTCGGATATTTTGGATCGAGTGGAACATAGCCTCCACCTGCTTTGAGAATTCCTAATAATCCTATCAGCATTAGATTGCTACGCTCCATGCAGATGCCGACAAGAACTTCGGGTCCGACTCCCAGTTTTCGCAAATACCGTGCAAGCTGATTACTGCGTTCATTCAATTGCTGATAGGTAAGCTGCTCGTTTTTGTTGATGCTTGCTATTCGCTCTGGTGTTCTCTGAGCCTGCTCCTCGAAGAGCTGTGACAGATTGTTCTTCAAGGGGAACTCTCGAGCCGTATCATTCCATTCATACAACAGCCGTTCATTCTCATCGGAGAGCCAGTGTGGGCTTGTGTGAACGGTTGTTAAGTCTCTCCCCATAGCTTGAAGTACGCTAGAATAGTAGCCGCCAAAAGCAATTACCTGCTCCTTGGTTACCAGGTCGTCACGATACTCTATCACACACTTAAGATCATTCATTCCGCCTATGTTCGAACCCGAAATGAATCGTACGATAAGTGAATTGTTATCGTAGCTGTCTTCAAAGATAACCGTTTCGTCATTATTATTGAGCAAGTAGCTCATATCAGCATATTCAGTGTAAGCAAAATCAACATCGAAGAGCTTCTTAGTATCATTCAACCCTGCGAGTGGGTGCTTCTCGAGTTCGTGTAGTATACCGAACGCCTCATGAACTCTTAAAGCGATATCATTCCATGTCTCCTGTGCACCCAATGTAAGCGCTAACGGTAGAACTCGAACATAGTTTCCGATGTCTGCCTGCTGATTGTCTGATGAGTAACGTGCGTCTGTGCAAATACCAGTCGTAATCGTCACTTGACCACTTAACAGACTAACCACTTTACAATGTGCTACGAATGACAACGTCTCTAGACTTGTGCCGCTCTTTCGTGCTGCGTCTATCAGAGCATCGCGAGTTTCGGTTGGGATGGTTATTTCTACTTTTCGAAGTGCACCTCCAATAGGTGCATATAACTTATTAGAATTGTTCAACACTAGGGTCTCACTCATCAGGTGACGATTTTCGTTCCAAAATGCTTGAGCATTTGCAGATATTGTCATGCTACGTTCTGTGGCGACAAATGTTTGATAGGATGTCACAGGCGCAAAATCTGGCAAAGGTTGACCGTCGAGCAACATGCAATAGTACCTGCACAGCTCATTCATCAGTGTCAGAACGCTCTGCTGATCAAGAAACGTCTCGATCAGATTTAGTGTCCACTTATTAACATCGAATAACTGAACATGAATACGCCACAGCGGAGCATTCTGCCACTTCCATGTGACGACCTCATTTCCTATCAAATTAACTATCTCTTGTATGGAAGGCAAACCCTCGTGCATGTTATCGAGCGAGATAGAAATATCGACATCACGATGCACGAGTTGCAAAGGTTCACTATAGTTGCTTATATCGAAAAATGTCCGCAACATCGGATGACAACGCGTCAAGTAATGAACAGCTTCTGTTAGTTTCGTCATATCAAAGAACAGATCCATATGATGCGATGTAATTCGCATACGATCACGTGGTAATATCGTGTCGCACACGAATGTCTGACAAACCGAAAGTGGGTATGCGTGTTCTACGTCTGCTGGCAGACGCTCAATGTCAGCCGCACAGAGTAGAGAATAAGGTTTGCGACTAATCCTATCCATAAGGGTAATCTCCTATTCCAGACTAGTGTTTAAAATATCACAAAGCTCGTCCACCTGTTGAATGTGTAATGTGTACGGAAATGCGATTCGCATCCAGGGTGTCTCTGGATCAATGGATAGCAATAATAGATACACTGAGTGCTGCTCTAAAAACTTACCTAGATCTTCAATCCCCCATCTCCAGCGATATCCCGAGTCCGGACGCACTGCTACAAACGAGGTCAATTCCATCCCGTTGCTATATCCAATTACAGATAATCGCGTTTGCATGCGTTGGATGAAATGATCCCGTAAGCGTACGGAGTGTGCACGCCAGTTTTCCAAACCAACTCTGTCTATGGCTCTGAGACTACTTACAAGACTGGCGAAGACGCGCACATTCGTAGTGGTGGCAGGAAAAGAACGGCTCCACGCATCATAGGAAACCTCTTCATCACTCACTGGTCTCGGTGTAATAATGATGCCGCATGGCTCAGGCGACAAAAGCCATTTGTGAACACTTATTACATAAGCCCAACATTTATGTATATCCATATCATAAATGTAGTTACCCGCTGCATGGGCACCGTCCAGTATGACATATAAAGATGAATCATCTATCCAACGTAAACGGCTAATAATTTCCTCCGTTCGAATAGCTAGCCCAGTGGCATAGCTGACCACACTCAGGATGAGTGCGGTAGGTTCACCGCTATTTTGCAGCTTGTCTTGAATCATATTGACCAGTTTTTTTTCCTGTTCACTACGTGATAAGAGATAATCCGTCGCTTCAAAATGCAACTGACATACATCAGCTTTTATGATGTTAGCCAACCAACGTGCAACAGCCAGCACAGACGGGTGCTCGAACGGTGACAATATGATACGAGACAATCCTTTAATTCTGCACAACGCAATTTCCAAACCTCTACACATGTTTGGAACAAATTCAATATTACAATGATCACGATCAGCGGACGAAAGAAGCGTATTGCGAATTCGTTCACGACATTCCAGCACGAGTGATAACAGAAACTTGCTACTTTCGTCGCTTCCAGGTATGTACTGTGCATATCGACGCATCAGTTCATTCGCACAATCAGCAATCTCGCCTTGTTGTGGTGCGACCGCAAACTTCCAAAAGTTCAGAGATTTTCTGTGCTCACTCTCGAGCGGTGTCGCTGCTGTAATACCGCCGAACCACGCTGTAGGTGAATCAACAACTTCTCCATTATGCGAGATTAATTCGTCAGATATCATTATTTTCTCCTGTTATTAAGATTATAAATAGCGAAAACTATTTTTCATTTTCTCATTTCATTCCCTATATCACAGTATTAGTTCTGCATCCATACCGAGAAATTTACCCACATTCTGTACTTCGATGTTGATTTCGTTCTGAACGGGTTCAACTATCTCTCGTAATGCATTTATTCTTACTTCTATACGGCGCTGATACCTCTTTATCTCCCACGAACCGACAATGTATCCGTCTATTAGAATCGCCGGTCTTAAAAGTCCTCCACCTCGGTATACATCCTTTGCTGCATATGCTGCCAGAATTAGCTCTCGATCGTGATACCCTAACAGATAGGAATCATATGCTGGCACGAGAAGCACAGTAGGATCTTCAACTTTTGATTCGTTAGAGAAAACTTGTGTCTCAAGCAACGACAACCGTCGATCTGCGACTCTCACTTCGATCATCTCATGAGATATGCTCTCCCACCCCTGACGCAACGCTTTCATTGGCAGACCCGACCAGTTGGCCAAATCCGCCAAACTGGCAGGTCCATATGCTTCAAGATAGCGTCTCGCCAGTTTAGCTAAGGCCTCCTCCTTAGATAAGGGTTGAGGCACAACGTTCAGCCAGGTCTCTACCAGCACATATGTTGGGTCGCCATCCCGATCGGGCCCAAAGCATATCAAACCATCGAGTGCGGCACGTCGTAAAAGATGATATGATGCCTGACCCTCAAGATTGATGCCTTGTGTTATAAGACAGTCTATCACTTCATCGCGTGTAAGCGGTTCGCTCTGTGCGAGTACCGCATAGAGCTTTTCGATGCTCTTAGAATACAACTTTTCGTTTAATCCCAGCTCTTCATAGCGTCGTTGGCTTTTCTGAATAAATGTCTTTCCATGAAGACCAATGAGCCAGTGAAAGTCCTCTGCTGCAAGAAGATGCAATGTCCCTCGCATGCACCAAGTGCGCACGATAGTTCTCTCCTCAATCTGAGTCTGCTTCAATTCGTTTGAGGTTAAATTGTTCATGCGCACGCGAAGTGCGAGTGCCGCGTCAAATGGATACTGTGCCTGTACTCCACAAATCGTCTGTAGAAGTTGCGCAATATTTGAGATTTCTGACTTAGTATCTATCAACAAATGTTGAGCACGTAGTCGTAGACGCCGTATCTCTTGTTCCGAAAGCTCAATCGTTCCCAACATGAATATCCCTTTCGTATTTCCATCGATTTTAGCCAAACCTTTTATTTAACATGTATCCTATGCCTCTTTTCTCAAGTCAGCAACGACACGATTCAGCTCATTAATGCCTATTTCAGAAAACATTTCAGTAAACGCGTCGAGTCGATCTACATTGTCTCCGCGCTTCATAAAATGACAAATTTCTTCAACCGTCGGCTTAGTAAACAGTGTCGAAAGAGGCATACTTACGCCTAACATCTCCTCGATACGATTATTCAGTCGCGTTGCGCTTATTGAATCACCTCCCAGGTCGAAGAAATTGTCCATTACGCCGACTTGATTTAAATTAAGCACGTCGGCCATTAAAGATGCAACAATGGCCTCTAATGTTGTTCGAGGAGCGACATATCCGACTATCAAATCGTTGCTGGTATACTCTTCCGCCATCTTCATTAATCGTCGCCGATCAATCTTCCCATTGACGCTGAGCGGCAACGTTTCAAGTATCACGATGTGTGATGGAATCATATAATTGGGTAGTTTCATTTCGAGAGCTGTCTTAAGTACACTTGGTTCAAGCGCTTGCTCGGCATCAGCTATTGCTACCACAAACGCCACAATCCATTTATGTTCGGATTGACCTTCCACAACAACCGCTACTGCTGAAAGAACTCCTTCCAGCATTTTCAGACTGGCCTCTATCTCGCATAGCTCTATCCGTTGTCCATGTATTTTTACTTGAAAATCGTTACGACCAAGAATCTCAATGTTTCCGTCTGGCAGATATCGCCCAACATCACCTGTGGCATATATTCGTTCGCCAGTTCCTGGCAACGTGATAAAACGCTGATCACTCAGAGAATCATTGCGCCAATACCCCTTAGCAAGACCAATCTTGCTCCCGTCATACATATCCCCTGGAACCCATACTGGCTGATTTGCAAGATGCTTATCTAATATGAAGTAGTGATGATTTGTTGTTGGCTTTCCGTAAGGAATACTAACCCCTTTCGGATCGACGGTACCGACCGGATAACTAATAGACCAGACGATGGTTTCTGTTGGGCCACCAGCACTAAGAATATTCACCTCAGGCGCTACGCTTCGTAAGCGATCGGGCATTGACATAGGAATGAAATCTCCTGACAGCACTACCTGCCGAAGCGTTTTCAATTGATGCCCAGTCTTACCCTCAATATACGATATCAATATGTCCATGAACGCTGGAACCGAGTTCCAAAACGTCACATTCTCTGCGGAGATCATTTCCATCCAATGTGCTGGTTCCGGATTGGGAAGGGCATCAGGAACGACATTACCTACACCCAGACCTATTGCAAAGACATCAAAGACAGAAGCATCATGCTGCAGAGACGAAATTGCGAATGCCCGATCTCCTTTTCTCAGACTGCATCGCTTATTAATGTCAAACAGCATGTTAACCACACCGCGATGCGCGACCATTACACCCTTTGGCATACCAGTAGATCCTGATGTGTAGATCACATATGCCAGATCATCCGACGTTTGGATACTTTCTAAAGGACTGTCATCCACTCCATCGAAGTCGTGATCAACACAGAATCGTTGCAATCCTTCGGGCCATTGGAGCCGCTGATTCACTACTGATTGTGTGAGTACTATTGACACTTCACCTTCCTTCAGCATAAAATCTAATCGTTCTCGCGGTACATTCGGATCGATGGGTAGATAAGCTGCCCCAGCAACGAGCACGCCGTAAACCGCCGCATATTGCTCCCACCCCTTCTCCATTACTATCGCTACCAGCTCGTTCGGTCGAGCACCAAGCTCTCGCAGCTTTCGGCCGATCTGATTAGCACGATGACTAAGCTCGGAATAAGTAAGTCGTCTCGAACTCGTAATCACCGCCATAGAGTTTGGCTCATTTCGTGTCACTTCCGCCAGCATCTCGTGAAGTAGCATGTCGGGCACTTCTGCATCGGTTGCGTTAATTTCATCGCGTTGCTTGATCTGCCACTCAGGAAGCATCTCGAATTTTTCTTGGCCCCAGCTCTCCTTCTGAGCAAGTTGGTGCAATATAGTGCAGTAAACCTCGAACATATCATCGAGCATTCCCTTTGGAAAGCAGGCATCTAGAGAGTCCCAGTTGAAACGCAGCTCTCCCTCAAACTCAGAAATTTGAAAGTCCAGTAGCACCTGTGGCGTCTGAGTGATAGCGTGTACCTCGCGACCGAAGCTTGCCATCTCATATCGTGTTGGATGTCCTAACAAGCTTGTAATGACGATAGGCGCCATTGCTCTTACGCCCTTCTGTAACCGCATTAACTCACGCAAAACGCGAACGCCACTGAACTGACGATATTCTAAATCCTTAACCACTTGCGCCTGTATCGACTTGGCACGCTCGGCAAAAGTACCATCACTTTTTTCGATAGCCACTAGCAGATTGTTGGTGAAGTCCCCAAGGACCTTACTGATCTGCGGATGTACAGGTTTGCGATCATAAATAGGGAAGTTGATGGTGAATGCGTCACAGTCGCTCCATTTCCTTATGACTTCGGCAAAGACGGCCACCATGATGACTGATGGCGTCACTCCCAAGCGTTGTCCATGTAACTTGATTTCAGACCACTCTTTCTCATTAACTACATATCCACGCGAGTTGAACTTGATTTCTGTATTCGGATCGATTGTCGACACCTGCGGAAGATTGGCAGCTGGTGGCAGTGTCGGTAGCCGTTTCATCCAGTAATCTTTCGCCAATTGATACTCTTCTGAATTCTCGAGTACTGAATCAACCTTTGTTATGTAATCTCTAAAAGTAACCTCAATTTCTGGAAATTCATGGTCTGGATTATTGTAAAACTCGATCAACTCCGGCAGAATGATTTGAAAGTAGCTCCAGGCATCCATAATCAGTAGATCGATACTTGTGAACAAGCGAAAGCCATTATCTTTTAGAAGAGCTACATCTACCTCAAATAATGGCCACTTGTCCGCAGGCAGCACTTGATGAGACATGCGTTCGCGAATTTCGCTTAACTTATCTTCAACTTTATCCGCTGATTCCTCCCGAAGATCAATAACTTGAATTTGAAAAGGTGGAACCTCACGAAGAATCTGCTGTGTTTCATTTGAATAAAAGACTGCTCTCAACATATCATGTCTTTCGATGAGCCGTGACCACGCCTTCTCATATGCTTTCAGATCCAAATTATTAGATTCGTGTTCAAAGTACGCGTGACATCCCACATCACCGAATTCCACCACACTGCCGCGTCCGATCAGTAAAGCCTGTTGCATGTCGCTAAGTGGGAATGGTTCGAATCGTTCTTGCTCATCGTGCTTCAATATGTCAATATTCATATACTATTTCCTCCTCTTAAAAAAAATAAAAGTAGTGAGTTCATATTATTCATTCACAGCTTTGATTCATTCTTCATCTGTGTCATAATCAGTGCCAACTCCGATAGTACGCTAGTACGCAACATAAGTTCAAAATTCATGTACATTCCCATATCACGTTCGATCGCAAAGTGCATCTGCGCTACAAGCAGTGAGTGTCCGCCTAGCGCGAAAAAGTCATCTGTAACACTGATTCTTCCCACTGGGAGCAACTCTCCCCATAGTTTTACGAGGTACGCCTCGATAGCATTACATGGTTTAACGTAGACAGATTCCTGTTTGAAGATTTCTTCATACATATTGAGCAGTTCACGTGACGAGATATTCTTGCCGATCGAATCGACTATAATCAACTCTTCAGGTACTGGCACCTCAGGCGATACCTCATGCAGTTGCCGCCGTAACAAAGAGAAAGCTATAGTATCATTCACAGGAACCAGTAACGCAACCAATCGTGCACTAGAGTCGCTTCCAACCTGAAACACTTGTGCTTCGCGCACGTCATCTAAAGCTTCAAGCGCAGAGACGATATGCTGATACTGTGATATCTCTCTGTTCGCTATAACCTTTTCGCTGTCATCCTTCATGTTATTCTCCATTTTAATATTATATTTTGTTTAAATCTTTATTCTGAGACTGTCACTGTGTATCTGCGCAAGTCAGCATCAATAATTGGCAGTAGCGTGCTCGATGCGTTCTGTACTGCGAAGTGATCTCCGTCTACCAGGTACTCCGATACATCGCTATACGCACGCCAGCCTTGCAACTCCTCGAATGGCATCCCTTGATCATCCCGCCACGCGAAGGTCGTGATCGGACAGGATATTACGCAAGGCGTAGGTTGATAACGATCACACATTGCGAGATCCTTGCGAAGAAGCTGGATGGTATGTGGCAGAAGTATTGACGACAGCTTCGGATCAATAAGTGCCAAAGTAGTGTCCTGCAAGATGCTCGCTAACTCGGCATCCGACAAAGTCAAATGTACAGGCCCGCGATGACTCGAATGTGGTGCGCGCGATGCAGAGACGTAGAGATGTTCAGGCATACGAACATTTTGCTGCATAAGCTTTAAAATGAGATCATATGCCAATAATGCCCCCATGCAGTGCCCAAATAGAGCGTACGGCCGATCAAGAAAGGGAAGAAGTTCAGGAAGCAGATCGTTCGTTAAGTCTTCTATATCTTTGTATGTGAATTCACTAGCTCTGTTCTCACGTCCAGGAAGTTGCACTGAACATACCTCATATTTTTCTGATAATATCGGCCAGAGGCGATATGCCGAGGCGCCAATTCCAGCGAACGGAAAACAAAATAATCTTGCCTCAGCATGAGGATTGGGTTCTCGAAGTAACCAGTTTGTCGACTTTGTCATCATCATTACCGTCCCTCCGGTATATCTGATACACTGAATCGATTTTTTTTCATATTCTCCGATAGCTGCTGATCAGTATCTTCGATACTGTATGCCTTCTCATGCTGCAAGAAAGCCGACTCTATCCTCTCATGCTGCTTAATCAAATCGGCAACTTCAGCCTCTGACAACTGTTCAACGCGATCGAGCAGAGATAGTATATGCTCTTGATCTAATGTTTGAATTGTCAATCGCTCGATTACATTAGCAAGCGAACATACCGTTGTATTCTCTAAAAAAAGTTGTAGCGTCAGATCAATGTCGAACTGTTCCCGAAACTGCGCCACCATCTGTGCCGCCATAACCGAGTGTCCTCCTACAGCAAAGAATTCGTCCGTTCTTTGTATACCATCGACACCGAGCGCGCTTGACCACGCCTTAGCAATGGCGGATTCAGTAGTGGTCATTTCTGCTTCTGCAGATTCATTAGTAAATAATGTCGATTGATGTATGTTTGCGCTTTCGTTCGACGTATTATTGACTCTTGTTACCTTTTTATAAATCATCGGGCAAAGATCAGACAGTCGTAATTCGGGTTGCTGAGCGATCGCCTCTACAATCTGCACATAGTCGTTGCAGAAAGCCTCCGCAGTCTCCTTTTGGAAAAGATCGATGCAATAGTCAAATCGTCCCGATAGCCCATTAGGTTGTTCGTCAATAGCTAGTTCAAAATCGAATTTCACGGTCGACGTCGAAACACCATCCCAGCTTAAACCAAGATCAGACGTCAGTTGTATATCTTTATCCAGTAGAGGAGTGCTGCCATACAGAAACATCGTTTGACACAACGGCGGTCGTCTATGATCTCGCTCTGGAGCAAGCTCCTGAATCAGTTTGCCAAACGGGAGATCCTGATGTGCAATGGCATCCAGTGTCACATGCCGAACCCGATCCACTAGTTCAATGAAAGTTGGATCTCCCGACATATCCGTACGAATCACGATGATGTTTACGAAAGATCCGATCAGAGCCTCTAATTCCGATTTTGTTCGTCCGGTAATTCCAGTGCCTAGAACACATTCATTTTGTCCTGTACGACTTACGAGCAGCAACTGATAGGCTGCAAGCAGTATGGTAAACGGTGTGACCCCACAACGCTTGCTGATCTTCGCTATACTATTTGCTGTCTGTTGCGGAATAAAAAAACGACACGTGCTACCCCTCATACTCTGAATAGATGGTCGCGGAAAATCAGTTTCTACGCAGAGCGGTTCACAGCCTTTAAGTTGCTCTCTCCAGTAATTTAAGATACGATCATACGCCTCACCGGTGAGACTTTCTCGTTGCCAGATAGCAAAGTCACCGAACTGAATGGGAAGCTCATCAAGATTAGGTGCCTCTCCTCGAGAGAAGGAGCCATATAGCGAGATTAACTCACGAATTATTATCCCGAGCGACCATCCATCTGCGACTCCATGACTTCCGACCCAAAGTAGAACATGCTTGAGCCGAGCCTTGTCAAGCTGTAAGAGATGCACGCGATAAAGCGGCCCCTCAGCAAGGTTTAAAGAGATCTGCATGAATTTCTCCGCAAACTCGGAGGCTGAATGATTAGGATCTTTCTCTTCACTCAGATCAGTCACAGATAGTTCCATAGAACGTACTGGGCCAATGACCTGAACAATCTTTCCCTGGCGAAGTTGTAATGTCGTTCTTAACGATTCATGTCGTCGTTCAATTTCGCTAAGCGCCGCAGTTAGCGCCGTCACATTAAGCGGTCCTTGTAAATTGAAACGAAACGGAACATTGTAAGTCGGTAAGCCAGGTGAGAGCTGTTCCAAATACCACATCTGCTCCTGCCAGAAAGAAGCGATTGGTTCTGGAGAAGCCACGCGTCGAAGCGTCGATTCATCGCTAGATAAAGTCGCGAAATCACGCGCTTTCTCGGTACGCAAACGAGCAAAAACTCGTGCGCGTTCCTGTGAGGAGAGATGACCGAGTGCCTTAATAAGATTATCGATATTTGTTGTATTGTTCATGCAAATACCTTCTTTCTTTAAGTGGTCGGTTAGATTAATGCCTTACGACATTAATCCCCAACAGATCCGACGTGTGGATTTCACGCATCCGGCTCCTTATAAAGTTACTCGTTCGACAATTATCCAGCGTATAGATTGACATATATCTTGGGTTTTACTAGGGGATAGACTTTTATCTCTTTGTTACAGTATCCAACGGATGTTCGACAGCCAATAGATTCGCTAGTTGCATGGCTTCATGCTTGACGAAATAGTGATTTCCTTGCGAGATCTTTGAACTCCTAACGTCTAATGCAAAGGACTTCCAATCCGCAGCACGATCTTCCTGTTCGTTGGTTATGATGTCACATTCGCCTAATATACAATGAAGTGGAGTACGCAGCTTGAAAAGTGCTTCGCGATAGCTTTTTTCGAAAAAACGTGCATGCTCCAACATATCATGTCTTACTGCTGCGATAATTTCCTTCATCTCTCCGCCATCGAGCGCGCCATCGAATCCACCTATCATCTTAAGATACACCTGTAACTCGTCGTCTGATGTCGAATTGCCACGTTCTGCGGTGCCTCCTGGATCGATATCAGGTAAGGCGGCACCTACATATACCGCGCGAACATCACGTCCACGCTCCTCCAATAAATGCGCGAGATAAACTGCTATGGATGATCCTGAACATTGACCATAAATGGCTATTGGACCATCGATTTTCTCCATAATCTCGTGGCAACAGTTATCAGCTATATCTTCCCAGGATGCAAACGCTTCACCAATACGACCTGGATCATGCCCCGGCAGAGCAACTGACCACAGTGCTATGTGTGATGGAATCACATCGGCTAGCGATTGATAGACAGAAACATTTCCACCGCCATACGGGACACACACCAACGAAATAGTGTTCTGACCTGATGTTGGCGTCAACAGATGCAGCAACTCCACCTCACATGAACTTGAGCTTCTTAAATAGTTCGCTAACATACGAACTGTGCGATGCTTAAATAGTTCTACAACAGGCAGACCACCCTCGATGCTGCGCGATAATCGAATTGCAGAGAACGAATCGCCCCCTATTTCGAAAAAGTCGTCATCGATTCCAACATCATCGATTCCGAGAATCTCTTTCCACGAAGTTAAGATCATAGCCTCGAGAGTGTCAGTCGGTTCCTGTCGCGTCGCTTTATTTAATTGAGGTGTAAGTTTTGCCAGAGCGAGTCGATCCACTTTTCCGTTTCTATTCTTTGGAAGGCTGTCTATCTTTTGGAATGAAGAAGGTATCATGTATATCGGTAAAATCTGTGTAAGATTCTGACGCAACTCTGTCCCAATGACTTCTCTACCCGATATTGGTACATAATACGCCGTCAATGACGCGCCACGTTTATCATTGCTGTTCGCGATGACAACAGCTTCTTTGATGCCTTCACAAGAGCACAGTACAGATTCAATATCACTCAAATCTACACGCAGACCATGAACCTTTGCCTGAAAATCTATACGTCCAATAAGCTCGAGAACACCATCTCGGTTCCATCGCGCAAGATCACCTGTTCTAAAGAGCCTCTCTGGTTGCTGATCCAACAAGGTACACTCGACGAAGCGCTTTGCCGTGAGTTCTGGTAGACCGATGTATCCACGTGCCAGGCCAATACCTCCGATGTATAGTTCTCCGGGAACCCCTACAGGAGTTGGCTGCATCCATTGATCTAGAACATAAACACGTTGATTGGCCATCGGCTTTCCGTACGGAATACTGGTCCAGCTTTCCTCAGTCTTTTCCACTGGATAGATTGTTGAATGAATTGATACTTCTGTAGCACCACCAAGAGCAATGACTCTCACATCAGGTGCATACACCCGTAAACGATCGGGCAATGACACCGGGATCCAGTCGCCGCCCAGCAGAACCAAACGCAGTTTTGGGAGAAAAATATTATTAGCTCGCTCCAGTTCCGCGACTAGCAACTCAAGCAATGCCGGTGCTGAATTCCAGATTGTCACTTCGTTTTTAATCAGTAGATCCAACCAGTGTGTAGGTTCTTTCAACGAGGCGGATTCTGGAATTACCAGCGCCCCTCCCGCAATAAGTATTCCCAGCGTTTCATAGACAGACATATCGAAGCTGGGTGATGAAAGAAAGAGTACTCGATCACCGGAGCCCACTTCGAATCGTTGATTTAGGTCGAGAAGGTTATTAAGAACACCACGATGTCTAATTGCTATTGCTTTAGCTCTTCCGGTAGAGCCGGAACTGCAGATAACATAGGAGAGCGACTCGCTATTGATGAATTCATGTTGTTTATCGCTTGATCGTGATTTATCGTGTGCCTCTGCTAAAGCGAAGTTATTTAAGCTATCAGTCGAATCGTCGTATCTTTGAAGATTCATTTCTTCTCCGATGAAGTCATCTATGTATATCGTCCGAATAGATTCGTTGGGTATTGCACCGAGCGCGTTCTTACGTCGACAGACAAGAGTCTGAGCACCAACCTGTCGTATTGTATTAATAAGATGCTCATCAGTGTAATGTGCAGGATCAAGTGGTACATAAGCACGTCCAGATTTAAGTACAGCAAGAATCGCTATAACAAATTCCGGTGATCGTTCCAGCGAGATTGCTATCAATGCTTCTGGTTTTGTACATACAACATGAAAATACGACGACAATCTCTCTGCAGTTGCGTTAAGATCTGCGTAACAATAGGTCTGATTGCCAAATATAATTGCTGTAGCATTACTCTGCTTTTCTACTCTGCGCGTAAACGTCTCATGCAGCGTTGTATCGGATAAGAGGTTAACCGCTGTGTCGTTCCATTTTACTAGTATTGTGTTTCTTTCCTTCTCACTCAATAACGGTAACTTAGAAAGGCATGTCGTTGGATCATTGGCGATCGCTTCGAGAACATTCATATAATGCTCGATCAATCGCTCGATCGTGTCTGGCTCGAAAAGATCTGTGCTATATTGCACATGACCGTATATACCATCTGAGGACGGGCGAGCACTCAACAATATATCAAACTTCGTTGTTATAAAGCTTGGCTCCATCCACGTAGCATTGAGGTCATGAAATTCGGCAACCTCCGACGGTGTCTCGTCCAACATGAACATTACAGAAACCAACGGGTTGCGGTCTGCCGATCGATGTGGATTCAGCGCCTGTACAAGTAGATCGAATGGGTACTCCGAATGAGCATATGCTTCTAGTGTGTTCGAACGCACTCGTTGCAACAATTCACCAAAACTCGGATCATCGTTGAATTGCGTACGCAGAATGATTGTATTGACAAAAAAACCTATCAATCCTTCGAGTTCTGCTCGATCTCGTCCCGTTATTGAGCACCCCAGCGAGATATCAGTCTGACCAGTGTAACGTGCCAATACAACTTTAAAAGCGGCCAGCAGCACCATAAATAGCGATGCTCTCTCCTTTTTAGCGAGTTCTTGCAAACGTAATACCAACTCTTTTTTTAGCTGAAAATACTTCTGTTCGCCCCGATGTGATATAGTCGCAGGTCGTGGATGATCTGTCGGGAGATCGATAACCTGAAGATCTTGCAACTTATCCTTCCAGAAGTTAAGAAGCTCTACACCCATTGAACCTTTTAACCGCTCATGCTGCCATAATGAGTAATCGGCATATTGAATCGGTAACTCTAATAGACTTTGACTCCCTACTCCTAAACGCGCATTGTATATAGTAGCGAGTTCGCGAAAGAGTATACCAATTGACCAATGATCATTGGCGATATGATGAATGTCTACCACTAGAACGTGTTCCTCTGAATTCAGGCAAATGAGTATCGAGCGCATAATAGGTCCTTGCCGCAGATTAAAAGGCGTTGTAGCGTCTTGCAATATCACCTGATCTATGGCGTTTTGCTGCTCCGACGGCTGTAATTTCGAGAAGTCATAATGCTGCAGCTGCAAAGGAATATCATCATTAATTATCTGAACGGGACGACCGTCGTGCATATCATATATTGTCCTGAGCACTTCATGTCGTCTGACCACTGCACATAGACTATCGATTAGAGCTTGCTTATTTAGTTGTCCTCGAAGACGTAACGGCACAGGACAAGTATAGGCTGGATTCCCCGGATCTAGCTCATCGATAAACCATAGCCTTTGCTGTGCATGCGACATAGGAATATTTCCAGATCGTGTATATCTTGAAATTCGATTTACATTTGTTTTACTCTTCGATAGTAAAGTATTGAAAAGTGTCTGCCGATCTTCTGATAATTTTGATAAACGGTCTGATATCTCATTCATAAACTTCTCCCCCTCTCAAAGAGAACTACTAATACAACAACTCTACATACTTCTTATTCGCAATGTAGCCTCGTCGTTTGTCACAGCTAATCAAACGTCGTCCACTGCGGATATTGCGGAATTGGATAACGTCTGCATAATGCCATGATTTCAGTCTGCACGTCATCGACGATACAAGAGTCGATTCTATATTCTGTGTCATCGATTGGCTCGACTTTAGAAAGCACCTTGTCAATAAGTGCCACACAGTCTTTCATAATCGTAGCATCCATGCCTCGCAAAGCTAGCGTGTTTGTTCCAAATCGAATACCACTCGTTATCAACGAGCCTCTTTTGTCATTGGGTATTTTGTTCCTGTTTACAATGATTCCACACTCTTCAAGTGCGCGTTCGGCGATTGCGCCTGACAATCCGCGTTCACCAATATCTACTAACACCATATGATTATCAGTACCGCCAGTCAGCACACTATAGCCTAAAGCTGACAGCTCTTCTGCCAATACACGAGCGTTAGTTACAATGTTCTTTGCGAGCAGACGAAATTGTGATGTATTAACCATTGCCAAGGCGCGTGCCTTAGCTGCTATCTCGCTTAACATCGGTGTGCCCTGCATTCGCGGAAACACACCACGCTGAATGATCTCGGCTAATGTATCCGAACGCTCAGATGTTCGATTATCCCAGTCGCGACCACTCATAATAAGGCCACCCCGTGGACCAAATAGTTGCTTATAAGTACTAGTTGTAGTAAAATGGGCATGATCAATTGGGCTCGGATGAACTCCACTAGCAACCAGTCCAGCGATATGCGATATATCGGCAAGAAGCAATGCCCCAACCTCGTCGGCAATTCGCCGAAAACGTTCAAAGTCGATAATTCGAGGATAGGCACTCGCACCGCAGATAATCAGACGAGGTTGATGACGTTTCGCTTTATCAAGTACTTCATCATAATCAATACGTCCTGTTTCGTCGAGGCCGTAGGCGAACGACTCAAAGACCTGGCCAGAGAAAGATGCACGTGAACCATGTGTGAGATGGCCACCACTATCGAGGCCGAGACCGAGCACACGATCACCCGGCCGAAGTATGCTGAACATAACGATCTGATTAGCGCTCGATCCCGAGTGCGGCTGAACATTCACGTAGCGCGCACTGAACGCTAACTTGGCGCGTTCGATTGCTATCCGCTCTACTTCATCTACAAATTTGCATCCACCGTGAAAACGCTGTCCAGGATAACCCTCTGTCGTGACATTAGTCAACACTGTTCCCTCGCAGGCAAGAACTGAGGGATCCGCGATGCTGGATGAAGCAATCATAGATAGCGTATTTACCTGCCGTCGATACTCCAGATTGAGTAAATCGAATAGCTCCGGATCCTCACTCGCTAATAGATGAACCCCATCACTTGCGAAATCCCCCATAAACCTTTCTGCATTTCTATATACTTTCAATTTCATCAACTCTTTCATTAGCTAAGAATTAAACAGTAGTCCGCGTATAATTCACTAAACGTATACTTCCTGCTCAACTTCACTATTATTAGACTTCTTCCGCATTCGACTGAAACGAAGATAACCTAGCAGGAGACATACGATCTGTAAAAATGCACATATAAAGAACACAACGCCCAAACGCATGTCACTACGCGGCAGATTCCCCACTTGATGAGCCACCAAACCAAGAAGCGGGACGGCCATCAATGGCCCGATCACAACCATCAACATACGCACAGACATTAAAGCACCTATGATTGCACCCTGTTCTGTCGGCTTTGTTGTTTTTGACACTATCGCGAGCAATGCAGGTCCTGTTGCATACATTATTAATGATACGAAAATTATCGGAAACATCATCCATCCCTGAGGCGCAAGACCATACAATGTATATCCGACAACTGCCATGAATAAACCGATAAGTACTGTACGCTCCTCACCATAACGCTTAACTAGCGCTCCCATCAGACCTCCCTGAACAATAGCGGTGGCCAATCCAACACTGCACATTGCTAGGCCATTCATGCTCGCACTCCAGCCAAAGCGAAAGGTTGTGTAGAGTACCCAAGTCTCGATCATCATGGCGAATGCTAACTGAAAGAAAACCCACACAACTACCAGAACACCGATATCACGCCGACGCATCAATACCACAGGAGCGGAAAACGGGTTGATGTTACGCAGAGAGAATGAAGAGCGCTTATCCGCAGGAAGTGACTCTGGCAGCATGAATAGACCGTAGAGCCCATTAAGACAGGCTAAACCTCCGACAACATAGAACGGTAAATGCATATCGATATTCGCTAAAAATCCACCTAATAATGGCCCAAGGATAAACCCCATTCCGAACGCTATACCGAATTGACCAAATGCCTTAGCGCGGCCTTCGGGCGGTGTTATGTCGGCGGCATAGGAATTGGAAGCGGTGTCACTCGCTGCTGTGGCACCAGCTACGATGCGAGCAAGTAGCAATATCCATAGCGACGATGCACTTCCAATTACAAAGTTGCTAATTGCGAGACCAAAGATCGACAACAACAGAATGGGTCTGCGTCCAAAGCGATCACTAAGCGCCCCCAACAAAGGAGCAACGAGAAATTGCATTAACCCATAGCTTACCACCAGAGCCCCATACCAGAATGCCTGTAACTTCGGATCTGACGTTTGTGTACCAACCAGAATTGGCAATACCGGAACAATGATTCCCAAACATAACATGTCGATAAACACCATAGTTAGAACAAAAGACATACCTGGCTTTCGTTTTGAAGAATTAGCAAATAAAGTCACATGTATACCTCCTACAATATAATTACGAAAGAATAATAGTTTGATAATTGCACCAATATCGCGACAAGAAAACATTAACATATGCATAGCTAAATTGGCAATAAAAATTAATAATGTTATTTTTTGTTCTTCTGGTATAAATTATATAAATTTTGAATAATACGACATTACACTGTGGTAAGAAAGAAATCCTATAATAAATATATAAAATGCTACTATTTTTAATACTATTAAGAAAAAGTAGTGGAAACATTGCTCTTTCAGATTGCAGGATTTTTCATGCTACAAATTGCTAGAGCTGAAGATGTATAATTTCAGCACATTAATGCAATTTATTTTATATAGGTTTTGAATAGCTCCAACATACCTTCACAATGTACCTGTAATTTCATTATGTGCAGTGAGAAAAAGGAAGTCTTTAAAACTTCTTTTTCTTATATTCCAAATATCTAATCGCTAGATTCCGAATATAATCAAAAAGTGAATTGTGATTAATATTAAAGGCAGCTGCTATTGCTGTTTTTGTCGCGCTATGTGCACGTAGTTTTCCGCATACGAAATACAAAATTGGAAAATATAATAAATAAATGTCGAAAAATACATTAGTTCATATATATGTTGACTTTTGTAATTTGTGTGGACTATTATAAACTCAGAAAATATAACATATACAATCTAAAGAAAATTATATTAGTGCAAATTAAGTGTTTTTTACTGTTAGATTAGTGGATTTATTTAGTTACAGAAAGGTGGGAGATGAAATAGTTATCGAAAAGCGTGGAAGTAAACTTCGTTTTTGGCGATCACATGATAAATGGCTGTAAGCAACATTGTGGCGACCGCAATAATTGCACGTTTACAATCTCTACGTCGTTTGGATGACTAAGAAACGATTACGAATTCCATGGTGTTTACTCCCTCCCTTTAATCGCAGCGTTGGCACATGAACAAGAAGAGGTTTAATGTAGATGCCGGCACGAGAGCTGCAGACACTTTTCTTTTATTCAGGAACACAGTCTATCAGTGCCAATTTGGCGCGAATAGTAATTACCAAAAATCCCCGATATCTGGGATTGTATCATCAAACCAAGTTCTTTCTGAAAACCTCAGAATAGTCACCGGTTTCGAGGCATCCCTAAGCCCTACCAAAAATGCCTTCGAATGTTTACACATCCTAGTAATCCAGTACTTACCAGTAGATTCCATGAACCCATCGATACAGCCATTTTCGCTAAGCCAAGATTAACATCCCGCAATTTGTAGTGAATCTGTTCACTTAATATATTTATCATAAAAAATAAGCTTCAAAGCAATAGACGGTTTCATTCCGTTTTATGCCTTGAGCGTAGCGAAAGGCCTGGTTATAAAAATGTTCAAATGGGAATTCTCACCGAACATAGAGAAAACATTCATTGACTACCATATGGTTTCGTTGAATGAACCGGAGTTTGCCTTTTCACAGATGTATCAGCATCAACATAGAAAAAGGATGCCAAACGATAATTATCCTTTAGTCAGATTGGATTATTCACTGGATTTAGATAATTCTTTTGAAAAAGTATTATATGAAAGAAAAACTTGCGTTAGTTATTTTAAGAATAAGCAAATAATTAATCAAAAATTCATTTCAAAATTTTGTAACTTAGCTTTTATAGGTGGTAATCGTAAAGGACGTACTTATCCTTCAGGAGGAGCAGAATATAATGTAAGAATTCATATTCTATTCAATGAAAAAAATGTACATCAAGAATTGGTTGAGTTCGGTAACATTGGAGAAGTAAATTGTGATACTGGTGATTTAATGATAAAGAAATATCAGCCATGGAAAGAAGTTAAAACTGCTTTTCTTCAGGGATATTTAGCTGATACAACACAGTTTTCTATTGTTCTTAGTATTGATATACAGTCTATCTCAAAAAAATATTATGATATCGCTTACAAACTAATTCAACAAGAAGCCGGTCACATTGGACAAAATATACAATTGGTATCTCAATATTTAGGGATTCAAAGTGTTCCCTTGGGTGGTTTTTATGATACTGCGCTAAGTAATATGATCAATGAAAAACAGACTGTACTTTATGCATTCTTAATGGGGTAGGTGTAAAATGTACTATTTAAATCACAAATTTCAAATTATAAAAGAAGCAAATATTATCATTATAAAAAATTGTATTTCGAATAAAGCATTAGTTACATTTGAGGATAAAGGGATTGATTTAGATAAATTCAAACAAATCATGTATTATGGTCAGAATAAAGATATGGATCATTCTATAGAGTCTTCAGAGATGAATCAATTAATCGACTCCTTTCCGTCTAGTTTTACTTTTTGTTCTGATGATAGAACAAAATCACTGTTTGTCCTTATAAGACAGTATACAGAGTTTTTATTACCATCTATCATCTCAGTGGATCGACTGGAAATGTATTTAAACGATGTCGAAGAAATTATTAAAGAAAAGAAAACTTGCGAAGTGTATTTATCACTAGATAACTCTTTACCTTATATATCAAAATTTCTTTCGGAAATTCCTTTTATTAATATCACTAACGAGGAAGATGATGATATTAAGAAAAATTACGATATTGTAATTACAAAAGTAAGGAAGTATGAACAAGATAAGTTATGGATAGATAAGAGTGAGCATATTTTGTTTTTAAATCTAAATCAGAGCAATATTGAAATTGGTCCGCTTGTGTTTGCATCCAAGTTCAAAATTCCAAATATTGAAATTGAATCAATCAAAGCAACCACCCATGTATTAAAGCATGAGGAATTATTGATCTATTTCTTTTTAGAAAGAATATTATATATTTATTTCTTTAAACTCTACGATAAAACAAATAAAATCGATTTTTTCCCAACACGCAGTAGAATATGTATTGATAGGATGAATTTGCATGGCCATAGCGAACTAGTTACTATGTATCCAAATTATCTTGAGGTCTAGTTGCTCAAGAAATTTTGATTTGGCGAAAGAAAGCGAGAAGAAAAAATGAATATTTGTGTGATACACGGCAGTATGCGTAAAGGGAATACGTATAAGCTGACGCAAGAAGTCATTAGTCGCCTTAAACTTCACGATGTTGAAATAACTGAAATTAACGTAAGAGAACTTGATCTACCATTTTGTATGTCCTGCCATGTATGTTTTGTAAGAGGTGAACTCAAGTGCCCGCACTATAAAACCATGAAATCGGTTACGGAAAAGATTGAATCCTGCAATGCGCTGATTCTAAGCGGTGTTGTTTATTCTCTGCATTTGAATGCTTCTATGAAGAACTTGGTTGATCATTTGTCATATTATTTCCATCGGCCTCGGCTATTTGATAAAAAGGGACTGGTTATTACCACAACTGCTGGTGCTGGGGAAAAAACAGTTGCCAAGTATTTGAAGTCAACTATGTCTCAATGGGGTATCTCCAATGTTCAAACTTTGAGCTGCAAAATACAAACAAGACCATTTTCGCTTACTGAAAAGCAGAAAAAAATAGTAGATAGAGTATCTGAAAATTTTTATAACATCATTTTGCATGATAAAACAAAAGAGCCGAGCATGAATGTCTTTATCACCCATAATACCTTTCGCGCCATGAGTGCCGTGGATACCCCCTTTGTACAGTATGATAAGTCCTACTGGAAGGAAACCGGGCTTGTTTCAAAAGTTTATCCGCGTAAAGTGAACATTTTCAAGGCTGCATTTGGTGTGATGGTATTTACAATTAAGAAAAAAGTTATGAACAAAAACTATACAACTAAAAAGTAAAATTAATATCTACACCACTTCAATAAGGTAATCCCCCTCGAGGGGGGATTTTCGAGCCACCCGCGTAAGTGATTGCCGATCCAGTCGGGGAACATTAAATCTATATTTAGAAGCTATGGACCATCCTCCTTAAAATTCTTGGATAACGAAGCTCTACTCTGAGCTCTCCCCCGTTAAAAAATTCCATTCTAAAGTTTCGAACAAATCTTCCGATCTTCCAGAAGTTCATTATCATCTAAACCCTCTACTCCCACTCTTATCGCTTTTTACCGAATAAAGACTTTTCTGATCGACTGGGAATTTTGCTCATTTGATCAAATGTACTGCTGTTGCAAGCAATTGCTTAGTGATTACGTGATACTATTTAAAGCGATGCCTCAGTTGGAGGCTTCGTCTTTCCTTGCTCAAACTTTGAATAGCTTTACTTTATCTCCTAGTTTATCCATTTTCATCTTCCTATCTATAATAATAAAACCGCCCTAAATTCTTAGGACGGCAGATGATAATTAACATATTTTTCAGAACAACACTTTAATGTGATTAGTCAAATATGTTCAGAGAAAATAAAGTATTAGACTGGAGTTGTTGATCTGACGCGGTTTTTTGGTTACAAAATCGTCAGGTATTGAGAAATAAGTTCTAGACTGAGAAGTAAAGGGAATTTGTATCAATCAAATTACAGAAAAATAAAGTATTAGACTAGATTTCGAATAATACTCAAATGCCGTAATAGCTTTCAACCAACTCTTCAATCCATGACATTGCCCCCCTAAAACTGAGCATTTCTGATTCCGTAATATCTGCTGAATGCGATGAGTAGTTCCTAACTTCAATTATTGCTTCCAGTCTATTTTTAAATTTACTCTTATCTGTGTCAAATACGGCTTTAAAACTCGGATCCCAATTATTAAGTATAATATTTTTAAGATCAGATAATGATGTTGTAACCTTTTTTGGATCAAACAGCTCCTTATATTGGTAGGCTGAGTATTTGGTTTTTTTTGCTTGATCGTAATTATAGTTATTTAAAACCCTATTCTTAGCGTTTGCTTCACCGTAAGTAAACCGAAGTTGGTTATATATTATATGTCTTAATTTGGGCTCGATTTTTCCACGGCGTTCATCGATTTCTTTCCTCTTTTCTTCATTACTCATGTTTAACTTTTGAAATTGATTACTTCTAATAATGTATTCTCTTAGAGATTCGATCTTAAATCCGTAGTACTCTCCAGTCTTTTCAATTATCCCATATCCTAGTAGATGGTTTGTATAATTATTAGATTGAATAGCAAATTTATTAAAGTTAACCATGTCGCCCAATGCAAGATAAACTAGAACTTGGTACTCATCATAATAAAACTCTCTTAACACTTCTATTATCATTTCATAGTATCGTTCAGCGTATTTCTCTTCAAATAACTTTTTCCCCTGATCGTAAATTGTTTTATTTACCCTAATTGGCTTATTTAATGTTCCATTTTCTTTAATTAGTTGATTAATGGTCTTACATACGTGTCTTATTAAAAACGGATGACCACCGTAATCTTGAGTTAAAGCCGCGCAAACTATATCATCAAATTCAAGCCCCATATAACCACCTAATTTATTTACCATTTCTTTTGTGCTTTTTGTATCAAACGCTTTTATATAACTTTCAGGGTCAAACTGACTATAAATAGGATTATCGACTCCTGCAACTCTTGTTGTCTCAATACATTTAGGATTTGTACCTGCAATAATATATGTAAATAGTTCAGGATGCTTTTGCGAGCAAGACCGAATTACTTGCCAGAACTTTATATAGTCCCTTCCTTCTTTCCAATGGTCAGATATAGAAATGCTAAAAGTTATATGTTCTATCTCATCAAAAAAGATAAGTAACTTTCCTGTTTTTTTACAACAGTGTAGCATATCTGATTCAAATAAGGAGGGAGCTTTCTCTTCACAATAGTCATCTTCACTTCGATCCAAATCAATATTGTTTTCATTAATTATTGTAGAAATGATCGCATATAACAAGCGGTTCCAACGCTTAAAGTGATGATTCTGAAAATCAATCCAAATTGATATCCCATTTTCCCTTTTTAAGGCTCTATCTACTCCATATAAAATAGAGGTTTTTCCTGTCTTTCTTAATCCAAAAACACCTGAGTGCTCCCCAGAAAGATGTCTATTTAATAATCCGTGCACAACATCGGTTCTCCCAAAAAAGTATAATTGTTTTTTTATTGGAGCTTCAAACTCGAAAAGATCACGTTCATAAAAGTGTTTTTTAATTCTATCCACGACAAACCCTTCGCTAAATTTATCAATTAGTTCCGAATATGAAAAAGGAATAATTATTTGCATCTCTGTATCCTTGCTAAGTATTTCATACAATTTCTTCTCAATGGTTGTATCCTTACTTATTATCACACTACATATTCTATCAATTCGAAGACGTGAATGCTTTTTATATGCAACATCAATGGCATCTAAAGTTCGAGGTTGGAAAATAGAATATGGGCTAAATATAACAATAATTTCACGGTTTAAATTAAACATCTCCTGGTACTTATTAATCGGCTTCATTAGAAAATATCTATATTCGCTGGTTATCCCTAGATTTATTGTCCCTCCGCCATTTGTAATATAAAAATACTTGCTTAATCCATTGATAATTTTTCTTTCTTCATCAGTAAAATGATTTATCATCAAAAATGAGCTCTTACCAGGTGTAATAACTACTTCAGTAGAATACTCTTCTGACGATTCTGACCTCTCCATCTCACTTGCCACTAAATAACGAATATTACTTGCAATAATCCCTTTTTGACCCAATACTTTTTCAAACAGTACTTTTTGTCCTTGTTGGGGTATAATTGTATTATTTTGCATTCCAGAAATATGAAAAAAAATATCATCTTCGCCACTACCAACATCAATAAACCCATACCCTTTATTGTCGTTATACCATTTAATGTATCCTTCTACCATAAATTCCACCCTTTCCTATGCATATATATATATTAAACTACACTCTACTTCGCAAGTATTTGATTTATCACTTCGTATTTTTACTAATTTAGCTATTGTATTTGCTCGATTTTACCTTGTAGCTATTGGAGGTTTCTCGACAGTTCAAAGGATATAATTAATTTCTCTTCGGTACTAATAACGGTCATAAAATAATTGAGGCGTAGCTAAATAAAACCTTTTTAGCTACGCCCGATGTCTGTTAGTATTTAAATTCCATGAATATGTATGAGCCATTGATTCCGTCTGTTAAAGTACCTAACTAATTACCATCTTCTCAAGATCTGGCCGATACCTATATTTTTCAAGTATCATCTTAATTGTGATTCGCATATGAGCTCGAACACTTTTTCTCAACGTCCATTGCTATGAGAAGCGGTAAGGAATGTTACGATAAATTGAGTTAGCCTTTATATAAGAACGGAATATAAAGTGATAGACTACATATAAAGTTAACTGTTAAATACGTTGTAAAACGATTCTCTGTAAGTTTCTTTGAAGAAAAGTTCATTTACTCCTGCTCTTGCTTGATATGAAATGTATCTATTAATTATATTTTGAATATATTCTTTCCTTAAAGTGGCAATCTTCTCGCAATCTCTTAAAACCTCTTCTTTCTTCATAGAAATTACATGGTAGAAATCCCATCTAATGAATTTTACAGCTTTCTCCTCATCAAAAGGCACTCCTGTGCAGGCAAAATTATCACTATTATTCTTAAGTAATTCTTTGTCAGAACTCACAATATTGCCCACAACAAATTTAAATATATCCTTCACCTTATCTGGTCGGTGAGTATCACAAAAAGGTGTAATACATAACAAATAAGTATCGTCATCATTTTTTTTAAAAATGCTTCCTGTATGAATTTTTTCTCCTGCTGTATCCATAAATTTCAGAAGTTTAGTGAAATAATAAGTTTGTTCTAAAAATGCATTTTTAAATCCCTCAGTATTATCAATATAATCGACAATTAAGAATATCATTAATACTATTTCATTGATTTTATTATCCAGTGAAGGGTTTGGGAGAATTGAACGAATTCTCGTTTTCAAATCTTCAAATGATATAAGTTCTTCGTCTCTAAAAACTTTCTCCAAACCTTCAACAAATTCAGCATTTCTAAATAAATCCAATATCGCTTGTTTCCCTTTAAAGTTTATAACTTCAAAAAAAGTAGAAATATTAGAAATATCAATTGTTTTCGCCCTTAAGACATTCTTTATTTTGTTTCTTTTCGCACTAAAAAGAAAATTACTTGGCTGTATTGCCGTATCGTCTGATAATACACTTGATAGAAACGTATCATCTAAAAATTTCGGAATACCTTCATTTTTAATTTCTGACGATAAAATCTGTGTTAATAGTACCTGTTCAAAAGGAGCGTTAAATTTATGGATTGCTTTAGTTATGCTCTTCTCAAGTCTACTAGCACTATCCATAATATGAATCGGAATACATTTATCACTCAATAAAATTTGCGATATCTTTCTTATGAGTTCTGATGGTTCAATATCCTTTTTCATTACGAAACCAAATAAAGAGTTTCCTTCCGTTTTTCCGTGTTCTTGAAAAAAATAACTTTCTCTATCAATTACATCGAAATATGAAGAGATTTGACTTATAACAACGTCACAATCTTCTTGTGTGTAGATTACTGCACATTTTAAACCAACTAGTTGGCAAGAGTAATAATTCAAAATTTCAATAGCTGCTTTTCCAGGTTTTTCAGGAGAATCAGGATTGAAATTTTCCAGGTTCCAATCTATAAAAAGCAATTTTGTTGTATCTAATACTTTAGATAAAAACCTCAGTTGTGCACTAGCACTTTGCGTACCATATTTATACGGGTATGCAATAAATCCGTCAAGAGTCAATTGTTGAAGTAACTCTTTAGGTCTTTCATTTAAATCTTCTTCAGTAGTTGAAGCGACATCATCAATGAAAAAATCATCAGGGATTTCTCCAAGTTCTTCGTCTGTTATTTCAGGCAGTTCAATTTCGTTAAAATTTAATTGGTCATCAACAATAACTGCATTATCAAAATATCGCTTCACTATCGCTTCAACCTGCATGATCTCACTCATATTAAATATCATCTCCAAAGGCTTCTGTATTAAACTCAATGCAAAAACATGCACCACTAAGCGGTATTAATTCTTCACCTTGGTTTATGAGGTAAAGTTTATGGCCTCTGCTTTCTAAAATATCTCTTGATAAAAAAAGTCCCAAACCTCTACCTTCAACTTTCCTTGTAAAAAACGGTTCAAAAATCCTTGTTTGATCTTTATTAGGAATGCCTGGACCTGTATCATGTATATATAGTTTGTTATCATTAGCGTAAAAATGTATTTCTTTGGTATTCTGATTAAGCAACCAATATATAGAGTTTGATATTATGTTAACTATAGGAGTAAACAAAACGGCTTCATTTTCTTTAATTAACAATTCCTCTGAGAAGCGGATATGAACTTGAATATTGTATCTATTAATATCTGATTCAAAATATTCAAGCACGTTATCAATGAACTGTTTTAAAAAAATTCTTTCCTTTCTTGCTCTAACTTGACGGTATAAGGGATTCATCCTCTGGTGTAATCTTTCTAAAGATTTAAATGCATTTCTTGTTCTCTCAATCACCGGCAACGCCTTAGTTTTACTTAGAGATTTATAAAGTATATTTATATTCTCGTTTATGCTATTATACAGAGCATTAAATTCGTGACTAGTAAGTTCAGCAGCTAAGCCAATTGATGAAAGCTCCCTATACATTATGACTTCTTTCTTTAAAAAACCAATGAAATCGTCATCTGAAAAATACTTATCGCTATCCATTAACTTATCTTTGGCCTCATGTAAAAAACTCCGTACGTTTCTTGTAAGATCCATTGTTTTTATTTCGACTGAAAACTGTAATAATTCTTGCTGGGCTTTATTTATTAAAAGTTCATGCTGGCTAATCACGGTATTAGCCTCTATTTCGACATTTGCTGGATCAAGTATATAATCAAAAGATTGTACTTTCTCTAGAACCTCATATAATAAAGCATTACTCTCTTCTAACTCCATTTGAATAGATTCAATGAACCGAAGCTGAGACTTTCTTAGATTAATTTCATAATTATGAATTATGTCATTAATTAAAGTATAAAATTCTTTTTTCAAATCATTTAAATGTTTACTTATCGTCTCATCACAAAGAGGCTTAAATACATTATCTTTCCACTTGGTGATTTGATAAATTCTATCCGAGAGCGCATCAACCTTATCTTTATTACTGTCGTTAGCAGTACTAAAGTCGGGTTCCTCCAAGTTATTGATTGAATCTTCTATGAAGCTCTCTAATTTAGTTTTATACATTTTAATCAGCAAGCCTGCATGATCAATTTGATCTAGAATCTCTGGAGAATGAAAATATCTCGAATTATAGGGAATTATCAATTCATCCAAATCAGCAATGAACTTATATAGTTCCATTTTTATATAGAATAATTCGTCAGAATATTCCTGTATATTGGCACATCTGTGTTCTAAATATTTTACTTTTGATTCTAATTCCAATTGAATGATGTTCTTAATACGATTGTAGCTACTATCCACCTGCGTTTGAAATGAATTCAATACATCCATTAATTCACGGAAATACATTCTTTCTCTTTTTTCTTCTTCTCTCTGTTGCTTAATTATTCTTTCGTCTCTTTCTCTATCCTCTTGTAATCTCTTAATTCTTTGAGCGCGCAGTCCAGATTCCTTTGTAGATTCAAGAAAATCTCTTGCCCACCAAACCAGTAGATTTTGGCTGACTGCTATAAAATATTTGTAGAACGTATTCTCTACAAAACCTTCTCTACTTGATTTATCAATTAGGTTTTTATTTTTAAGTTTACTAATCTCCAAAAAACCATACATTCTTCTATGACTGAAAAGATAGTAGCCTGCTCCTTTTGAACGTCTTTCTTCGATTCTCAGAAAATCGTTTCCTGGCTCTCCGTAAGGTAGTATTCTTAAACCATCACGGAAGACATATATACCTCCAGAATCGCTTAGTTTTTCACGCATCATATTTGATTGTTCTTTCGTCAGTGAAGTTAGATCATCTCTCCCTTCAATAAAAAACCACTTAACATCAATAGGACCGCAATCTGCCATACTGCTTGTGTGGATGCCATTGGTCAGTTCAATATTTGATACGTCAAAAACATCAGTGTCAGATGAATTACGAACATAAACCTGCCCAGTAAATAAGCCTTCTTCTATTTTCCCCTTAAGAGCATAATCATATAATTCAATGTCATCTGGATTAAACCATGATTCTCTTTCTAATTTTTGACCATCTATATGTATACGTGGAGTGAAACCATCATTACTAATTTCATCTTCTTTTTTATCAAATAAATCAATTAAATTCGAGAAAGACACAAGCACATTTTGAAGCCTACGTTTTCTCTCTTTTCGGCTCTCGTCTTCAATATTAGTCTTATAAATTTCCCAATCCCAATCGTTCTCAATATTTCTAATGAAAAAGATTGTCCCTCCACCTCGAGATTCATTTATTTGTATTCTTTTATAAATATCCTTAGAAAGTTTGAAGTTAAGAATTTCGCTCCTAATTTTTGATTTTCCATCATCATTCCATTTATTTGGATAATCAAGATTTTCAATCAATTCATTCTTTAGAGATTGGAAATCGTTCTCCAAAAAGCTATTCAGATCAGATACTGAATTAAAGCTTCTTGTTGGTATCTCAATATCTTCTAAAAACAGCTGTTCATTTCTAAATAAGCCCCAGTGTAAATAAAGCAGAGACCACACATTCTCAACCTTTTTTTTCGAGATGATCAACAACTGATTTCCTAGCAAAGATATAGCCAATCGACCGATACCTTTTTCACCAATTTTAATGCGACGTTTGGAAGTTTTCACAGGTGAAGCTTTTGCTTTAGAATAAGTGCCTATAGTCAACCAGTTATTTACGAGGTCTTTTTCATTCATTCCATCGCCATCATCCCAGACCACTATATGTTCTTCTTTTAAAGACACATCAATGAGTCCCTCGGATGCATCAGCATCATAAGAGTTTCTCAATAACTCTGAAATTGCTGTAATCTCATCTCGAATTTGCTGCTTACCCAGTAGGTCTACTGCTCGAGCTTTGGTTCGAAATCTTGCCAAAAGAACCACTCCTTATTTAAGACTTGTTGCTTCTGCAGCCTTTAGAGCTGTAATTATCGATTTTCCAAGTACCTTTGCTAACAATGGTGGAACGGCATTACCTATTTGTTGTCTTATATCACCTTTAGTTCCAATAAATTTAAACTTATTATCGAAGCTCTGAAGTATTGCCGCTTCTCTAGATGTTATGGGTCTATGTTCTTGAGGATGAGCAAATCTACCTCTAGTAAAGTTATCAAATCCTCCCGTGATTGTTGGTGCAGGCTTATCCCAAGACATCCTACCATAAACGTCCGGCCAACCTGTTTTTTTCTTATGACATTGTAACTGAAGTCTTCGAGGTAAGCATTTTCGTCCACTACCTTGAGGAACATACTTAATTCTCTCCCGGTTTATCTCCGTAATATTTGCAAGAGTATGATTTGGTAATTCAGGATGTTCCGATCCATCTGCTGGTGGTGAATCTAGTCCTCTTAACGCCTGCCTCACAGTAACCCATTTATATTGTGGGTGACTTACTTCAGGGAATGTATATATACAATTAATATCCTTACGAACACCAATTACAATCGTCCTTTTTCTGGTTTGAGGAACACCAAAATCAGCACAGTTAATTTCTCTTACAATGATATTATATGTGTTTGATAATCCTTGCTGAAGTAGATTAAGATATGCTTGGCCACGCTTTTTTTTAAAGGTATCCACATTTTCTAACAAAAAAAACTTAGGCTCTATTCCTTGTACTAATCGGATATACTTTACTATTAATCTATTTCGTTTATCACCATTCTCACCATTTTTGTTTTGTCTAGAAAACCCTTGACAGGGAGGTCCTCCGGATAAGAGTGTGAGTTCACCCTTTGCAAGTTTGGTCTTTTTTAATATTTCCTCTGCGGATATTTTTAGTGCATCTGCAACAACAGCTTTTTTATTTATATTATGCTTAAATGTTTTAATAGCTGACTCATTATGATCAAATGCATACAATACTTTGAATCCTGCTTTTTTTAGTCCGTAAGCTAGTCCCCCAGCACCACAAAAGACTTCAATACAAGTATATTTCACAGTTAGTTACCTACCAGTCTTAGTTATCTTCTAAGTAGATTATATAGTAAACTGTTAAGCTTCACACAAATTTTTGTTTATATTATTGTAGTTTACTACATATTCTGCGAGACCAGTCTTTTGTGGAATCCCCTGTAAGATGTTTGATTTTTTCTATTTTCAGGTTGTTAATTTGACTTAATATTACTTTATCCCAATGGCCACTTTTAGATACCAGACTATTCAATAGATTACTTATTTCATTCTCTATCAATTTCATGGAACTATCTCTAAATGGTTCTAGTAAAAGTGTCGATATCGACCAATTATCCGGCCGTGCAACCTCTATAATGTACTTCGTAAACATACTATTTGATACTTGGACAATAGCACAGGTTCGACTCGCACCATTTGGACATACCGAAAACCGTTTGCCAGGCGGAATTCGAACTATAGACATTCGGATAGAAAATGAAGTCATTTCCTTCAGCAATGCTATCATTTTGAAAAAATCTTCTAGACCAATAGCTTCAGAAATCGGAACCATCTCTAAAGTTTGAAAATCAATAGGTGGAGTATCGCCGCCCACGATTGAATCTTGAACACTGACCTGTCTAGGTTGGTCCAAATTTTTGCCGCCTCTACCTGTATTAACGACCACATCGTCTCCCGCATGCGTTTGTTTCACATTTTTCTTTCGAGTTCTCACGACGGGAAAATTAATAAATTTCACAAAAGTAGGGGGTGCTTCAAGTACATCCTGATTTGTATCTTCTTTTGCATGTTCACTGTTTTCATTAATTATAACGTCGTCGTTCTTGGATTGATCGGGTATCCGTAACCGCCTGTCTCCAAAGACTGATTCCTGCCGCTTTTTGGAGTGATGCCAGAAGTCAATTTCGGTTGCCGGATGCGTGAAGCCGGCGAACCCCACAATTTCTTTCACCAAAACCCTATTCATGAATTGATCGCCCCTTACTATCAGTTCGATTGGACCGGTAGAGGGAAGCTCCACATCAAGAGGATTCCCCTTTCTAAATACCTTCTTGGGATTAGTAGGAGAATCGGCTATTGCTCTACTGAACAATCTTTGATAAACGGAATTCCACATGGTATTCATTTGGGGGTCTAGATAGATCCATGACATATGACGGGCATTACTCTCATTAGCCATTGTATTAGGTACCCGGGTTCCTAAATGAAAGTGAAGAACATTATTCTCAAATTCACATCGTTCAATAAGTTGTTCTAGACCATGGGGCTGCATCAGCGAATATGCCATTAGCCGCGAATTAATAAACATTGCTCTAAGAAGCTCGACAACAGGAATACAGACCGTTATATTCCCCACTGTATACTGAATAATATTTTGCGTTCCTAACTCCGGATTCTTTCCAAAGTCGATGAGACGCTTGGGCAATTGAAACCCATTTACAATCTTCCCCTGATCAAGTGAAGGTATCGTGAATGTATAAGACGATCCGCTTATTGGGCGGACTTGATTAAGCACACCCTTCGTGTATATTTGGCCGATTCGTAATAGAGGGATTGCTCCCCAGGCTCGAGACAGGACTTTAACCTCACCTCGTGCTCTTCTAAAGGCAACTCGAATTCTCCAGTCACCTTTATAATCCGTGTACGGTGATCCAAACCAAATTAGTTCAACATCCTCATTTTCCTCAAACGGCCAAGGACTGAATTCTACTGAAGCCATTGCGTCGTCACCCTATCTGCAAAGTTCAAGGTATGTAATCCTTGACCGCCGTAATAATCAAGCGCGTCAGATACCGCACTAGAATAACCTGGTCGTATTCCGGCCTTTCTGATTAATTTCCACCGTTTAATGGGAAACTCATCATGCATTTGTTCTGCAGCCCATCTAATTCTGCGTATTTGAAATTGATCAACTGTTTCGAGACGGTTCGATAAAATAGCCATCGTGATCGGAAGCTTATCTTTATGTTTTTCAATTAATGCAAGGTTTCCAATACGTTTGCCAACTGAGGCATATGTAATTCGAACAGGCTTCATGTCCCGATCGGCAAGCATCTTATTGCACACCTCTTCAACCTCCCAGCTCAATTCGAGGTCGCGCTTCTCCCAGTCAACACGAATGTAGCATGCATTATGCGCATTACGTTTCTTTTTGGAAGTTCCCTTTTTTATTGTTAGGGGAGACGCAGACGACAAGATCACTTCATTGCTGAAGCTCTCATGTTCCGGATTAAGCCGTGCGTACTTAATGACGGTATTTGTATCCACGCCAAGCTTCTCGGCGGCAGCTCGGTACGATAAACCCTTGTCCATATAAGCCACTAGTTGATTCTTCCAGACAGGTCCAAAGGCTTTAATGCGGCCGATGCGGTAACGATCCTCTGTGCTCTGGTCCGGGCCTCTTCTGGAATAACAGAACCCGCAGCTACAAGAGAATGTGCCTACCGCTCTCCCAGTGTCTGAACAACGCGTAATTTTCAAGTGAGTGATACATGGTTCTCTGTAATGATCCGCAGCCTTATTTAGACATGGCCACGGGCCTTTACCAAAGGGAGAATGGCTCGTATTTCTTTGCTCCAGGAAGCTACTGAAAGAACCAAAGAGGAACCGTATAAGCAACAATCGTCTTAAAGGGTGAACGGCTCTACGAGCTTTCCTTGTAGACACTGCCAGCCAGGAGTAATCATTTCCATAGGTCTGACAGTTCAGGAACTCCAGCATCTCTTTACCATAATGAGAACTTAGTTTCATCTCAAGCTCGCGCTGCCGAATTCGATTGGCTGGGGTCAAATAGCCTTGTTCACTTAATTTATGTAATAGAGAGTCTCTGGAATCGTATAGATGAAGTGAGTGACCAACGCTAAGCAACAACTGAACATCCTGAGCAATTTCAAGCAATCGTAGGTGAGTCCTTTCTGGAACAGGCGATACCATTGGATGGGATTGAAATAAGTGTCTTGCTATAGGCAACACCGTTAAACCGTGTCGATCTGAAACAGGATGTGTTATGCTGTGAAGCACAATACGATGTTCTGGACAAACCATGCCCCCGACAGCCTGATGCACACGGTGCCAATAGGGCTCGCCAAACCGCTGGATATCTTCTTCATAACATGAGGGGCAAAATCGCAATTTACCGTTCCGCTCCATGGAACTCGCTGTAATACCAACCAGCGTATGAATCCCTGAACCGTCATTGCTCCTCATCATCTGCTTTAATTGTCGGCTTCTATTCTGAGGAAGAAAGGGGGCGTAATATGAATATAAAGTATGCTCGTCAATCCATTGATCTGATGTTATACCTATGATCTGGCTTCTGGGGGATAGATTATCGAGATGACTGGGAAGATCCAATGTAGGAATAACCTGATCTGTACCGAATAATTCCCGAAGTGTCCATTTCGGGCTGGAGTTGTTCATCCGCAGGTGATATCTAGTAATCACGCTATAGAGTAACTCATCCGGGTAAGGGAGAGGCATACCGCCATACATATCCATACTTCCACCGCCTTCTATCCGATAAACTCCATTGGATCTTTAATATATCCGGCAACTTTTAGTGAATCGTATGCCGGCAGCTTCTGCTTCTTGCCCAGAGATACAATTACGCGTAAATCATTTGGTTCTGTCGGTGTTGATTTCACTTTCGTTTTGCTTCGCAGAATAGACTTTTTAGTAGAAGAATTATCATTCTGCACTTGTAACGCAATCTTCAGCGCTTCTTTGTGTAGATCCACTGTATCCAATTCATGAAGATGCTTCTGTACTACAACCTGCGCTGCTTTTAATGCGATGGCTTCTCCTATGCCAGCCTCAATCAGCCACCCATTAACATCAGACACCGTTTGCTCTTGCAGGTTATATCCAAGCTCCGTCTTTATCACCTCAAGCCGCGCAGCCTTACGCTTCTCGGCCTCAATTCGATCCAGATAGTCATCTATAGATACGCTGTCATAAATGTCAGCAAACTTCTGAATTTGATTCTTCTTCCCTGAGCGTAACGCTTCAAGTGCTGGCTTAATCAGCATAAATCGATCTCTGGCCACAGAGCGGATAAGTTCCGGTGTAATATGCTCGATCTCCTTGTCCAGCGCACGCCACTGCGTCAGCATAAACAGCTTAATTGCAATATCCGATATACCTTGAGATTCCTCAAACATGATATCTATAAACTCAGGCGTTAACTCAACTTTTTTGTCAGTCCACTGGTACTTCCACAACCCTTGCAGAAGCCATTCCCATTCCTCATCTTTCTGAAAATGGTGCCAGGTTGCATCACCTTGCCCGCTATTGCGTCTCGCATTCCTGAATTCACCATTCAAGGCAGGCAGCGCTTTATAGGTACCAACTAGAATGACAGGAAGACCAATCGTATTCACCAGTTGGACGAAGAAGTTCAGCATTTGTGCAGCCCGATCATCCTTCGCTTCCTGCAGATTCTGAATTTCATCAATGACAAGCACACCAAGGCAATGCACGGCGGCTGCCTGAGCCATAATCGGCAATAATTCATCCGTCGTTTTTGTTGTATTCTTCTTGTAATACTTCGTCCCGACTAAACTGTCAACCGCCAACAGAAAATTCAAACATAAGCCTCGTATAGATCCATCATGCGGACAGTCCATTTTTAGCCATACAATCTGATAGGGAGCAGGCATATCCTGACCTTTATACTTTCGATGCAAAATTACTTGTGGATACATCTGAAGGATACGCATCAGACTGCTTGATTTCCCGATTCCGGATATGCCAACCAGAGCAAATCCTGCCGATGTCGGTGTGTTCACGGGATAACCATTTGTATGACCTTTCATAATGAGCTCATAGGCATCTTTACGGGCTCTGAAGGCATAGTTGGGGGTAAGAGGATTGCGGCCTACATAACCATCCCTGATCAGTCTGGAGAGACTCTGTTGAAGTTCAAGATGTCTCGATAATGGCCTGAAGAAATCTCTTGAAATCCGCTGTACACAATGCATTCTCAAATGGACCGGTAATTCTCGTTCAGCAATATTGAAACTCGGATTGGATGCCAGCCGCTTGGCTACAGTCTTGTCGTCCCAAATAGGCGGCAAAGCCTCCAAGAGAGGATTATTCCTATAGTCCTCAAGCAGCGGATCTTGATAATCTGCCTCCACAAAATGACCACGGCTGAAGTGAAATAATGGAACATCTATCTCGTTCACTCTTCATCACCGTCTTCCTGCAAATAGGCTTTAATCTTGGAAAGCTTGTCAGCCGGGGGTATATAGGCTTCTTGCGGTTTTGTTGTCGCATCCCGGTTCATCGGTACTAAGTTATCGTCCTTCGAAGTCTTTCTTTCAACTGTACGAGATTCAGCTAGTTGGAAAACCTCCTGTGGCCGATTCAACTGCTTTTCTCCGCTCCGATTCCCCCTGATTCCTTTAACACGCTGGTTACTACTTATATCGCTATTGCGTAACGCCTCATTTGTCTTTTTCGTCGCTTGCTCTACAATGGCTTGGGTCTGCGCATCCAAGTCAATCTTGGCCAACATATTATTTATCTTGTGATGTCTGCCATGATATCGTTCAATCTCCAATAAGTCGTCTACTTCTTCAAATCTCTTGTTAAGATATCGTTCTTCTCGATCAAGCAGCGTGCATACCTCGAACTGTCTTCCAGCATCCAACCATAAGTAGATTTCATTAGTGGAACGCGGGTCATAGCACACTTTTACACGCCAAGTCTTGCCGACTCTGGCCTTCACGAACCATTGCTCTCGCATCGCCAGATCACATCCATAATGGACGCCTTTGAACTGGATTCCAGCAGCTGTAACCGTAGCTTCTCCCTGGGGAAGTAGATTGAGCTTAACAATAGCTTCAGGAAGCTTCTTTAAGCGCCCCGTCCGATTTATTATTCCCCACTGCCATAATTGGTACGGGATCGGTTCAACATTATCTGCTATTATAAATTCATTGCGATCATACCAGAGCATACGGTGATTGTTGTTATGATAAAGAACGTATTGGATCATAATCAGAGTAAACTCTCGTAACGTCAATTTAGCGTCAAGGCGATAATCTCGTTCGCCGCGTTCTCTGAAGCGTTCCTTGATTGCCCCTGGCACAAATCGAACACTTCTCAAGTTCACAAGCCGAAACTGTTGCTCTACAATTCCTTTCCAGTCCGCTCTATAAGGCGGCGCATTCTCGACATCCACACCAAGAACGTCAATAAGTCTAGCTGGTTTATCGCCCTCCAGCTCACCGCGATCTGCTGTAAGCTTTTGCGGCAAATGGCTGCTCATCCATTCCTGCTCGGTAATTTCAATGCCGTATTCGGCACAATACCGTACTTTATCAGCTGTTGTATTGGCTAAAGCCATCATGGCGCCAACCCAGCTAGGGCCTTCCAAGCCAATGTATATTCCAGTTATATAGCGGCTAAACACATCGATGACAATGTAAACAATCGGACGGCCAATAATCCATTCGCGCTGATATTCGCTAACCAGATAAACGTCTGCAACCGTAGCATCAATCTGGAATCTGGAGCCTGGACCGAAGCTTTGAAGAGTAGAGCTTCCGAGTATTGGGCGGTGATTCAGTTCATATCTCTTTTTTCCGTGTCTACTTTTAAGCGTATTTGCAAGGTCCTGCTCTTTCTGAAACCAATACTTATATTGGCCAAATGTGGGTAGCTTCTCCGGGGGAGGGAGAACGGGAATCAGAGCTTGTCCTTCTTGGCGGTATCCGCTTGCGAAGAATTTCTCCAGTGTTTTTTGGTAAGCATGTTTTAAAGGAGATTTCTCCTGAGTGTTATAAAATAATCGTATTCCTGATCTCAGTAATTGCTTGGTTTCTTCGTCGATGTTTATACCTGCTGGCTCATGTTCAAACTTTCGAGGACGCCCACGTTTGGCCTCGGTAGGAGTACGATCATTGCCGTAACTACCGCAATTGTTATAGTGAGGCAGCAGCGTATTCTTCATTTTCCCGCCCTGCCAATATCTGCGTAAGTAGCGATAAATTGTACTTTTATGAACAGCAGTTCGTCCCTGAACCTCTTGGATTTGAGCCCCTCTGAATTTCTTGTCATAGCAGTTCGGCTCATCCAGGACGATATCTTTGATAGTGTCCCATGACTTATCACGGAGCGCCAAATGCTCAGGGGCAATATCAGTATCAATTACAGGGACGCTATCATTGATCCAATCCACTTGTCTGCAAAGCTTCGATGCAATACCTGCTGCATATTCCGAATAAGCCTTCATAACAGGAAAAGCCTTATCATCATCCATTGCAATGCAGTAGAGGTATTCCTCATTTGGTGAGATCCATAGTATTCTCTCAACCTGACGCACATCGGACTCAGGCAACTGCCATTCGACTACCATATTTTCATAGAGTATCTGCATATCTCAGCCGCCTTTCGCCAATAAGCCATCTGCTCCAGTGATATGAAACTCATTAGCACTATTCGATGGATTAATCTTCTCATTCATGTTTACAGACCAGATCTTTCTGGCTACAAAATGTCTGAACATAGCCAGGGCTGTCCCGGCTTCCAACCCCATTTGTTCATCGCAAGCGAGACACGCTCTAGCTATTGCAGTCCCTGATTGTATTAAAGCAGCTAGTGAACGCTCCAAGCTCTGAACAGCAAAGATCCCAAGTTTTCCGACATCCTCATTGTGATACTCTTTATGAATCCATTCGACATTGCGAATCAACGTATAAGGCAAATCACGCTCAGTCACAACTCCCCAATCTACCTGATGTGACTCCCAGTATATTCGTTCAATTTCAAATTTCTCTAATATGCGTTCGTTCTCCAGCTCTTTAGCAGGCTTAACCGTCCTCGCATATTCCTTATCCCTATATGTAATTACAAAGTCCGTAGTCATAACAATATCCACGCCAGTTCTAGGGTCTTTGGGATGTGCGATACCAAGCTTGTCAGCAATCAGCTTCGTCTCTTCAAGCGGAAGGAGGGGATATTGCTCACGGATGTCTGTTACTCCATCGGCATAATCCAGAGCATAGAAATAATCGCGTTCCAAATCGGACAAGAAGGTGTGTTGTCTGCCTGTGGTCCAGCCAACACCCCGAGTCGATCTGCCTGTTGAGGGCACATCCTGTACTCGCAGCCACGGAAGATAATCGGCTCCCGTTCCTTGTCCTCTGCCTTCTTTGATAAACCTATCAATCTTCACTTCCGTGATTTCACGTTTTCGTTTGGCCAAGATGACAACACCTCCTTTAAAAGAAAACAGGGCTACCCGAAGGCAGCCCCGTATGGAGTCATGATGTTATTCTGGATGTAAGTTCTGTAGACAGTAGAAGAGCTCCTAGTAGCAGTATGTCCAATCCCGTCAGTCTAATACTTTATTTTCTCAGTCTACAACTTTATTTTCTTAGTCTAATACTTTATTTTCCGAGTCTAACACTTTATTTTTCAGTCTAACACTTTATTTTCTTCTGACAAAATATCTATATCCTCTTCCCTACCCTACTCCACAGTAACGCTCTTCGCCAAATTACGTGGTTTATCCACATCGTGACCCAGGGCCAGTGAGGCGTAGTAAGCCAGCAATTGCAGCGTCACTACGGATAATGCAGAGGTCAGCAACTGCAGTGTCTGAGGAATCACGAACACCTGGTCAACAGATCTAAGCAGATCGTTTGCATTCACTTCATGAGTGATGGCCAGCACGTGTGCACCGCGAGCTTTGACTTCCTTGATATTGCTGACGGTTTTCTCTAGAACGGATTCCTGAGTTGCCAGGGCAATGACTGGAACGCCTTCTTCGATCAGCGCCAGTGTACCATGCTTCAGTTCACCCGCAGCGTAAGCTTCGGAGTGAATATAGGAGATTTCTTTCAGTTTCAGCGATCCCTCCTGGGCTACAGCGTAATCTACGCCACGGCCGATGAAGAATAGGTGCTCATGCTTAGCAATTTGTTCAGCATAAGTCTTGATCGCTTCTTTTTGCGACAGGATTACTTCTACTTGCTCCGGCAATGACTGCATAGCTGCCAGAATCTTGGCAACTTCAGCTTCAGACTGAGTACCGCGAACTTCAGCCAGATACAGACCGAGCAAAGTGAACGCGATCAGCTGTGAAGTGTATGCTTTGGTTGAAGCTACAGCGATTTCCGGACCAGCTAGAGTTACAAGCACACTGTTTGCTTCGCGGGCAATAGAGCTGCCAACTACGTTAGTGATAGCCAGAACATGGGCTCCGTTTGCTTGACCTTCACGAAGAGCTGCAAGTGTATCTGCAGTTTCACCGGATTGGCTGACTACGATGACCAGGGTTTCTGGTGTAACGATCGGCGAACGGTAACGATATTCCGAAGCGATATCATTTTCTACAGGAACACGTACCAAGGATTCAATCAGGTTGCGTCCAACAAGACCCGCATTATAGGCGGTACCGCAAGCAACGATTTGTACGTTGCGGATATTCTTGATCTGCTCTTCGGTCAGGTTCAGCTCAGGCAGAATTACTTTGTTGCCTTCAGCATTCATTCTTCCGCGCATAGTATCACGATATGCTTTTGGCTGCTCGTGGATTTCTTTCAACATGAAATGCTCATACCCACCTTTTTCTGCAGTAACAGCATCCCAATCGACAGTAATCATTTCCCGAGAAATAAAATTGCCTTCAATCGTCATCAATTCGACAGCATCCCGTGTCAATACAGCCATTTCGCCGTCGTTCAAAATATATACGTTACGAGTGTATTCCAGCAGAGCAGGAATATCCGACCCGATAAAGTTTTCTCCTTCACCCAAGCCAATGATCAGTGGACTTGCTTGACGTACAGCTACCAGTTTGTCGGGCTCATATTCGGTCAGAACTCCAAGTGCAAATGCACCACGCATGAAGGTGATTGCTTTCTGTACAGCTTTCACGATATCCCCTTCATATTCACGGGCGATCAGGTGCGAAATAACCTCCGTATCCGTTTCGGAAGTAAAGTGGCATCCTCCGGCGATCAATTCCTCTTTAAGATCCAGATAGTTCTCCACAATCCCGTTGTGTACGACTGAGAACTTCTGACTCTCATCCGTATGCGGGTGCGAGTTCTCATCAGAAGGCTTGCCGTGGGTTGCCCAGCGGGTATGCCCGATTCCGGCACTACCTGTCAGTGGAGTAGCTTCAAGTCTAGCTTCGAGATTCGCCATGCGGCCCTGTGCTTTTACAACCTGAAGACCATCCTTGGTAAAAACAGCAATCCCGGCCGAATCATACCCACGATATTCAAGCTTCTTCAATCCCTCTACCAAGATCCCTTGCGAGTTCTGATTACCGATATATCCTACAATACCACACATAATAATTTCCTCCGTCCAATTTATAGTGTGGGCGGCATAAGGAAAGAAACGTGCCATGCGGCAAGTTTTTGAGAAAAAGCAAATATTCTGTTGTATTTCAGACCCAGACAAGTGGACACGGCTATAGAGCCCTAAAGAGGGCAATATCCCTTACAATAACCATCACTTGCAATTATGTTCATGAAATGTACAGTCTTCTCCTCTGCCGTGGCAGAACACTCAGTGTTTCTTTCCGTTACTGCACTAACCCATGAATTTGTACTTTTTCCGATAGCACCCACAGAAACGTTGTGTGAAAGGTCGCCCTCGCATTTTCCGTTTCCATTTACGGCTCTGGTGCATCACCGGGAGGTCCCCGCCGAACATTTCGAACACCTCCACCTCGTCAGCTTACATCTGCCGTGATCCGTTCAAGCCCCGCCGATATCCGGCAATTTAAAGGCTGTCCCTTCTCCCCCGCGCAAGATCAAGCTCTGGCGCTTGCTGTTGCCTACCTTACTATCCCCGCTTTCCTTCTGGAATGACACTTTATCTATTATATGCACCTTACATCGTTTTGGCAATGCTGAAAGGTATGAATACTTTTGGTGCTGTTACAAGATAGTGGGCTATATACAGATTCAGCCGGTGAAGAAGCCTTAAACCTTTTTCTTCACAGGCTGAATTATTTATACATTAATATCGTTAATTACACTAATTCACGCTGAACGACATCAACAATTTGACCTACATAGAGATCCAGCTCCGCCTTATCGGGGCCTTCAGCCATGACCCGTATTAACGGTTCAGTCCCTGAAGGACGTACCAGTACTCGGCCGTTATCGCCAAGCTTGCCTTCAACATCTTGAATAGCCGCTTCAATAGCCGGATTGTTGGGATAATTGGTCTTATCCTGAACACGAACATTCACAAGCACCTGCGGGTATTTGGTCATCATTGATTTCAGCGTACTGAGCTTCTTACCAGATGACTTCATTGTGTCCACCAGTTGGATTGCCGTTAGGATGCCATCACCTGTTGTATTGTAATCCAGGAAAATAACATGACCGGACTGCTCTCCACCCAGATTGTATCCGCCCCGGCGCATTTCTTCCATCACATAACGGTCACCGACTGCAGTCTTGGCTGTATTCAGCTCCAGTTGTTCTGTTGCTTTGTAGAAACCAATATTACTCATAACTGTGGATACAATGGTGCCATCCTTAAGCTTACCGGCGCGATTCATCGCATCTCCGCAGATACAGAGGATAAAGTCACCGTCAACTTCGTCGCCCTTCTCATCAATAGCAATCAACCGATCAGCATCTCCGTCAAAAGCAAGTCCCAGATCGGCGCCTTGGCGTAGCACCTCTTCACGTAAAGTTTCCGGATGCGTGGAGCCGAAGCCGTCATTAATATTCAGCCCATCCGGTTCTGAACCGATAGCGATCACTTCTGCACCAAGCTCTCTGAACAAGCGTGGAGCCAGTTCATAAGCCGCTCCATGGGCACAGTCCAGTACTACCTTAAGTCCTGTGAAGTTTTGGGAAATTGTTGTTTTGAGATAGTTCAAATATAAATATTTCGCCTCATTATCTATACTTACTGTTCCCAGACCAGCACCCACAGGGCGTGGCAATTCATCAATTTCTGCATCCATCAGTTCTTCAATCCGCAGCTCGGTTTCATCTGTCAGCTTAAACCCGTCTCCGCCAAAGAACTTAATGCCGTTATCTTCAACCGGATTATGCGAAGCTGATATCATTACTCCTGCATCTGCCTTAAGTAATCTTGTAATATAAGCCACAGCAGGCGTACTCACGACACCTAGCCGGATAACCTGAGCACCAATGGACAACATTCCTGCTACAAGAGCGGATTCCAGAAGAGGACCCGAAATTCGCGTATCCATGCCTATAACCACCTTAGGCTTCTCTACATTACCAGCCAATACATACCCACCACAACGGCCGATACTGTAGGCCATCTCTGCTGTTAATTCACGGTTTGCGACTCCGCGCACACCATCTGTTCCAAAATACTTACCCATCTTTTTTCTCCTTTTGAATACGCTGCATTAGCTTAATGAATTATTGTATGAACGAAATATTATTTCGGGTACCTATGTCACATATTATAGACGTTTACTAAAAGAAAAAGTTACGTTGCGCCGGTTGCGCCAGGGCTTCCACTGTTGTTCGCAGTCCCCTCAGTACCAGAAGTGCCACTGTTCTCTACCGTCCCCTCAGAAGGAATAGGTGTCGAGGTAGGGCTAATCCCTCCTTCGCTCTGAGCAGGCTCCGTTGGGCTCTCCACGCCAGAGGCAGGCTCAGCGCTAGGCTCGGAGGTTACCGTGCCTGAATGGGTGCTATCGGGAGCCTTCGTAGCTTCAGGCGTTGCCGGTGTCTGCATCTCCACCGTTGCCCTTAAGCGTTGTGATGCATTCTCTAGAGCAATAAACCTGGGCAGCGAAACATGGAGCGTTACCACATGAGTTCCGGCTGTGATGCCCACAACGTCTGCAACCACGCTGATATTGTTCTTATCCACCTGTTCGAGCAGATTTGGGGCTCCCGATACAATGAGCGAAATCGTTTTGCTAGCGGGATCTGTAATCCGTGCGGTAAGTCCGGTATCTACTCCCTCCAGCTTGATGGGAATGTTATCGATGGTCTTCTGGGCAATTTCCGAGGTCATCACAGAAACATTTAATACCGTAGGCTCAATCTTAGCGACACTCTTCGGAGCGGCCAGTTCCAGCTTTAGCTCCTTTGTTCCTACAGAATCAATCGAACTTAAGTTCAATGTCGCTTCATAGGATGATAAAGAAGCCAAAGCTTCTTCGGTTCCATATACAGTTACCGTATCTTGTTCCGGCATCACCTTCGATAAAGCCAAGCCCCCCGGTAGTTGACCGCTAAAGCTGATGTCCAGCGGCAGACTTTTGAACGGAAGGGTAATTGGCAGCTCCACAGTTACGGCCGACGGTTCAATGACTGCATCCTTTATCTCGTTACCGCTACTGTCATATGCATACAGCTTCAACTTTTTCTCTTTAAGCGTCTCACTTTCACCATCCAGCTCAATGGTTCCTTGCACTTTGACAACCTTACTGAGTTCACTGGCAGCAAGCGTAACCTGCGCCTCCACTGCTGCTGGATCTAATGCCGGTGTACCGACCTGGTAGCCGGGTGCAGGCTCTCCCTTAGTAACGATGGATACTGGAAAAGACTTAGTATTTCTAAGTTCCACATGCACATTCACTTCATTTGGCTTAATATCTTCCAATATTACACCGCTGGGTAAGGAGTAATGCAGTGGGAGCGTCGAGTCTCCTGGTTGAATATTGCTCAGATCAATCCATACTTTATAGGCATCAGAAAACTTGTAGGTGAGATCCGATTTTTTGCCCATGACTTCAAGCCTGACACTATCAGCATCCCTTGATGTGATTACGTATTTATCCTCATCAAAGCCGGTATCCTCAATCTTCACATTTTCTATGGTTTTGGACTCTGTGCTTACTGTTGTCTGGTTCGCAGGTGCAGTATCCACATGGACAATAATCCAAAGGATGATAGCGAAGGCAAGCGCGAGAATTTTGTTGAAATTATTATTCTTCATCCACTTATCCATTGCTCTTATCCCCCCTCCGTTTCCAAAAGGCGGAGCTTTTCTCCTTCAGCGGCGAAGTGGCGCGAAGCTCCTCATAAAGCTTGGAGATCAGAGATTCTTCCTTAATATCACGTACGATCTGACCGTTAATTGCTAATGAGATCTGTCCGGTTTCTTCCGAAACCACAACAGAGACAGAATCTGCAACTTCACTAATCCCGATGGCTGCCCGGTGACGGGTACCGAGCTCCTTACTAATAAACGGATTCTCCGACAGCGGCAAATAACAAGCAGCGGCCGCAATCTGCCCATCTTGCATAATGAGAGCACCGTCATGCAGCGGAGTATTGGGAATAAAAATATTAATTAACAGCTCAGAGCTGACTACAGATCGCATAGGAATCCCAGACTCGGTATATTCATTGAGTCCCGTCGCTCGTTCAAAAACAATTAATGCACCAATCTTTCGCTGTGCCAAGTAATTGAGTGCTTTAATGACTTCACCGATCAGCTTGCTGATTTCCTCATCATTCTCGGCAGCCCGTCCAAAGAACTTGCCCCGTCCAAGCTGCTCCAGCCCCCTCCGCAATTCCGGCTGAAAGATGATAAATATCGCAAATATCCCGAACGTAAATATCTGGTTCATCAGCCACTTGAGCGTATATAAATCAAGCAGAGTACTAAGCGCCCAGATAACCACCAGTACCAGGATTCCTTTTAGCAACTGTATCGCCCGGGTTCCACGCACCATATTGAGCACTTTATAGATGATATAGCTGACAATCAGAATATCGATTATATCTTTAATGGACTCTTTCCATGTTAGGTCTGTAAAATAACTCATGCCAAAACCCCCGTCATTTCATATTAGCTGGGTTTATGTAAACTGTCTGTATGTTCTGTATCATATCTAGGTTATAACGTTCCAGCCCAGGTTGCAAGTTTCAGCCGTCTGGGAAACGCATCACCGAATACCCACACAACAAAAAAGCGCCATCTTTCCGGAAAAAGAGGCGCAAATAATATTCCTTCTAAAAGCAACCAGGTGTCATTACCGGTAGGCAACTTCAGAGAACATGTTCGTCACTTTATACCAGAGCCAACTTACCGCTTGGTCTATGCTTTTGACTTGCCCGGAGATATGAGCTGTTGAAGCCTGGTACAAGGAACCGTCGATCACAGTCACATTACCGTTCACTTCCCCATATACCTGTGTTTTACCGTTCTCCACCGTTAGATCGCCGGATATCGTCTTACCAGAAGGTACAATGACCGTATCCCCTTGAATGACAACCTGTTCCAGGTCAGTTCCTCTGACTACAAGCTGTCGATCCTGATTCCAAAAAGTAACAGAGCTCATCAGCATAACAAGAATGAACACGGACGCCGCTGTAAGTGCGGGATGCCGTTTTATCCAGGTCACAAATGCCCGTTCCTTCTTGACTTGAGGAAGTGAGTTCATAATCCGGTCTACAAGATCCTCCGAAGCCACAGGACTGTGGTGTATCAGGGAAAACATCAGCATATCGGTCTGTTCCAATTCTTTGAACTTTGCACGGCAATCTGTACAGGATAGAAGATGCTCCTTCAATTCCCTCTGTTGCAGCTCGGGCAAGTCGTCATCCAAGTAGTCGTGCATCATAGAGACGGCCAGTTTGCATTCCATAGGAGCCAATCCTTTCATGAGTGCTATTTAATTATAACATGACAAAGGGGCAGGGCGCATAAGACTTGCTTAACTTACATACGTCGCTGCCAATCATACGTTTCATAAAAAATAATCTATTTTACATTTTAGGGCCTAATTTTTTACGTAAAAATTCACGTCCGCGATGTACACGGGTCTTGATCGTTGTTACAGGCATATCCAGCACATCGCTAATCTCCTGAAGTGACAAATCCTGTAGATAGCGCAATATCATCACTGATCGATATTTCACAGGCAAACTGTCAATGGCCTCATAGATCAGCCTCTGCGTCTCTGAGAGCAGCAGCTCGGTTTCCGGTGTCACATTATCACTAGGAATCATGGAATAACCGTCAATACCTTCCTGATCGTTCATCTCGGCATCCAGTGAATACGTCGGGCGCCGTTTGCGAAGACGGTCAATACAGAGGTTCGTGCCAATCCGGTAGATCCAGGTTGAGAACTTCTGTTTATCATCATAACGGTCCAAATTGCGATACACTCGCAAAAAAGTTTCCTGAACAATATCCTCCGCTTCATGTCGGTTGTTCAGCATCCGGTAAGCCAGATGATATATTTTGTCTTTATATAGTTCCACAAGCTCGGCAAATGCCCTTTGGTCGCCCTTCAAGGCGAGCTTTGTCAATCTGCCTTCCAAATTCTCCACCTGTTAACTCCCCCAGACTTGCCGCCCTTGGTCTTTCATCCCTTGAATGTCCACGGTACAAGCTCTTAAATGGTAATTCATGTTTGGTCAAAAATCAAGGATAGTATTGTTACTTTCTATGTAGGCTGGGCAAACACAAGTGCACTGAGGGGAAGATGAATATAACGGGACTCCTAAGAATGTTCGGCCCTCAGGGTGCTGTTGTCTCCAGTTTTTTGAATGATACCGCTTTTAGCGGATCAAATCCGAAGACAAAGACGGACACTCAGGTTCCTTACAGTTCCACAACTCTTCTCCATGCCTTCTCCTCACCTGTCCCCTATGCATGCACTCTTCCCGAAATCCATATCGACAACATTGGAAGGAGAATAGGGAGGGAAGTAGTTTGGTCGTGACAGCTTTTTCATCCAGTACAGTGTCATAACAGATTCTGCTATCCAGGTTATTGACTCAAACTAAAAAAAAATCCCCGTCCGGCCCCTATAAAGAGGCAGACGGAGATTTGGAATAGGCTTTACCGGCTTCCAGGTCCAAGATCGTGAAGAGCGAGACCAGTAAGTTCTAAACATCCAAACAAAATCAACCTCTTCCAGATCAACCTGAAAGACAAGTCGATCATGATTAAGGTCATATAACTAACCTTGATATAGAAGATCAGCCGGTATTCCGTAAACCTGCAGCAATGCCGTTGATCGTAAGCAGCACTTCGCGGAGCAGGTCGGCATCATCACCGTCTACTTCACGTAAGGCTCTAAGCTCCGACAATAGCTGGACCTGTAAATAGCTGAGCGGATCAACGTATGGATTACGCAGACGAATGGACTCCTGAATAACAGGTACATTATCCAAGATGTCCTGCTGTCCGGTGATTTTGAGAATCAGCTCGGAGGTCAGCTTGAATTCCGTTTCTATCTGTCCAAAGATACGCTGACGCGCCTCATCATTTTTGCCCATGCTGGCATATTCCTTGGCGATAATCAGATCAGCCTTGGCAATCGCCATCTGCAGAGTATCAATTAATGTAGTGAAGAACGAGAAGTTTGCATACATATCCTGCATCACCTTCAGGTTCTCCTCATTGTTGTCATAGAAACTTTGTAGTCCCGTACCAGCAGCATACCAAGCAGGAAGCAGATAACGGCTCTGTGTCCAGGCAAATACCCAAGGGATCGCTCGCAAGTCTTCAAACCGGTCGCTATTCTTTCGCTTAGAGGGACGCGAACCAATGTTAAGCTCTCCAACCTCAGGAAGCGGTGTTGACTCCTTGAAGTAGGTCAGGAAATCCGGATCACGGAAGATCAGGTCCTGATACTTGTCTAATGAAACCTCGGAGATCCTAGCCACAATTTCTTCCCATTTCGGCTCATATAGATCCGTATGGGGAGATCTGGCGTTAATTGCAGCTGTGACCAGTGCGGAGGTTGCCTGCTCCAAGCTACGGTAGGCTATTCCCTGCATGGAATACCGTGAGGAGATGACTTCTCCCTGTTCCGTAATCTTGATGCCTCCACCGATTGTAGAAGCCGGTTGCGCCAATATACTTCGGTTTAGCGGCATGCCTCCACGTCCCAGTGCTCCTCCGCGGCCATGGAAAAATTTCAGTTTTATGCCGAATTCATCTGCCGTTGCCGTAATTTCCTTCAGAGCTACACGCAACTCGTAATTGGCTGTAACTACGCCACCATCCTTATTGCTGTCTGAGTAACCCAGCATGATCTCCTGCAGATCGTTCATTGCCCTAACTGCATCCCGATAAATCGGCAGGTTAAGCAGCGTACGCATAATTTGTGGAGCATCATGAAGATCGTCAATGGTCTCGAACAGGGGTACAGCCTGTAATGTACAAACTACAGTACCATCATTGTCTTTTCGGAATAATCCCACTTCTTTGGCGAAAACCATGACCTCAAGAATGTCACTTGCAGCTTCAGCCATGCTGATCAGATAGCTGGTGATACACTGTTTACCGTACTCTTCTTGTGCCGTATAAATAGCGCGGTACACTGCAAGGCATTCTTCAGTGCTCTCACTGTAGGACTGATACGGTGAAGTCAAAGGTCGTGGATCATTCAACAGCTTTTCTAGAAGATCAATTTTCTCGTTCTCCTGGAGCTTGGCGTAATCCTGTGTAACGTTCATTTTGGCCAGAATTTCTGCCATCGCATTCTCATGCTCCTGACTATGCTGGCGTACATCAAGCGTCGCCGTATGGAACCCAAACAACTCCACCTGGCGAATCAGCTTCTTAATATAAGTATCTGCTACATAATCTGCATAGTGATGACGCAGACTCCGGTCTATCACGTTCAAATCATCTATAAATTCCTCTGGTGAAGAATAACGCTCCAGCGAGCCCTTCTTCTCATCATCCATAACGTTCTGGGTCTTGGCAATCATATAGGCAAGCTTAATACGGTAAGGCTCATTATCATTATGCCAGGACTTAGACTTATCCAGATTAATAAGGCTTCTATTCACCTCAATGGATTGCAGTAACTCCGGTGTAACATTTACGATACTGGTGCTAAAGCTCAAATACTGCATCAGATCCCGCATAATGCGCTGGTACTCCCGTATAGCCAGCTTACGCTGAAGTCTTAGTGTCTGCAGAGTCACAGCCGCAGTCACCGATGGATTACCATCCCGGTCGCCACCGATCCACGAACCAAAACGCAGATACGTAGGCACGTGCCAATTCTGGCCCGGATAGTATTTGCTTAGACATCGTTCAAGTTCTTGATACACATCCGGTAGTACCTGGAATATCGTCTCATGGAAATAATACATTCCATTACGTACTTCATCCAGCACCGTTGGCTTGCGATCGCGCAGCTCATCTGTCTGCCACAAAGTAATAACTTCATTCAGCAGTTTCTCGCGAAGCTGTTCACGTTCCCGGAAGGTAAGGGTTGGGTTATCCAGACCCATGACATCATCGGAAATACGTTTATGAATATCAAGAATCGCCCGCCGCATGGCTTCTGTAGGGTGAGCGGTCATGACCAGCTCCAGAGAAAGACCATTCATGATCTCATGAACATCCTCGTGTGAGAAATCCCGCTCACGGAGCTCCTGAATCGCACTTTCGATAGAACCAGGTTGTACGGTCTCTCCTGCTGAACGTTCGTAGTCGCGTTTACGGCGAATCCGATGATTCTGCTCAGCGATGTTCACCAATTGAAAATAAATAGCAAACGCCCGTATCACCTGGTGACGATTCTCCGGATCAAGTGAATTAATTAGCTCCTTAAATTCATTGTGCAGTTCAGGCAAAAACAATGAGCGTAGTGATTTGCTGGTTTCACGGATCTTCTCCACGATTTCCAACAGTTCGTTACCGCCTTGGTGAACCAAGACTTCGCCCAAAATATTCCCCAAGAACCGTACGTCACGCCGCAGCAGATTGTTAGAATTGCTTTTGCTGACGGCAGTCGTAAGTTCGGTCATGCTGCTCCCCCCATCCTCTTCCGGATCAATGTTTTTAACATTGTCTATTTGAAGCTTTCCTCATATCATACAATAAAACTGCCCGGAAATCTTCAACTTTATTGCGCTGTAAAGCGATACAGCAATTAAGATTATACACCAATACGACTATTTATACAGTTATAAATATATTGTGTATTTCTTCCTATTATTATTTCCATTCTGCGTTGAGTATATGATGCTTTGATGTTAACATTCATAACAAAACCATCGAAAAATAACCCATTGATCTATCGATTTGTGAATTTTAGTCACACAACAAAACGTGTTTTTATTAAGAAGTTTTAAGATATCCATACCAAGGAGCAGTTTCTATTTACTTTGTAAATATGAATTTTATTAAAATCATTCAACCAAAGTTTTTTCATTTTTTGTCTTTCTTGTATCTCAGTCAGGAAAACCATGGTCTCCTGAAACAATGAGATACTTTCTATTAACAAAAAAACTCTTACCAAAAGTAAGAGTTCATGTCAGCTTAGCAGCTGAGATATCGGGATGACACGATTTGAACATGCGACCCCCTGGTCCCAAACCAGGTGCTCTACCAAGCTGAGCTACATCCCGAAACATATAAAATTATGGAGCGGGTGATGGGAATCGAACCCACGCTATCAGCTTGGAAGGCTGAAGTTCTACCATTGAACTACACCCGCATAGATATAAAATCGGGATGACACGATTTGAACATGCGACCCCCTGGTCCCAAACCAGGTGCTCTACCAAGCTGAGCTACATCCCGTTATTAAATAAATGGCGCGCCCTGAGAGATTCGAACTCCCGACCTTTTGATTCGTAGTCAAACGCTCTATCCAGCTGAGCTAAGGGCGCAAAATATGGAGCGGACGACGGGAATCGAACCCGCGACCCTCGCCTTGGCAAGGCGATGCTCTACCGCTGAGCCACGTCCGCAAATAAAGTGGTGCGCGTGAAGGGACTTGAACCCCCACGTCGTAAGACGCCAGATCCTAAGTCTGGTGCGTCTGCCATTCCGCCACACGCGCATGATACTAATAAAAGTGAGCCATGAAGGACTCGAACCTTCGACACCCTGATTAAAAGTCAGGTGCTCTACCAACTGAGCTAATGGCTCCCATTTGGCAGGGGATATAGGATTCGAACCTATGATGACGGAGTCAGAGTCCGTTGCCTTACCGCTTGGCTAATCCCCTATGATGGATACCTATAGTGTGTCCACAATCTCTTCCAGTATGAGAACGATTATGGTGGAGGCTGAGGGGTTCGAACCCCCGACCCTCTGCTTGTAAGGCAGATGCTCTCCCAGCTGAGCTAAGCCTC